>JAAYEU010000141.1 GCA_012728595.1 Tissierellia bacterium
ACACAATAGACCCCCTAAATAAAATATGTTCCCTCATACTAACTAAGAGAACATAAAACACACATACATATTTACCCAAAATGCCTTCAACCTAGCTATTTCAACCTATTCCTTCTCTATCAACACAACACACTCAACGTGTGTCGTGTGTGGGAACATATCTACAGGCTGCACCTCTACTACCTTATAGCCTTCCTCTACTAAATATCCTAAATCCCTTGCTAGAGTTGATGGATTGCAGGATACATATACAATCTTTTTGGGATTAGCCTCTATTATGGAATCTATTAACGACTTTTCTAAACCCTTTCTGGGTGGGTCGACTATTATGGCATCGATATTTATATTTTTTTGGTTTAGTTTTGGTAGCACTTCCTCGCTTTTGCCCAGGATAAAGTCCACATTATCTATGTTATTTAATTTTAGGTTTTCTTTAGCATCTTCTATGGCCTCTTTTACAACTTCTACCCCATATACCTTCTTTGCATATTTGGAAATATAGATGGAGATGGTGCCTATTCCGCAATACAGATCTGCAATAACCTCACTACCAGTTAGATTTAAATATTCTATTACCTTATCGTATAGAACTTCTGTCTGTTTATGGTTAACTTGGAAGAAGGATTTGGGAGAGATTAAAAATCTATACTCACCTATGAAATCCAGGATCTTGTCCTCTCCGTATAGCTTTATATCCTTAGGTCCTAAAGTCACTAATTTATCGTTTCTATTTATATTTTGATAGATACTTACCACCGTTTCCTTGGAAATAGTTGATAGTCCATAAGGAGTAGTAAGCATCTCTATTAACTCCCTTTTATGGGGAAGCTTATCATCCTTAGTTACTACTACCACCATGGCCTTATTGTCCTGGGTAGTTCTAATCATAATATTTTTAATTATTCCCTTCTTACTTTTTCTATCGTAGCCGTCTACTTTATATCTTTTCATAAATTCCTTAATTAAAAGCAATATATCATCTACTATTTCATTCTGTATAATGGATTTTTCAACCGGAACTATAGTATGGGATTTCCTTTTGAAAAAACCTATTTTATAGCCCTTCCCCACTTGAAACTCCACCTTATTTCTATACCTATAAGGGTAGTCCATTCCTATGGTATCCTTTACCAATACATCCTCTATTTTACCTATTCTCCTTAAGCTGTTTATGACCCTATCCTTTTTCAATTCTAGCTGCTTTTCATAGGATAAGTTTTGCAGTTGACAGCCATCACACTGGTAAAAGTGTTGGCATTTAGATTCAATCCTATAGGGGGATTTTTCTAATATTTCCAAGGTCCTTCCTATTCCATATCTCTTTTTAATTTCTGTTATCTCAGCATATACTACATCCCCTAAAATTGCATCCTCAACAAAAAAAGTAAAGTTATTATATCTGCCTACTCCCATTCCTTCACTGCTTATATCGATTATTTCTAGTTTTATTCTATCTCCTACTTTAAAGCCTTCCATAGAATACTCCTTTCAAAAAAATAGGGCACAGCTTGTGCCCAAAGATGAAAAACTAATAGAATCAGTTCCTTTTTATTTTAAATTTTATCCATAAACTTCTAAATTTATACTTATGATTCTACCACCTTATAAATATGCCGCTATAGCCTTTCTTAGCCATTCTGTATAGTTTAGATTTAATATATCTTTTATAAAATGGCTAGAAAAAGTCCTATAATTCCCGTCAATATGATGGCCAAAAAAGTGGTTACAAAACCTATATTTTGAGAAGCTTTTACTAAAATATATAGATCTAAAATAGGCAATAATATCAATAATAATATTATTTTCTTCATAATTACCCTCATTGCTAATGAAACCTTATATATTAATATTTGATTCTAGCAGGGCCCATATTTCTCTATATTTTTTCCTAAAATTTATGGGTTTCAAATCCCTATCTACAAAAGCATGGATAGTATTTCCCCTTGCAATCAATTCGTTATCCTTCTTCCTCAATAGGCTATATTCAAATTCTAGTCTTACCCCCTTTAGTTTTACCAATTTAGTATTTATTATTATCTCATCATCATATCTAGCAGGAGTTATATACCTGCAGTTTGCTTCAACTACGGGTAAAAGCACCCCATTTTCTTCCAACTTCCCATAATCCATATTTAACTTCCTAAAAAATTCAGTCCTACCTATATCAAACCAGGTGAAATAGTTGCCATGGTATACAACTCCCATCTGGTCTGTTTCCTTATATCTTACCCTAATGGATGTTTCTACTTCCATGATTTCACCTCTATAAGACCCTGGCTTCGCCCTTGTAAACAAGGCCGGTAACAGCATCTACGGTAACTATTTCTCCCTCTTTTAATATCTTTGTAGCATCTGTAGCTCCAACAATAGTGGGTTTTCCTAAGCTCAATCCTACTATTGCTGCATGGCAAGTTAATCCCTCTTGCTCTACTATAATAGCCGAAGCCTTTTTCATAAATTCCACCATATCCTTATCGGTAAACTTGCTAACTAGGATATCTCCTTCTTCAAATTTATCTGCTAATTGATCTTTACTGCTCCCAATGCACACCTTTCCTGCAACAGATTGTTTACCTATTCCAGTTCCTTTTACTAGCACCTTTCCTACTGTATGGACTTTAATCAAATTGGTGGTACCACTAACTCCTACTGGGATACCTGCAGTAATTATTATTAAATCCCCTTCTTTAATGTAGCCTTTTTCCATAGCACTATGGATAGACCTGTCTATTACCTCATCTGTAAGATCACTTTCTACGGATAGAACAGGATAAACTCCCCATACCAAGGATAATTTTCTCATTACTCTTGGCGTTGTAGTTGCTGCAATTATTGGAGCCTTTGGTCTAAATTTGGATATGGCTTTAGAAGTATATCCAGAAGAGGTGGCAGTAATAATTGCACTTGCATCTAAATCTTCCGCCGTTGTACAGGTTGCCTTACTTATAGCATTGGTAGTGGAAATATATTTATCCACTGGACGGCGTTTTAGAACTTCTAAATACTCATCCGATGTTTCAGTCCTGATGGCAATATCATGCATAGTTTTCACTGCTTCCACTGGATATTTTCCTGCTGCCGTTTCTCCAGAAAGCATGATGGAATCACTTCCATCCAAGATAGCATTGGCCACATCGGTTACTTCAGCCCTTGTAGGTCTAGGATTTCTCATCATAGAGTCCAACATCTGGGTTGCAGTAATTACCGGTTTACCTGCTAGGTTGCACTTTTTTATTATCTGCTTCTGGATTAAGGGGACTTCTTCTGTTTCTATTTCCACTCCTAAATCCCCTCTAGCCACCATTATTCCGTCAGAAGCTTCTATGATTTCATCTATGTTCTCTACACCTTCTCTATTTTCTATTTTAGAAATAATATCTATATGTTCTCCACCATATTCTTCTAAAATTTTTCTTATTTCTAGAACATCCTCAGCCTTTCTTATAAAAGAGGCGGCAATAAAGTCTACTTCATTTTCAATTCCGAACTTGATATCCTCAATATCCTTTTCCGTTATAGCTGGCAAGTTGACGGATGTATCGGGCAGGTTAATGCCCTTATGGTCTTTTACTGTCCCACCATTTAGAACAAGACATCTTACATCCGTTTCGCTAACAACCTCCACAACTTCCAACTCAATTAAACCATCATCTATTAAAATCTTGTTGCCTACTTCAACATCCTGAGCTAAACCCTCATAGGACACACTTGCTATTGTATTGTCTCCTAATATTTCCCTACTAGTTAGGGTAAAGGTATCTCCAGCTTTTAATTCTATCTCTTCTTCTTTAAAGCTGCCCAATCTAATTTCTGGTCCCTTGGTGTCCAGCATAATTCCAATGGGCAAATCCAGTTCTTCCCTCAATTTCTTTATTGTATCTATCCTCTTTTTATGTTCTTCATGGTTGCCATGAGAAAAATTAAGTCTTGCCACATTCATTCCCTTTAAGAATAACTGCCTTAAAATCTCTTCCTTTTCGGAAGCTGGTCCAATGGTACAAACTATCTTGGTTTTTTTCATAATTACACCTCATCCCTATATAGATAGTATTTTCCCAATTTCATACATACTTTTGTCAAACTCCTTCTTAGTGTTCAACGCTTCTTCTATGTCTATACTAATCAATTGATTACATTTAATGCCTAAAGCCTTTCCTGCTTCACCTGAAAGCAACAAATCTACAGCTTCATGTCCCATTTTGCTGGCTATGATTCTATCGAAAGCTGTAGGAGTTCCTCCCCTTTGAATATGACCTAGTATGGTCACTCTAGTTTCCGCCCCTGTCTTTTCCTCTATCTCCTTTCCTACCTCATATGCATTTCCTATTCCTTCTGCCAATACTATGATATGGTGAAGTTTTCCTCTATTCCTACCATGTATAATCTTTCTACATACCTCATCTATGTCAAATTCTATTTCTGGAACGATAATACTTTCCGCTCCACCTGCCAAACCTGAGTACAAGGCTATATCTCCACATTCCCTTCCCATGACCTCTATTATGTTAGCCCTTCCATGGGAAGCAGAGGTATCCCTAATTTTACTTATGGCATCTACTACCGTTTCAACGGCTGTAAAGAATCCTATAGCAAAATCGGTATAACCCATGTCATTATCTATTGTACATGGAATACAAATAGTTGGTACTCCTGCTTGACTTAACTTTTGTGCCCCCTTAAAGGAGCCGTCTCCACCTAGCACTACTAATCCGTCTATTCCAAAGACCTTTATTACGTTTAAGGCTTTTTTGAAACCTTCTTCTGTCTTAAACTCTTCACACCTAGCACTTCTTAGGAAAGTACCTCCTCTGTGGATTATATCAGCTACAGAGGATAAGTTCATCTCTTCTATATCCCCATTTATTAGTCCATTAAATCCTTGTTTAATTCCTAATACCTTAGCACCATTATAGATAGATGTTCTTACTACAGACCTAATGCCTGCATTCATACCTGGAGCATCTCCACCACTAGTTAGTACGCCTATTGTCTTCATCTTGCTTTCCTCCCAACTATTTTATTATTGATTAAATAATACCTAAGTCATATAATACGGCTTGTATTTCACTAGCCTCAAATTCAGGAGCTAATATCTCATAAAGCTCCTCATCACCTTCTTTTGAAAACAGTCGTTTTTTTACTAAGAATCCCTCTTCCAACAGCTTATTCTCTATGCTTGTTGCCTTATCAAAACCTGTAGCCAAATAAACCGCTGTCCACATGGTTACACTCTCCCAACTTTAGTCTAGCTTAGACCCTTTTCTATATCTTAAATTATAACATAAAACCCGATTATTTTTAACGTATTAATGTCCTATGATATTTTTATATTATCTTGACCTAATATTTCCGTTAATTCAGAGAATAGCTGGTCTTTCTCCACATCTACCCATAAATCCCTATTAGCCATTACGGTTTTATTCTCCCTTTCTAAATATACATATACAGGAGTCTCACCCCTATATTTTGATAATATTCTTTTAATGGCGTTGAAGGTGTTTAGAGATTCCCCATTGGGTATCCTCAAGTAAAGCTTTCCGGTCTTGTACTTATTTAATGGAGTAATTCTTTCACATATTATTTTAGGCTCCTCTTCTTCACTTAGGCTTACCTTGCCTTCAATTACCACCAAACTGTCCTCTTCAATTAAGCGGTTGTACCTATCATAGGTAGCAGGAAAGACTATACATTCAATTGCCCCATATAGGTCTTCTAAGGTGATAAAGGCCATCATATTATTGTTTTTAGTAATCTTATTCTTTTTAGCAACTACAATACCTCCAATTACTACCCTTTTTCCATCTAGATTAGCATTCATATTGTTCTCCAATTGTTCTTGGGCTTGTAATAGTTCAGAAGTGGTTAAAGTAGATATTTTTTTTAATTCCTCTTCATAGGGCTTTAATGGATGGCCACTGATATAGATTCCCAGGGTTTCCTTTTCCATGGCCAATAAGTTCCTTTGAGGAAATTCCTCTAAATCGGGTAGATTATCCTTGGCCATCTTGGTATCTATGGTATCAAACATGGAAAACTGACCTTCTATATTTCTCTTTTTATCTGCATGGATTCCATCCATAGTCTTTTCAAAGATTGCTAGAAGTTGGGCTCTGTTTCCTCCAAGGCTAGTCATGGCTCCACATTTTATAAGGCTTTCAACTGCTCTTTTATTCATAACGGAAGAGTCGATACTCTCTATTCGCTCACAGAAATCCGTAAAGCTTGTAAAGGGTCCATCTTCTCTGGCTTTAATGATTGCATCTATAAAGTTTTCTCCCACATTTTTTATAGCCATCAATCCAAATCTAATCTTCCCGTCGACAACGGTAAACCTTTTATAGCTTTCGTTTATATCGGGTGGCAGTATCTCTATGCCTAACCTCTTACACTCTTGGATGTATAAGGAGACCGAGTTGGTATCTCCCATAACACTACTTATAAGGGCTGCCATAAATTCTACCGGGTAGTAGTATTTGAGCCAAGCCGTCCTATAAGCCACTACCGCATAGGCAGCTGAATGGCTCTTATTAAAGGCATATTTAGCAAAATCCAACATCAAATCGTATATCTTATTAGCCGTCTTTTCATCTACTCCATTTCTTATGGCTCCCTTTATTACCACTTCGCCCTTTTCATTGGTCTCGCCATAGATGAATCTCTTCCTCTCCCTCTCCATTACATCCATTTCTTTCTTACCCATAGCCCGTCTTAATAAGTCTGCCCCTCCCATGGTAAATCCACCTATGTCTCTAACTATCTGCATAACCTGTTCCTGGTATACTATGCAACCATAGGTTACTTCTAAAATGGGCTTTAATTTAGGATGTAGGTACTCAATCCTTTCAGGATTGTTCTTGTTTTGAATATATTGAGGAATCTGATTCATGGGTCCTGGCCTAAATAGGGAATTGGCCGCTATTAAGTTTTCAAACATATTAGGCTTTAATTCCTTTAAGAACTGCCTCATACCAGCAGACTCAAACTGGAATATTCCTAAAGTCTCGCCCTTTGCAAACAATTCTAAGACCTTGGGGTCATCATAGGTAAAGTTGGAAAAATCCACCTTTACACCGTGATTTCTTTCTATTAGATTTACTGCATCCCTTATTACTGTCAGGGTTCTTAGCCCCAAAAAGTCCATCTTTAAAAGGCCTAATTCCTCTAGTTCAATCATGTTAAATTGGGTGGTTATGGCATCGTTATTCCTAGCTAGAGGGACATAGCTAGTAATAGGTTCCTTTGAGATAACCACTCCTGCTGCATGGGTAGAGGTATGCCTTGGTAAGCCTTCAACTGCCATGGCTAAATCTATTAGATGCCTCACTTCATCCCTAGTTTCATAGAGCTCCTTTAAAGTCTTATTTACCTCTAAGGCTTTTGAAATGGTCATGCCCAATTCCATTGGAATTTGCTTAGCTATATAGTCTACTTCCCCATAGGGCATATTTATAGCCCTTCCTACGTCTCTAATTGCCCCACGGGCAGCCATGGTTCCAAAGGTTATTATCTGTGCTACCCTATCCTCTCCATATCTTTCTACTACATAGTCTATTACCTCTTCCCTTCTCTCATAACAAAAATCTATATCTATATCCGGCATAGATACCCTTTCAGGATTTAAAAACCTTTCAAATAATAGGTCGTATTCCAATGGGTCAATATCGATAATTCCTAGGGCATAGGATACGATACTTCCTGCAGCAGAACCCCTCCCAGGCCCTACCATTACCCCATTATCCTTGGCAAATTTGATAAAGTCCCAAACTATCAGAAAATAATCTACATAACCCATATCCACTATGGTATTGAATTCAAAATTGAATCTCTCCATTATTTCCGGAGTAATTTCTTCATACTTTTCTTCTAATCCATCCATACAGAGCTTTCTTAAGTATTCTACATTGGTATAGCCTTCTGGCACTTGGAACTCGGGTAAGTGTAGGGTGTCAAAATCTAAAGTAACATTACACCTGTCTCCAATCCAACGGGTGTTTTCCAAGGCTTCCTTAACATGTCCAAATATCTCTTCCATCTCATGGTAGGATTTTAAATAGAATTCATTTGTAGGAAACCTCATCCTATCAGCATCGTCGATGGTTTTCCCCGTTTGAATGCATAATAGCACATCGTGGACTATTGCATCTTCCTTTTTTAAATAATGGACATCATTGGTAGCTACTAAAGGAATTCCTGTCTCCTTGCTTAATCTTATAATCTGCTCATTTATGGTCTTTTGTTCTTCCATTCCATGGTCATGTATCTCTAGGAAAAAATTATCCTGACCAAATATATCCTTATATTTAAGGGCAATTTCCTTTGCCCTTTCATAATTTCCATCTAATAGGCTTTTGGGGATTTCTCCCCCTAAACAGCCGCTTAAAGCGATTATGCCTTCACTAAATCTAGCTAATACATCATGGTCTATCCTAGGCTTATAATAAAATCCATTTACATATCCTTCTGAAACTATCTTCATTAAGTTTTGATAGCCTGTATTATTTTCGGCTAATAGAACCAAATGGTACTGATTCTTATCCTTTGGTTCCCTTTCCGTATATTTATTTATGGCCACATAGACTTCGGAGCCGAGTATAGGCTTTATTTCTCTTTTTATAGCCTGTTTATAGAATTCCACCACTCCAAACATGGAACCGTGATCCGTTATTGCTATGGTATCCATACCTAGCTCCTTTGTCCTATCTAAAAGCTCTCCTATTCTAGCAGAGCCATCTAATAGGCTGTATTCGGTATGCACATGTAAATGGACAAAATCCTTGCCAGCTGCCATAATAAAACCCTTTCTAAATGTATTTATACCTTTATTCTACCATACTAGAAAAAAAATAAAACTACCTATACCAATCTTCTACTAAGTGCCAGTTTGTGATAAAATAAGTATATCAAAAAATTTTGGAGGTTGGAAATGGATAAGATTTTAGTTACGAATAATAAATATGTATACGATAAGTATAAAGATACTGTTGAAGTCAAATATGATGAGGAATTTACCTATTTAGATATTTTAGAATATGTTAGGGATAGGGTCCATGAAGGCTATAAATTGCTTACCCATCCTCTATCGGGTAGTGTAAAACCTAATGAAACTCCTTATAAAACCATAATGATAAGTAAGGATAAAAGCCATATGGACTACGATAGCCTAATGATTATAGAGGAAAGCATTCAAACGGCTAAAAAGTTTATTGAAAATAAACCTACTCCTAATTGGCCGGAAAAAGTGCTGGACGACTTTAGGGTTATCGATCTATCCTTAATCGATAATGTTATGGCAAAACTCATATAATATAAAATAATCCCTTCAATGAAGGGATTTTATCATCTAGAGATCTTTTAGTCCATGTTCAATCAATTTAGATAATTCCTCTATAGCTTCCTTTTCATCTGCCCCATTAACGATTAGGGTAATTTCCTCTCCATGGAATGCCCCTAAGGACATAACGCCTATTATACTTTTACCATTTACTCTTTTTCCATCCAATTCAATATATACATTGCTAGAAAATTTGTTGGCGGTCTGAACAAATAGAGCGGCTGGCCTAGCATGTAATCCTATTTCATTATTTAATACCACAGTTCTTCTTATCATAGCTCATTCTCCTTTCTTCTTAATTCTTCAGCAATTTCATCAATTTTCCTTAATCTATGGTTTACTCCAGATTTGCCTACTGGAGGATTTAGCATAGTTCCCAACTCCTTAAGACTGGCCTCCCTATTCTGCAACCTCAATTTAGCAATTTCCTGTAGATTTTTGGGGAGTTTGTCAATTCCAATTTTTTTATCTATATATTCTATACTCTCTACTTGCCTTATGGATGCTTCTATGGTTTTTCCTAGGTTAGCGGTTTCACAATTCACAAGTCTATTGATATTATTTCTTACATCTTTAAAGACTCTGATATCTTCAAACTTAAGCAAAGCCTGATGGGCTCCCATGATATTTAGTATGTCTACTATCTGTTGTCCTTCTTTAAGGTAGACTACGTAATTACCCTTTCTAGCTACAATTTTAGAGTCTAGGCCAAAGGAGTTTATTATCTGTGATAGTTCTTCAGCATGTTCTTCACTACTGGTGACAAACTCCAAATGGTAGGCCTTTTCGGGATTGCTTATAGAACCTCCTCCTAAAAATGCGCCCCTGATATATGCCCTTTTGTTACTCATATCTTCAATTAATTCTTTGGGGGTTTTATAATCGAATAGAAAGCTAGTACCTTTTTTGTTTGTTAAAATGCCTACATCTTGAAGTATTTTTTTGGTCCCCTTGGTACTGTTTACCATTATCAAATAGCTATTATTCTTCTTTAGCTGCCTATTCCTTCTTACCATCACTTCCACATTGGTATCGTATAGTGTCTTCAATAAAGAAAAAATTCGCCTTGCTATGGCAGCGTTTTCCGTTTCGAAACGTAAGCTAATACCTTTCTTACTATTAAGCTGAACAGCACCATTCATCTTAATTATAGCTGCCAATTCTGCTACTGCACAAGCTCGGTCTTCAATGGGTAATCTGGATAATTCGTTTTTAGTCATAGATGAAAAGGACATTATATCACCCTACTTTAATTTTATAATAATTTTGTTAAAATAATGTTAAATGTCGATAGTTTTTAGTACTTTTTTTAATATTTTTCTTTCATCCTCATATTTAACCAAATCTTTAACTCTATCCTTGTGGACAAAAGTTGCTTCTATAAAACCTTCCTTTTTCTGAGGCACCGATTCCATGCTATTGGCCTTCATCAAGTACCAATGGACCGTTTTAAACACCGTTTCGTTTTCCTTTATGTTTTTATAAGTATAATGAACCATTCCTATATATCTAATGATTTCAGCCCTTACACCGCTTTCTTCAAATACTTCTCTAACTGCTGCTTCCCTTGAGCTTTCGTTTTTTTCCACTCTCCCCTTTGGCAGGACCCAATCTCCGTTAAATCTCCTTAATAATAGTATGGCATTTCCAAAAACTACTACCCCCCCTGCACTTACCTCTTCAACCACTAAAACCACTCCCATTGTATTAAATATATGGATATTATACCTATTATACTACAAATACGAGTATTTTGGTAAGATTTTTTAATATCCTCTTTAATTCAATATTTAGATGGTATAAAATAAAAGGGAAATACTTTAAAGGAGGTCTTGTTTATGAAAATAGACATGGACTATACCATAAATGTGCTGGTATCATTACTAAACATACCCAGCCCCTCAGGCAATACTAAGAAGGCCATAGATTTTGTAGAGAGGGAGTTCAATTCATTAGGGCTTTCTACTGTAAAAACTGAAAAGGGAGCTTTAATTGCTACTATTCCTGGTAAAAATCAGGAAAAGGAGGTAACTCTATCTGCTCATGTGGATACCCTGGGCGGCATGGTAAAGGAGATAAAATCCAATGGTAGGATTAAAATAACCCAGATTGGAGGCTATGTTTGGAGTACCGTGGAAGGAGAATACGTTTCTATTGAAAACAGCGAAGGAGAATTGTATTCTGGCACCATATTAACTACAAAGGCCTCTTCCCATGTCCATGGAAAAGATTCTGAAACCCTAGAGAGAAATATGGACAATATGGAAATTCGACTAGATGAAAAGGTTTCATCTAAAGAGGATGTGGAAAAATTGGGAATCAATGTAGGGGATTTCGTATTTTTTGACCCAAGAGTTATGGTTACCGAAAGCGGATTTATAAAGTCTAGACACTTGGACGATAAAGCAGGTGTGGCTGCTCTGCTAGCAATAGCTAAGTATTTAACGGATAACGATATTAAGCCTAAATACACCACTAACTTCTTCATCAGCAATTATGAAGAAGTAGGCCATGGGGCTAGTGCAGCTATTCCAGAAAAGACCTTTGAATTCGTCGCCATAGACATGGCTGCACCAGGAGAAGGTCAAACCTCGGATGAGTTTAGCGTTACCATATGTGCCAAGGATAGCACTGGTCCCTATGATTTAGAACTGAAAAATAGATTGGTAAAATTGGCTAAGGAAAACAACTTAAATTATAAGATAGACATTTATCCCTATTATGGATCCGATGGTTCTGCAGCCTTAAGAGCAGGTTATGACTTTAAAGTTGCCTTAATCGGCCCCGGAGTAGATGCTTCCCACTCCTTTGAGAGAACTCATAAGGAGGCAATAGAAAACACCATAAAATTAAGCTTATTATACTTAATCTAAAATTACAACAAACCACCTTATCCCTAGCAACTGCTTAATATTACCAGGTTTAATTTTAGCTAATATTTATAAAATATAGATGAGGTGGTTTAATGGCTATTAATGAAAAGTTTATAATAAATTTACAGGGCAAATCCTATGTAACCTATGAAGGCCTACTGGATTTGGCTCATCAGCGAAATTTGAAATCCATTGAGGTGGAACTGATTCAAATTCCAACAACTGAAAATAATATGACAGCCATATGCAAGGCTACTGCCACAACTGAAAACGCAACCTACACGGATATAGGGGATGCTAGTCCCGAATCCGTTAATTCTACCATTGTTCCCCATTTAATCAGAATGGCTTCAACTCGGGCAAAGGCACGAGTTTTAAGGGATTTGACCAATATAGGCATGACAGCTTTTGAAGAATTATCCTTAGAGAGTGTAGAAAATATAGAAGAAAATTTAACACTTCAGCAATTAGATCCCCCAACTAAGAGGCAGTTGGAAACCATTAAGAAATTGGCAGAAGAGTTAAACACCCCAATCAATTATGAAAATCTAACAAAAAAGTCAGCAGGTAGTTTAATCTCTAGGATGTTAGATGAAGTTAAAAGAACTTAATCTAACATCCTTGGATTTTTTTCTTTCCAATTTCCACTAATATCCTGCTCAATTTAAGAGCATCATGGCGGATATAGTCCTTCTTAATATCCACTAGATTTTCCTTTATTACTTGAATTCCCTTAGATTTTAATATGTCCTCTTCACCTTCCTTTAAAATTACAGGTTCAGAACCATCTAAGGTATATCTTTCTAATATTCCCCTTGGGATTTTTTCAGTGTTTACAATTACATAGTCTAAAAGGTCATCTCTGCTGTGGGTAAGAATTCCGTCTACATGATCTAAGACTGTATAGCCATCGGTTTCTCCTGGTTGAGTCATTATGTTTGCAATATATACCTTTGGAGCTTCTGCATGGTAGATGGTCTTTACCATACCATTAACCAATAGATTAGGAATAACACTAGTATAAAGGCTTCCTGGTCCTAATACTATTAGGTCGGCATCTTGTATGGCTTCTACAGCTTCAACTAAAGGATAGCTTATTCTAGGCTCCATATAGACTTGTTTTATTCTACTATCTAATTCCTTATTCTTTAGAGGAATTGCTGATTCCCCTTTTACGGTGTGCCCATTTTCTAAAACTGCATATAGGGTCACATCTTCTAGTGTCATGGGTAAAACCTTCCCCGTTACCGCCAATACATTGCTGGTCTCCTTTATTGCTTCTTCAAAGCTTCCACATATTTCATTCATAGCGGCTATGAAGAGGTTCCCAAAACTTTGGCCTTTAAGCATTCCATCATTAAATCTATATTGAAGTAGCTTTTCCATTATAGGTTCTGTGTTGGCCAGAGCCAATATGCAGGACCTTATGTCCCCAGGAGGTAGCATGCCTAGGTCTTCCCTTAATATTCCAGAACCACCGCCATCATCTGCTACAGTAACTATTGCCGTAATATTAGATGTATATTCCTTAAGACCTCTTAGCAATACTGAAAGACCCGTTCCTCCTCCTATAACTACTACCTTTGGCCCTTTGGAGAGAATCTTATCCCTTAAAACCGTATTGCCACTTAGCCTATTCGTACTTGCCATACTGCTTAATTGGATAAGGTAGCGTCTGATGGAGAGTATGGTTAGGATAATCCCAGCTGTTGTAAGTATAATTTTCACACTAGTATCAAGGTCTATAAGAAATTTATATAGAAAACTGGAAAGTCCAATCAAAAATAAAACTACTCCACCAACACTTAAAATTAGCCAACTTGAAAACATCAAGCTAGGTCTTTTATTCTTCATAAGCTTATGCTCCTTTACAATAATTTGTAATCCCTATGGCTAACAATAGCCCTGTGGCCGCTTTCTTCAAGTTTTTTAGCTACCTCCTCTGCTATGGCAACAGACCTATGTTTCCCTCCGGTACACCCTATTCCCACAATCAATTGGGTTTTACCCTCCTTTATATAATAGGGAATGAGAAATTCTAGCATATCCATCAATTTCTCTACGAATAAATTGGTTTGATCCCACTGGAATACATAATCTTTAACATCCTCTTCTACCCCCGTTAAGTCCTTTAATTCGGGTATATAGTAAGGGTTAGGAATAAATCTCACATCAAAGACCAAATCTGCATCCAATAAAATGCCGTGCTTAAAGCCAAAGGATGTTACCGATATGGTCAATCGCCTTAGCTCTAAGCCCTCGAAGTATATCTTATATATTTCCTCCTTCAGCATTCCCACAGAAAGATTAGATGTATCTATGATATAATCTGCCCTTTTTTTCACTTCCTTCAAAAGCTCCCTTTCCTCAAGGATACCATCTAGTATCCCCTCTTTAGGGTTTAAAGGATGGGGCCTTCTAAGTTCCTTATACCTCTTAATTAGGACTTGGTCTAGGGCATCTAAATATAGAATACTGTATTTAATACCCTGTTCCTTTAGTTCTTCCAACCCTTTAAATAAATCTACGAAAAATACTCCCCCTCTAATATCCACCACTACTGCTACCTTATCTATATTCCTCTTAGATTGGTTGCATAGTTCAGCAAACTTGGTAAGTAATGCTGGGGGCAGATTATCCATACAATAATAACCCATATCCTCTAAAGCCTTCATAGCCTGGCTCTTACCTGCTCCTGACATTCCTGTGATTATTACAAATTCCAAATAGGTTCACCTCCTAAATCTAATAAGCCAGATTTCTTATCCTGTATAAGGGTACACCCGCCTTTTTTGCCCTCTCTATACCCACTTCTACATTACCAACATCCTCCGGCCTGTGAGCATCGCTATTAATATAAAATTCAACTTCTGTTTTCAATGCAAGCTTAATATTTTCTACAGATAGTTGACTATGGCTTGAGTTGATCTCTAAGGCAACTCCTTTTTTAAAGGCTGCTCTTCCAAGCCTTTCAATATCTAGTCTTACTTTAGAACCGGGATGGGTAATGATTTTTACAGGGTACTTATTCATTGCTCTTATCAAGGCTTCTGTACTCATATCTATCATTTTCTTTCTGCATATGGGAAATAGCTTGGTTAAGGGATTTAATACATACATAAACAATCCATCTTTCACAGACTTGGGAGTTATTCCATAATGGTAACCCAATAACAATATGTCAATAATTTGTAGTATATCGTCATCCACATCAATAGTACCGTCAAATCCAATGACATTGGCTTCCACACCAAGAAGGATTTTAATCCCTTTGTCCCTATACTCCTGATTTAACAGGTCTATTTCCTCTCTCATCTTATAAATCTTATCCTTTCCCATCCCATATAGATAATGGGAAGGACCGTGGTCACATATTGCAATTTCCTTTAATCCCCTTTTAATTGCTGCTTCTACGTTATCCCTGATAGTCCCCTTCCCATGGCTGTATATGGTATGGGTATGGTAATCTCCAATAATTCTCATATCCTATCCCTCTAATCATCTCCAATTATTTTTATTTCTGGTTCTAACATAATATCGAATTTATCGTAAACAATCTTTTGCACCGTTTTAATAAGGGTAAAGACCTCTTCAAATGTAGCCTCTCCCCTGTTTACAATAAAACCACAATGTTTTTCAGAAACTTGAGCATCGCCATACCTAAGACCCCTAAGACCTGCATCGTCTATTAGTTTCCCTGCAAAGTGCCCTTCTGGTCTTTTAAAGGTACTGCCTCCACTTGGAAGCTCTAGGGGTTGTTTTGAAACTCTCCTTTGAGTTAAGTCCTTCATCTTCTCCTCTATTTCAGATAAATCCCCTTCTTCTAATTCAAGTGCTACCCCTAAAACTACTAAGCCCTCATCTACTACCCTGCTACCCCTATATCTAAAATCCATCTCTTCATTAGTTAGTTCCACGACATCTCCGTTCTTGTCTAGTACTTTTACCCTAGCTACTACATCTTTCATCTCCCCCCCATAAGCTCCTGCATTCATCGTAATGGCACCACCTATGGTTCCAGGAATTCCACTTGCAAATTCAAATCCAGTTAAGGAGCTTCTCATCACCTTCTTAGATACTTCTGATAATAAGGCTCCACTTTCACACACTACTTTATTACCATCGATTGCTATATTGTCAAAACCATTAGCAATTTTTATAACCACACCCCTAATGCCAGCATCCTTAACCAAAAGATTGGTTCCATTGCCCATTACAAAATGCTTTATCTCCTTAGTCCTACAAAACTTTATAGCTTCTATGATATCCTCTTCCTTCTTAGCTATTATCATGACATCTGCTGGACCACCAATCTTAAAAGAAGTATGGTTTTTCATAGGCTCATCGAATAAAATATCACCAAAGGATTTATCTTTAAATAATTCATAAAGCTTTGATTTCTCCAAAATACCACTCCTAATTAATATTTTTATTCCTAATTGTATCTATTTTAAACTTAGCATCTTCTATTGCCTCGTAGGAAGCTTTTTTCCCTAGAACAGCATTCCTTAACTCTTCCTGTATTATAGCATAATATTCTGGCCAATTTTCTATAAAGGGTATATATTCGGTATATAGTAAACTTTCCTCAATTTTTTTCATCTTAATATCCTCCATATACATGTCATTTATTCCACGATTTACAGAAAATAATCCCAAACTTTCCAAAGACCTTTGATTGGATTCACTGGTTAGATATTTGAGGAATTTAACGCACATTTCCGTCTTTTTAGGGTCTTGAGTTTTAATAACCCCATAGGAAAGCACTTGATCGCTAAGGACTATGGGGATTTTTTTGTCTCCTACTGGAAAGTTGACTATATCGAAATTAAAACCTTCATCATTGCTATATAGCTCTTCTAAAAAATTTGAAGCCCAAGCCCCATTAATAGCAATAGCAATCTTCTGGTCCTTATAAAACATCTCCCAAATATCTTTCTTATTTATTATACCAAAATAATCTGGTACCACCCTATATTTTTCTTTTAAATCTATAACCCTTTCCAATCCCTTAATGGCCTTCTCTCCATAAAAATTATATTCCATCCTCTTATAGTTAAAAAGCTCACCGCCATCGGATAGTATCATACCCCAGATATGATAACTATCGCCAATGTCTGCCAAAAAACCATATTCATCTATAATGCCATCATCATCCGAATCATAAGTAAGCTCTTTTAAGCTTTCTACAAACTCCTCATAGGTCCAAAGACCATTTGTCGGTGGGGATACGCCCCTTTCATAGAATTTATCCAAATTAATATACATTACATTGGTGCTTATTCCTATAGGAACTGCCACAAGACTATCATTATATCTACGAGACCTAAGGACATGATGTTTAAACTTTTCCAACTCTTCCTTAGTAAAGTAATCATCTAAAGGTTCTAGTATATTAAAATCTCTAAGGTTTTGATTAACGGGAACTATATCTGGCATATCCTCCATGGATAGATTGTTGTCCTTTAGGCTTAAATTTAAACTATCCTCATCCATAGTAGTAAATTCTATATATACTCCAGGATTTCTCCTTTCAAAGACATGAATCCTCTCTCTCAACCAAGCAAAATGGTTACCTCTGGTTATATCTTCCCAGGGAATATCCCATATCTTAATTACCCCTTTATAGGGTTCTTCTTTTTCCTCTTCTAAAAGTATAATATTATCTATAAATAGATTATAAGTCCAAATCAATATAAAGCAAAGTAGAATAAATGAAATGATTTTTCGCAAAAAAGTCACCTCCTACAATATAATTATTCATAGGAGGTTATTATTATGTAAATAATGAATCCTAGTAAAAAAGCTAAATATAAAACACCTATAGACCAGCTTATCTTTTTATGGTTCTATAATAAATGTTGGGGTGGAAAATAATTTACCCTAACATTTATTTTTTCTAAAAATAAAATGCACTCGTGAAATAAACCTGCTAAAATGTTAATTGGCTAAAAAAAACATA
>JAAYEU010000029.1 GCA_012728595.1 Tissierellia bacterium
ATATTGTTCTTCCCATATTACCACCTCATCTATTTAAACCAGGTATCAAGAAGTATTTGACACCTAGAAATTTAACAACCGCATACTTTGGTAGATAATCTGTTTCGTATTATATAGATGCCTTTTCCACACTATATTATATAGGTTTCAATATAGTGTTTATGACAAAACTAAACTCTTAAATATTTAAGAGTTATCCATCTCTTTATTATATAATAACAGATAAATTTAAAAAAAAGAAACTTTTTAAAAAATAAAGGTCAAAATGTTTCACGTGAAACATTTTGACCTTTCCTATTTCTTAGGAATCTGTATGTATACCTCTAAATAATCACCCTTATCCTTTTCGAAATACTTAGCATCTACACCGCTATCCTTAATAGCCTTATAAGCTTTTTTGATAGTATTAACATAGATACGGGTACTGATTAAGCTTATAACATTCTTTTTCGGGCTTTCCGCCTTATCCTTGGTTAAATCATCTAAGATATCATTAACCAAGCTTTCAGTTTTGCTTACATTTAGATCGTTTTTAATTACCCTGTCCAAAACCATTCTCTGCAAGTCGTAATCGGGTAATTTTAATAGGGCTCGTCCATGGCGTTCGGTCAAGTTATATTCAATTAAATCCTTTTTAATATCATCGGGTAATTTTAAAATCCTGAGCTTATTAGCAATAGTAGATTGGCTTTTCCCTATTTTCTCAGCCAACTCCTGCTGGGTAAGACCGTGATCTTCGATTAGATTATAATAGCCTTCAGCTTCTTCGATGAAGTTTAAATCTTCTCTCTGTAAGTTTTCGATTAAGGCCATCATAGCCGATTCTCTATCCCTATACTCTAATACGATGGCTGGTATCTTTTCAAGTTCAGCCAATTCTGAGGCCCTAAGCCTCCTCTCTCCAGCTATCAATTCATAGTTTTCATCCTGCAGTTTCCTAACACTTATAGGCTGAATTAATCCGAAGGCTTTAATCGATTGGCTTAACTCTTCTAAGGATTTCTTATCAAACTTTTTTCTAGGTTGGTAAGGATTAGGCTTAATGGAGTCAATAGGAATATACTTAATTTCTGGTTCCATGTTTTTCATAAGATTCCCCACTTCCTATTATATATTTACCCTTCGTATTTATATATTCTATATTTTTAAAATATTTCCTCCCAATTTCCCG
This sequence comes from Tissierellia bacterium, assembly GCA_012728595.1. Lineage (GTDB taxonomy): Bacteria > Bacillota > Clostridia > Tissierellales > Tepidimicrobiaceae > Tepidimicrobium. Next base: position 1,172 of record JAAYEU010000029.1, read on the forward strand.
AACTTTCCTTCGTCATTTTCCCCAATATTACAATGGTCTTTTCTTTGGTTTTCCTGCTCCCCTAGGATATTTTGTCGATGTTTTAGTTTTTTTCTCGATTATTATTAAGCTGTGAGTAATATCACTAAAAGGCAAATCCACAAGAAGTTTTTCCTTCAACTCTCCCCCTAATATTTCAATAGCCCTCTTAGCTTCTTTTAACTCTTCATCTACATCTTTTCCTTTCATAGCAATGAAATATCCTCCTACCTTAACAAAGGGTAGAGAATATTCAGCCAGAGTATTAAGAGGAGCTACAGCCCTTGAAATAGCAATATCATACTGCTCCCTGTGCTCTAAATCCCTACCAAAATCCTCAGCTCTTCCATGGATGGCCATAACCTTTTCTAAATTCAACTTTTCAATTACTTCCTTTAAGAAATTGATCCTCTTATTTAAACTATCTAACAAGATTACCTCTAAATCTTTCTTAACTATCTTTAAAGGTATACCAGGAAAGCCACCACCCGTTCCTATGTCTATAAGCCTTCCTCCATCTTTAATCAATTTAGTTGTCAATGGAGTTAAACTATCTATAAAGTGTTTAATATCTATTTCCTCATCATCGGTTATGGAAGTAATATTGATCTTTTGATTCCAACTCTTCAATAACTCCTTATATAAAATGAAATTATTAACTTCATCCTCTTTCAGATCAATACCTAAAGAGGCTGCACCTTTTATTAAAGTATTTACATTAGTCATCCTGTACCACCTTTTTTTCCCTACGTTTTTGTTCTAAATAGATTAAGAGTACATTAATATCTGCCGGTGAAACTCCAGATATCCTTGAGGCCTGACCTACAGAATCCGGCCTTATTTGATTCAACTTCTGTTTAGCCTCATTACTTAAGCCTTTAATTTCATAATAATCTAGATCTTCTGGAAGTTTCTTACTTTCCAACTTCTTAAACTGTTCAATTTGGGCCATCTGTTTTCTTATATAACCTTCATATTTAATATGGGTTTCTACCTGAATTCTAATTTCCCTTGGCAATTCCTTTCTTTCAGAATCAAGCTCTTCCAAGGATTCATAGCTTATCTCAGGCCTCTTGATTAAATCATATAGGCTCATAGCAGTTCTTAAGGGAGAGCTACCAATTTTAGTTAAGAATTCATTGACTTCACTAGTTGGAGTTACCATGGTCTTTTTCAATCTCTCCAATTCTGATTCAATCATTTCCTTTTTCTTTAAGGTCTTTCTATATCTTTCCTCACTTGCTAACCCTATCTTATATCCCTTTTCAGTTAACCTTAAATCCGCATTATCCTGCCTTAAGGTCAATCGATATTCAGCCCTTGAAGTCATCATCCTGTATGGCTCGTTAGTTCCCTTTGTTACCAAATCGTCTATTAAAACTCCTATATAGGCTTCCGACCTATCCAATATAAAGGGTTCTTCCCCTCTTATATTTAAAACAGCATTGATTCCTGCCATTAATCCCTGAGCAGCTGCCTCCTCATAACCAGAAGAGCCGTTGATCTGGCCAGCAAAGAAAAGATTTTTTATCTCCTTATGCTCCAAAGTTCTCTTCAATATTGTAGGATCTATACAATCGTATTCTATCCCATAGGCTGGTCTCATAAATTGTACATTTTCTAGGCCTATTATGGTCTTATACATTTCCAGTTGAACTTCCTCTGGCAGGGTTGAACTTGCCCCCTGTACATACATTTCCTTGGTATCCAATCCTTCTGGTTCAATGAATATTTGGTGTTTTTCCTTATCGCTAAATCTAACCACCTTATCTTCAATAGATGGACAATATCTTGGTCCAACCCCTTCAGCATCCCCAGAATACATAGGAGAACGATGAAGATTTTTCCTGATTATCTCATGGGTTAAGGGTGTAGTATAGGTCAAATAACAGGGAACTTGTTCAATATCGAATTTCTTACCCATATTCATAAAGGAAAAGGGTATAATTTCTTCATCTCCAGGTTGAACTTCAACCTTTGAATAATCAATAGAATCAGCATGGACTCTAGCTGGCGTACCAGTTTTGAATCTCCTTAACTCTATATTAAGTCTCCTTAATGAATCGGAAAGAAGGTTTGAAGGAGAAAAGCCTCCTGGTCCACTTGGATAATTTACCTCCCCCATGAAAATTCTACCCTTTAAATAGGTTCCTGTCGCTAAAATAACTGCTTTTCCATAATAAACAGCACCAGTCCTAGTTACTACTCCTTTGGTTACATTATCTTCAACTATTATATCTACTACTTCCCCTTCCCTTAATATAAGGTTTGGTTCTTCTTCTAAAACCTTCTTCATTTCAATATGATATTTCCTCTTATCCGCCTGAACCCTTAAGGAATGGACTGCAGGCCCCTTAGATCTGTTGAGCATCCTACTCTGAATAAAGGTTTTGTCTATATTTATAGCCATTTCACCGCCTAAAGCATCTATTTCCCTAACTAAATGCCCCTTTCCAGTTCCACCAATATTAGGATTACAAGGCATATCGGCAATAGAATCCAAACTCATGGTAAGCATAAGGGTTTTCATACCCATACGGCTACTTGCCAAGGCAGCCTCACAACCTGCATGGCCTGCTCCTACAACTATAACATCGAAGTCTCCTGCCTTATATTTCTTTACTTCTTTCATCCTCTGCACCTCACTAAAACTATTTCCCTATACAAAAGTCTGAGAAAATTCTGTCCAATATATCCTCTCCAACCGTATCTCCAGATATCTCACCAAGGTTATCCCAACAATCTTTAATATCAACTTCTATACAATCTAAAGGCATATTTGACCTTATACCATTTATTCCATCCTCTATATTCTTTTTAGCTTTTATAAGTTGATTTTTATGCCTGACATTAGTTACTAAAATGTCACTTTCAACTTGTAAGTCCCCTTTATAGAACATATCCTTTATAGCATCTTCCAATTGGTCAATTCCTATTCCCTTTAATATGGAAGTTACTATAATATCCCTATTTGGAATCAATGATTTAAGGGTACCTTCGTCGAATTTATTGGGTAGATCCGTTTTATTTAATAAGACTATGGACCTTTTATCCTTTACAATATCGATTATATGGTAATCCTCTTCTGTAAGGTCATTTGAAGCATCAAAAACGGCTATAATTAAATCAGCTCTATCTACCATCTCCCTGGCCCTATCTACACCTATCTTTTCCACCACATCTTCAGTAGTCCTAATTCCCGCTGTATCTATTATCTTTAAGGGTATTCCATCTATATTTACATATTCTTCAATAATGTCTCTAGTAGTTCCAGGAATATCGGTTACAATAGCCCTATTTTCCCTTAAAATAGCATTCAACAAGGAGGATTTCCCAACATTGGGCTTTCCTAATATAACTGTATTCAAGCCGTCTCTGAGAATTTTTCCCCTGTCTGCCGTTTCAAGAAGCCTTTCTATTTCTTGGTAAACCCTATTAGCACTTTCTTCTAGCTCTTCATAAGTTACCTCTTCTATATCTTCATCGGGAAAATCGATAGAAGCCTCTATATGAGCAATCATCCCTAAAAGTATTTCTCTTATTTCCTTTATCTTTTTAGAAAGATTGCCCTCCAGCTGGCCTAAAGACACTTCATAGGATTTATCGGTCTTTGCCCTAATCAAATCGATTACCGCTTCCGATTGGGCTAAGTCTAATCTACCATTTAAGAAGGCTCTTTTAGTAAATTCTCCTGGTTCTGCAAGTCTTGCACCATTTTCTAAGGTTAAATCCAAAATTTTTCTAACGGATATTATTCCGCCATGGCAGTATATTTCTACCATATTTTCCCTGGTATAGGTATAGGGTTCCTTCATATACGCTATTAAAACTTCGTCTATCAATTGATCATTTTTAGGGTCCACTATATGGCCATACACTAATCTCCTATTATGATTTTCATCTAATCTATCAACCTTCTTCCCCTTAAACAATCTATTTGCTATATTTATGGACTCTTTTCCGCTCATTCTAACTATTCCAATTCCGGCTTCGCCCATAGCAGTAGAAATAGCTGCAATGGTATCTGACATAATTCTCACCAAACCTTTCTTCAAATGGATATGATAACAGAAACCCAGTATAACACTGGGTTTCAAAAGATACTATTTAGCTTGGATTACTACTCTTCTATAAGGTTCTTCTCCTTCGCTAAAAGTAGCAACTCCGCTTACATTTTGTAAGGCAGAATGAATGATTCTTCTCTCATAGGGATTCATAGGTTCCAGCTTAACAGGCCTTTTACTATGTTTAGACTTTTCAGCCATCCTATTGGCCAATCTAATTAAAGTCTCTTCTCTTTTTTTTCTATAACCTTTAATATCCAAGATTACCTTAATATAATCTTCTCTATTTTTATTAACAGTTAAGCCTAATAAATACTGTATAGCATCTAGGGTATTGCCCCTCTTACCAATTATAATACCCATATCTGAAGAATTAATGTCTATTATTTCTACATTTATAACGTCATCTTCCCTATTAGCTAGTACGTTTCCCTTAATTCCCATGTAGACCAAGATCTTTTTCAAGAAATTCTCTACAATTTCTAATGGATCGTTAACTACTGTTACTCGTACCACTGCATCCCTTGTCCCTAATAATCCAAATAAACCCTTGCTAGGTTCCTCTAATACCTCAATCTTTACATCAGATTCGCTAAGGTTCAACTCTTCCAATGCACTATCAATGGCTTCTTCCACAGTTTTAGCTACCTTAACAACGGACCTCATATTATCTTGTCTCCTCCTTAATTTTACCCAAAGACCTATTAATAACTAACTGCTGAACTATCTGGAACAGATTACCTACAACCCAATACAAACTAATACCAGACGCAAAGGATCTAGCAGCCCAAAAAATCATCAGGGGTAAGAAAAGATTCATCATTCTTTGAGTAGATTCAGTTTGAGGATTAGATTCAACATTTAAAGACATAATCTTACTCTGTAAAAAGGTAGTCAATGCAGCTAATAGTGGTAGCCCCCATATATAAGGGTCTGGCTGTTCTAAATTTGGGATCCACAAAAATCCCTTATTAATAGCATTATAAATACTTGGATCCTTAAAAACAAATCTAACAGGATCTCTTAAAACACTAAAGAAAGCTATTATAATAGGGAATTGAATCAGTAATATAAGACAACTAGAAGCCGGATTGTAATTATTTTCTTTATAAAGTTGCATCATCTTTGCTTGTTGGGTCTGTGGGTCATTTTTATATTTTTTTTGGATTTCCTGTATCTTTGGCTGTAACTCTTGCATCTTTCTAGTAGATTTACTTTGTTGTATACCTATAGGTAAAAGCAAAAATCTAAAAATAATAGTGGTTATAACAATGGCCAATCCATAATAAGAAAAAATCTCCGATTCTGTTCCAATATTAGATATAAAATCAAAAACCAGTTTCATTAAAGCTCCCAATATGTTTCCAAAAAAAGACGTCATCTATCAATTAACCCCCAATCATCTCAGCGGATCGTATCCTCCTTTATTAAATGGATTACACCTTAAAATCCTATATATAGTTAAAAGAGTACCCTTTATAAATCCATATTTTTTATAAGCTTGAAGAGAATATTCAGAACAAGTTGGATAAAATCTACAATACCTTCCTATTAATATATATCTAGAAATAAATTTCTGGTAAAACTTTATCAATAAAATAGCCAATTTAGCCATTATTTATCACCTAAATCTTTTAAAAGGCCTGATATCTTTAATATATGGAAAACGGAACTTTCTAATTTTTTAAACTCCATATCCACCACATTTTTCTTAGGTATTATTATTATATCATATCCATCCATTATATTATCAAAATTATTTCTAAATATTTCCCTTAATCTTCTTTTAACCTTATTTCGGACCACGCTACTACCTATTTTTTTAGAAACAGAAAAACCAACCCTAGAAAAATCCAATCCATTCTTATAAATATATAGGACTAGATTTCGATTCCCAAAACTCTTTCCTCTTCTATATACTCTTTTAAAATCTTCATTCTTTCTTAATCTATTTCTTTTATCCATCAGAACGCTCCTTGTAGAAAAAGGCCACCATCCCCGCGGCCTTAAGCTGACAATCTCTTCCTGCCTTTTCTTCTCCTGTTTTTAATAATATTTCTACCGGATCTTGCTCTCATTCTCTTTCTAAATCCATGTACTTTACTTCTCTGTCTTCTTTTTGGTTGATAAGTCCTTTTCATCGATTACACCCCCTCCAAAAACATCGTATATAAAACATAAATACTA
>JAAYEU010000142.1 GCA_012728595.1 Tissierellia bacterium
GGACATGGCAGTCTATAAATCCTGGAACCAAAATCTTACCACTGCCATCTATCTCCTTAATGTCTACTAGTCCATTTAAATCTATATCTATTCTATCTTCTATGGCTGCAATTTTATCTCCCATTAATAGTACATCCTTTATACCTATAAATTCAGGCTTATACACTTTAACATTTCTAATTATAGTAATCAAAACTCATCATCCCTTTACATAAATTTTAACTACCCCTATAAAACTTATAAATAGTATACCATAATTCACCCTGGGCAATATGGCTTATTGCTTAGACATCTATTATAGCTGTAAAGTATTAAATAATCAAAAGAAACCAACCCTATGGGTTAGTTCCTTTCTACTCAATTATCTATTCCAAGGCCAATTTATATATTTCTACAATATCTTTTTCATATAGTTTTACAAAGAATCCAACGCTGTCGCTGCCGCTGTTAGTTATGCACCTTTTAGCCATTTCTTCAATCTTATCAGTAGGAATGCCTGCTTCCTTAAATGTAGTTGGTAAGCCTATGCTCTTAAAGAATTCCTCCAACCTTCTTATACCTTCTAGGGCTACAGCTTCTATGTTATTAAAATCGGCTTCAACATCGAATACCCTTACTGCAAATTGGGCAAATCTTTCAATGTTGTGCTTGTAGACATACTTCATCCAAGCTGGGAATACTATGGACAATGTTACTCCATGGGTTGTATCGTACATGGCGGATATTTCGTGGCCGATTTTATGGGATGCCCAATCATCTTCCCTGCCTACACCCAAGATTCCGTTATGGGCAACGGTTCCCGCCCACATGATTTCTGCCCTGGCAGCATAGTTGTTAGGCTCCTCTAAAACCATGGGAGCATATTTTATTAGGGTCCTTAAGCTTCCTTCACAAAGCCTATCCGTTAAATCTACATCCTTGGTATGGGTAAAATATCTTTCAAATATATGGGCCATAATATCTGAAATACCAGCTACAGTCTGCTCCTTGGGTAAAGAGTAGGTGGTTTCAGGGTTTAATATGGCAAAGGCAGGCCTAACCAATTGGGACCTAACGCTCACCTTAACCTTAGTTTCCTCATTAGTAATTACCGTACTATTGCTGGTTTCACTGCCTGTAGCAGGTAGGGTTAGTATAACTCCAACGGGTATGGTGTCATTTGGCTCTGCCTTCTTTTCAAATAGCTCCCACACATCCCCATCATACTTAGCCCCTATTCCTATAGCCTTTGCAGAATCCACAACGCTTCCTCCACCAACGGCAAGAATTAGGTCTATGCCTTCTTCTTTACAGATTTCTATACCCTTTCTTACCAAACTAAGTCTAGGATTAGGCTGTACTCCTCCTAATTCTATGTATTCAATTCCCTCCTTCTTAAGGGAATCTATAACCCTATCGTATAATCCAATTTTCTTTATACTTCCTCCACCATAGTGGAGCAATATTTTTTTGCCGTAGTTGATAACTTCCTTACCCACCTCTAATTCCGTATCCTTACCAAATAGTATCTTGGTAGGACTGTGGTATGAAAAGTTAAGCATGCAAAACACCTCCATATGTATTTATTCTCTTCCAATTGTAATCTTACTTATATTTTAACATCTAGTATAAGTTTATTATAGCTAGATTATCAGAAAATAGAAATATCTCTCTATAGAATATGGGATAAAAAAGGAACCAACCCCTAGGACTGATTCCTTTTTTATTAAAACTCCCTTGCCCTATGACAAGCTACAAAATGGCCTTCTTTGATTTCTTCCAGTTTTGGAGTGGATTTTCTGCATACATCGGTAGCATAAGGACATCTGTCAACGAACCTGCAGCTATTTGGTGGGTTTATAGGGCTTGGCACATCCCCTTCTAATTCTATCCTCTGCCTATTCCTTTGGATTTTAGGATCTGGAATAGGTATGGCAGATAAGAGAGCCTTTGTATATGGATGGATTGGATTTTGGTAAAGTTCTTCCGATTTAGCCACTTCCATCATGTGGCCCAGATACATTACCCCTACCCTATCGGATATATACCTAACCATGGACAGGTCGTGGGCTATGAATAGGTAGGTAAGCCCTAATTCATCCTGCAGTTTCTTTAGTAGATTGACTACCTGAGCCTGGATGGATACGTCTAAGGCAGAAATAGGCTCGTCACAGACTATGAATTTTGGATTTAATGCAAGGGCCCTTGCAATTCCAACCCTCTGCCTTTGTCCACCTGAAAATTCATGGGGGAACCTTAGAGCATGTTCCTCATTTAAACCTACTAAGTTTAAAAGTTCCATAACCCTATTGCGACGTTCCTTGCTGCTCTTATATACCTTATGGATTTCCATGGGTTCCGATATGATCTCTTCCACCGTCATCCTAGGGTTTAAGGAGGCATGAGGGTCTTGGAATATCATTTGAAAGTCCTTACGTACCTCTCTCATCTCCTGGCGAGATAGTTGATAGATATTCCTTCCATTAAAGATTACCTCTCCATGGGTAGGCTCATAAAGTCTTATTATAGTTCTTCCTGCTGTAGACTTACCACAGCCCGACTCCCCCACAAGACCAAAGGTCTCCCCAGGGTATATGTCAAAACTAATTCCATCTACGGCCTTAAGCATTCCTACTCCAACATCAAAGTATTTCTTTATATTCCTAACCGATACTAAAGGTTCAACCATTATTCTTCACTCCCTTCTGCATCCTTTTTAGCCATAGGATGATTTAGCCAACAAGAGCTATAATGGGATTTGCTATGGGAGGCTTTCCCTGGCATATGGTCTTTACAAATAACCATGGCCTTATCACATCTATCGAAGAAGGGGCACCCCTTAGGAGGTTTATATAGATCTGGAGGCGTTCCTTTTATGGAGAATAGGGTTTCGGACCTGTCCATATCCAAACGGGGAACACTTCCAAGTAATTTTCTAGTATAAGGGTGTTTTGGATTTTCAAATATCTCATCTACAGTACCTTCTTCTAGGATTTTACCTGCATACATCACAATAACCCTATCACACATATCTGCCACAACGCCTAAGTCGTGGGTAATCAGTATAATGGAGGTTCCCAATTTTTCTTGAATTTCCTTCATCAAATCCAATATCTGAGCTTGTACCGTCACGTCCAAGGCGGTAGTAGGCTCGTCGGCAATTAACAGCCTAGGATTAGAAACCATGGCAAGGGCAATCATAACCCTTTGTCTCATCCCACCTGAAAATTCGTGGGGATATTGCTTTATCCTCTTTTCTGGTTGGGGTACAGCTACCAATTCAAGCATCTCTATGGCCTTTTTCTCAGCCTGACTTGAACTTAACTTCTGATGCTTTTTCAAACCCTCTACTATCTGCTTTCCAACTTTCATGGTAGGATTTAAGGAGGTCATAGGGTCTTGGAATATCATGGATATCTTGTTTCCCCTAATCCTTTGCATCTCCTTTTCACTTTTCTTTACTATATCTTCACCTTCAAATAGGATTTGCCCTCTCTTATAAAAAGCAGGTGGCATAGGAAGTAATTGCATTATTGAATTTGCCGTAACACTTTTTCCGCAGCCCGATTCCCCTACTATTGCTACAGTTTCACCCTTATTTACATGAAAGCTAATGCCTCGTACCGCTTCTACTTCACCATAATAGGTTTGGAAGGATACAGCTAGGTCTTTTACCTCTAACAATCTTTCCATCTTTCCACCTCTTTCTACTTGCGTAATCTTGGGTCTAGTGCATCTCGTAAACCGTCGCCTAATACGTTAAATGAAAACATTACTAAGGAAATTATTATAGCCGGTATCAATATTTGATAGAATAAACCTATTGGCATTACAGCCAGTCCATCACTTACCAAGGTTCCAAGACTTGGTCTGGGAGCTTGTAAACCTAGGGACATAAAGCTTAGAGTAGCCTCTGAGAATATGGCCCTTGGTATGGTTAAGGTTACATTGACCAAAATAGGTCCTAAAGTATTTGGTATAATATGCTTCTTCAATATCCAGCTCTTTGAAGCCCCTAAGGACTCAGAAGCCATGGAGTATTCAGATTCCTTCAGCTGTAAAACCTGTCCCCTTACCAAGTTTGCCATTGGCACCCAGCCCGTTATGGTCATGGCCAGTATCAAGACAAACATGGAAGTACCTGCTCCCGTACTTGAAAATACTACCGATATTAGCACTACTATAAGCATATATGGAATACTATAGATTACCTCTGCAATACGCATCATTATGGCGTCTACCCTTTTAGAAGCCATTCCAGCAATTCCACCATATATAACTCCGATACCGAAGTCTATTAAAGCAGCTGCTATTCCAATGAAGAGGGAATACCTTGTTCCCAACCATACCCGGCTAAATAGGTCCCTTCCCAATTCATCGGTACCAAACCAATAGCTTTTATTGGGTCTAAGATTAATAGCGCTGTAATCCTGTTCATAGTAACTAAAATCACTCATATAAGGACCTATAATAGACATAATTCCTAAAATTATAAGAATAACTAGGCCGGCCATAGCCAGCTTATTCAGTTTTAATCTGCGCCATACATCCGACCAGTAACTGATGCTGGGACGTTTTATAGTCTCAGATTCCCTTAGTTCTCTAGGCGCTTTTTGAAACATCTCCTTAGTATAAATTGTATTGCTATCCACCTTAACGTCCCTCCTTAGTCAGTCTTATTCTTGGATCGATTAGGGTATATGCTATATCCACTATGAAAAGCATACTAATCAATATGATGGCATAAAATACTGTAACCCCCATAATAAGGGTGTAGTCCCTATTGTAGATGGAGTTTACGAAAAACATCCCTAAACCGGGTACACCAAATATCTTTTCTATAACGAAACTACCCACCAATAGATTGGATACTGTAGTACCCAATATAGATACAACGGGTAGTATTGCATTTCTAACTGCGTGCTTTAATATTACGGCAGTTCTTGATATCCCTTTAGATTTAGCCGTTTTAATATAGTCTTGTCCTAATACTTCCAACATGCTGGAACGCATAAGCCTTGCTATTTGAGCTAAGGGCATAAGAGCCAAAGCAAAGGATGGTAAAATGGTGTGCCTCCATTCTCCCCAGCCACCTATGGGAAGCCAGTCCACATTCCTTGCTACAAATTGGATTAAAAAAGTCCCCATCACAAAGCTAGGAACTGAAACCCCAATAATAGATACGATCATAGAAATGTAATCGGGAAATCTATTTTGGTATAAAGCAGCAATTGCTCCCAGCGCAGGCCCAATAATTAATGCAATCAGAAGAGCTTGTAATCCTAATTGGGCAGAAACGGGAAAGCCTCTTGCTATCATTTCATTAACGGTCTCAGTGTTAGATTTCATGGATTCACCAAAATCCCATCTAACTATATTCTTCAAATAGATCAAATATTGCTCACTTAAAGGCTTATCCAAACCATATTTTTTAAGTAGGTTTTGATAGACCACTTCAGGTATATTCTTATTTTCATTGGCAAAAGGATTACCAGGAACTGAATGCATTAGTATGAAAGTAATGGTAACTATTACCCATAATGTGACTACAGACATTGCTAATCTTCTTACAAAATATTTGCTCATGCTACCTCCCCTTTTCTATATTATCAAAAACAAAGTGGTCTAAATTTCAACCACTTGACATAAAAAATAAACCATCAATAATCTTGATTGGGAAAGCATAGAGCTTTCCCAATCATTTTTTACTCAGCTATATCAGCATAAGTTATCATTGGATATCTAACAGGAACGTAAGTTATTCCCGATACATTCTCTTTAACTACATAGGGTTGAGTATAGAAGTATATTGGAATAACTGCCATATCTTCCATAATCATCTTTTCAGCCTTTCTCATGTTTTCCATTCTTATATTTTGGTCATCTGTAGCCTTTGATTCTGCTATTAACTTATCGTATTCTTCGTTATTGTACTTAACATCGTTAAAGGCACTTTCTGACCACCATAGATCCAGTATTGTCATAGGATCCATATAGTCTCCTATCCAGCCACCTCTTGAAATTTGGTAGTCTCCAGCTTTTTCTCTATCAAGTTTAACTTGGAACTCAACATTTTCTAAGCCTATTTCAATTCCTAATGCAGTTCTCCACATTTCTTGAACTGCTTGAGCAATCTTTTTGTGGGATTCAGAAGTGTTGTATAGGATTACGAATTGGCCGCTATTAAATTCTTCAAGGGTCATACCCTCTTCAGCCAAACCTTCTTCAAATAATTGTTTAGCCTTATCTGGGTCGTACTCTACTAGGCTTCCTACCCCATCCCTGAATTCATTTCCGTTTTCATCTTTTAGCCCATAAGGTACTACACCTTCTGCTGGGATTTGACCACCCTGTGTTATGTTTTCAGTTATGGTTTCACAGTCAATAGCCATGGATAGAGCTTGTCTAACCTTAGCGTTGTTAAATGGTTTAACATCTGGGTTTACATTGTAGTAATAGGTTCCAATTTGGTTACCAATGTTTAATTGTGGATCGTTTTGTGCTTTAAGCTGAGCTACAACTGAAGTAGGAACATCTACTAAAATGTGGTATTCCCCACCTTCATATTTTTGCCAAGCAGTATTTTGGTCTTCTATAATATCAAGTTCGATACCATCTAGTTTAATCTTGTCTGCATTATAGTAGGATTCGTTCTTCTCTAGAACTATCTTTGCGTTGTGGTCCCATCTTACCAGTTTGAAAGGTCCATTGGAAACGTGAGTTTCAGGATCCTTTGCCCAGTCTGGGTTGGATTCTACCACATTCTTATTAACTGGGAAGTAGGTGTAGAAGGCTGTTAGCTCTAAGAAGTATGCTGTTGGTGCTTCTAAAGTTACCTCTAATGTCTTTTCATCTAAAGCCTTAACTGCTACATCGTCTCTTGAACCTTCCCCACTATTATAGGCTTGAGCGCCTTTAATATAGTAAAGTATGTGGGCATAGTCTGCAGCTAGTTCTGGGTCTAAAGCCCTCTTCCAAGTATACTCAAAATCTTCTGCAGTAACTGGGTCTCCATTTGACCAGGTTACTCCATCACGGATCTTAAATGTGTAAGTTAATCCATCTTCGGATATTTCATAGCTTTCTGCCATACCAGGAACTAGTTCCCCATTTTCATCGAAGGTCATTAATCCTTCGAATACATTTTCTAGTATCCAGGATTCATGAGTCCCTTGAGCTAGAGCAGGGTCTAAAGATCCTGGCTCACTACTATTATTGGATCTCAATATTTTCTTTCCACCCGCTGTTTGATTATTACCAGCTGGATCTTTTCCTTCATTGGATGGTGAAGAACATCCAGTGAAGATAATCGCTAGTACAAGAATTAGACTTGTAAGTATGATAAATTTCTTGCTCATTAAAAACTGCCTCCTTTGATTTTATTATTGCGCCATATGATGACGGAAATAATTCAATTTTGAAACTTGTGGATTTTAAACTGCAATTGTTAGAAAATTTAAATAAAGTTCCCCATATATAATATGGGGTTTAGTTCTCTAATACTATTATGAGCTAAACTGTTGTCATATTATTTATTAAGTTTACTATATAATTCGACAATTTTCAAGTATATTTTACAAATTTCTGCGCTATTTTAAAAGAAAATTTTCCCTCCCCTATTATTTTTCCAGCTAAATGGAATAAATGTTTATGGCAATGTTTTGCATTTGTCAAAAAATTTGGACAATAGGTAAATACCTATTGTCCACATACTCTATCCATTAGATTCAGATAATTTTTATAGCTTATCCTTTCAATATCTTCTTGTGAAAATCCCCTTTCCTGCAATTTACTTATGAGATTTGGAGCTTTGGATATATCCTCTATTCCAGAAGTTCCTCTGTAGGGGTCTTCTATGAAGGATTGGGATGTGTCCTCCTCTAGATATTCAAAGAAGTCGAATCCAAAGGCTAGATGGTCTATTCCAATCAGTTCAGCTATGTGCTCCATATGGTTTATGAGGTAGTCCACATTCCTCTTATCCCTGTCCGCATGTATGAACTCGTTGAAGGCATTAATCCCTATAAGACCACCCCTTTCTCCTATGGCCTTTATCTGCTCATCCGTTAAATTTCTTTTCACTGGACAAAGAGCCCTTGCATTGGAGTGGGAGGCGATAATGGGCTTGGTTGAAAGCTCATATATATCCCAGAAAGTCCTGTCATTTGCATGGGATACATCCAGTATAATTCCTAGATTCTCCATTATCTCTACAGCCCTTTTTCCCAGTTCAGTAAGACCTCTATTTTCATCTCCCTTTGCTCCAGTTCCAAAGGCGTTTTGCTCATTCCAGGTAAGGCTTATCTGCCTAAAGCCTAGCTGATATAAAGCATATATGCCCTCTGGATTCTCTCCTAGAGGGCTTAATCCTTCCATCCCAAGTATGACGGCAAGCTTTCCCTCATCTACTGCATGGTAAAAATCCTTTGAGTTATATATTACTCTTAAGATATCCTGATTTTCCCATATCTCCTGACACATATA
>JAAYEU010000143.1 GCA_012728595.1 Tissierellia bacterium
ATTACACTATCATGAATATTTGCAGCTGTTACATCTATCCCAAGTATGAATCCGTTTTTCTCACATGCGGTGTGAAATGAATATGCATAACATTTTTCCTTCTCACTTTTGTGTAGCATTCCACTATCTGGGTCGGTTTTGTTTTCCTTTACTTCTTTTTTTTTATACTTTGTCTTCAGTCTGAGGGATCTGTTTGATCCCTTTTATTGCATTCACCCTTTCAATAAAGATTACACAGGAGATAATTGGGAAAAGAGTTAAAATTTCTTTATTGTTTTAAATTGACTAATATAATTTACTTATAAAGAAGGATTTTATATAGGGTTATAGAATACAATAATGAGAAAGATTATGAAGGAGGTAAGAGATGGAAAAGAGGATTTTACTATCATTCTTGCTAATCTTAATTGTAATAACTTCTACAGCCTGTACTAATAAACTAGAAAAGGGCTTCAATTATTTGAAAGAAGGAGAGCTAGATAAGGCAGAAACCATATTTAATGAAATAATAATTTCCGATGATGAAAACTTAGAGGCCTATGATGGGCTAATTCAAGTTTATAGAAAGAAAAATCAAATCGACAATATGGCGAGAGTTTTAGAATTAGCTCTATCTAAAGGTTATACTCCTAAGGATGACTCATACTACATGGATGTATTTAATTATTATAAGGACTTGGGTGATAGCTCTAAGTTGGAAAGTTTTTTAGAAAAAATTGGAGAAGATAAACTACCAAAGGAAGCCTTTGGAGAATTGGTATTGGGCAAGCATCCAGAAGAAAAGGGAGAGATAATAGATACTAAATATGGGGATATAGATGGAGATGGTAGGGATGAAATGATGGTATTATCAGCCACAAAAATGGATGTAAGCTCTGAATATGATTATGTATACTTTAGAATCTATGAATTAGCTACTGGAAGGCTAAAATATGAGGAAGAAATAGAGATCTATCCTTGTATTCCTTCCGACTTAACTGTAGGAGATTTTACTAAAGATGGTATACCAGAAGTTCACTTTACTATAACTATGCTTGCAGCTTCTAATAGTGCTGATTTTGATTACATCATCTCCTTTCAAGATGGAGAGTTTAGGAATATATACACACTGGAAAATAGAATATCTGATGTGGGGTATTTTATGGGGATCCAACCTGGTGGAGAGCTATAAGTAGTGAGCTGATCCATTTAGGTGATGGAAATTATACCCTAAAGGAAAGTTTCCAGGTGACAGGCCTTACTTCTAATGCAGATGTATTAGCTTATGTAGAGGTAGAGTTTGAATACATGGACGGATTTTGGCAGCCATGCTCTTTAAATGTCACTCCAGCAGATAATTTAAAGCTTATAAAGCTTAAAGAAGGAGAAGAATATGACCATAAGGAGTTTGCCCTAAATTCTATTATGGGGGTGTGGACCAGTACAGAATACGGTATAACTTATGAACTTACCATATCAGAAAGCCTATGGTTTCTATCAGAAGGATATGCCACAGAGGTTTTTGACTCAGCTGATTTTAAAGTAGCATCTTATGATGCGGAAAGCAAGAAAGTCAAACTAGAAACCGATGGAGTTTTAGATAGCATCCAAATTATTGATGATAGTAGAATTCAAGTAATTAGTAAGTATGCTACTGGTGGCGAGTGGACTAGGAAGTAAAAATTACAGAAAGGAGAATTAAGGTGAATTATAAGCTGTATGTAGTCAATGTAGAAGCTGCCATATACAAGGAGGATAAATGGCTTATTATAAAGAGAAGCGAAAAGGAAGAACATGGACCAGGGCTTATGTCTTTAGTTGGGGGGAAGGTGGAAACGGATGTGGTGCAAGACGGCATATTAGAAGTTACTCTTAAAAGGGAGATAAGGGAAGAAGTAGGTATAGAAGTTTCGGATAGTATACATTATCTTGAGAGTAAAACCTTCCTTTTGGCTGATGGCCAATTGGTTGTAGACATAGTTTTTGTATGTAAATACAAATCTGGAGAGGCAAGGGTTGTGGATAGCAATGAGGTTGGAGAAATATATTGGATGACTTGTGAAGAGCTTTTGCAAGATGAAAGAGCCCTTAGTTGGTTAAAGGAAAGCCTTAAAAAGGCAGAGGATTTAAGGCTAAGGCTAGAAGGAGGGAGATAATGGACATATTTGAAATATTTTATAAAAACAGAAATGAAGAACAAGCCATACCAATGGCTAAATATATGAGGAACAAGTTCCCCTTTCTAGGATTAAAAAAACCTGAAAGGGAGTTTCATTACTTAGCCATAGACTATATGGAGAGGGTAAAGTATAAGCTTGGCCCTAAGGATATGGAAAAGGTTGAAAGGCTGATAACTACAAAATCCTGGTGGGATACAGTAGATGCTATCAATAGGGTAGTGGGCCATATAGCCATGAAACATCCAGAAGTGAAGAAAGACTACATATCAAAGTGGGTGGAATAGGAAGGGCTCGCATTGCCCACAGAGGCCGCCTTGCTATATCTGTTAGGAAGAAGTATTGGAATCTAGGGATTGGTACTAGGATGATGGAGGAATTAATAAAGTTTGCTAAGGATATTGCAAAGCTAGAAGTTATAGAATTAGAAGTAAGAGCTAACAATCATAGTGCAATAAGGCTTTATGAAAAATTCGGCTTTGAAAGGATAGGGGTATTTAAGAAGTTTTTTAAGATTGATGGCAAGTATTTTGATGCACTGCTTATGAATCTCTATCTCTAGTACTAAATAAGGTAATCCTACAGTAATTCTATTGACTTTTTTATAATATTATGTTATTCTAATAAAAATTTAATAATAGGCCCTTTAATTTGAACCTGTGAGTTCAAAAAGGAAAGTGTAAATACAGGATATTTATGCCTTCCTTTGGGAAGGCTTTTTTTAAGCAATCCTTTAACTAGTTCCAGAGAGACTAGAAGGAGGTAGAAATATGAGACATTTAATCGATCCCATGGACATTTCCATGACTGAATTAAAAGATTTATTGGATTTGGCAGAAGAGATTATTAAAAAGAAAGAAGATTTTAACCAAGTTTGTAAGGGCAAAATATTAGGCACCCTCTTTTATGAGCCTAGCACAAGAACTAGACTAAGCTTTGAAGCTGCTATGCTTAGACTTGGGGGCAGTGTAATAGGCTTTTCTGATGCAGGAGTAAGTTCTGCCATAAAGGGAGAAAGCATCCCCGATACCATTCGGACAGTTTCTTCCTATGTTGATATTATTGCCATGAGGCATCCAAAGGAAGGGGCGCCAAAACTGGCATCTTACTATTCTTTTGTCCCCATCATCAATGCTGGTGATGGCGGTCACTATCATCCTACTCAAACCTTAACCGACATACTTACTATAAGGCTTAAAAAGGGTCAATTATCCAATTTAACCATTGGTTTGTGTGGTGACTTAAAATTTGGCCGCACAGTTCATTCCCTTATAAAATCCATGTCTAGCTATGGAAATAAATTCATATTGATTTCTCCTCAGGAATTACAAATTCCCCAGTATATAAAGATGGAATTGTTTAATAAAAATTCTTCCTTTATGGAAGTAGAAAGCTTAGAGGATGTAATAGATAAGCTAGATATCCTATATATGACCCGGGTACAAAGGGAAAGGTTCTTTAATGAAGAAGATTATATAAGACTTAAGGACAGCTATATATTAGATAAGGAAAAATTAAAATTAGCCAGAAAGGACTTATGCATCCTTCATCCCCTACCAAGGGTCAATGAAATTAGCTATGAAGTAGATGATGATCCAAGGGCCTGTTATTTTGAACAGGTAAAGTATGGAATGTACATTAGGATGGCCCTTATATTAAGATTACTGGGGGTGATGTGATGCTTTATATAGATAGCATTTCTAAAGGCATAGTAATAGACCATATTAGGCCGGGAAATGGTTTTAAAATATTTAAATATCTGGGCTTAAATAAGGCAGATTTTAGGGTAGCCCTGATAATAAATGCTCAAAGCAAGAAATATGGAAAGAAGGATTTGATAAAGTTAGAAAACGTCATGGACCTGGATTTAACCATGTTAGGCTTTATAGATCCCAATATTACCATAAATATCATCCAAGATGAAAAGGTGGTAAAGAAAATAAAGCTTTCCCTTCCTGAAGAAGTAGAAGGGATAATCAAGTGTAAAAATCCCAGATGCATATGTTCAGAAGAAAGGCAGATAGTTCACAGATTTGTTCTAATAGATGATAAAAAGGGCATATACAAGTGCGATTATTGTGAACAGATTTA
This sequence comes from Tissierellia bacterium, assembly GCA_012728595.1. Classification (GTDB taxonomy): domain Bacteria; phylum Bacillota; class Clostridia; order Tissierellales; family Tepidimicrobiaceae; genus Tepidimicrobium. Next base: position 4,248 of record JAAYEU010000143.1, read on the forward strand.
TTCTTGGGAGGGGTAAGATGGATTTATTGATTAAGAACTGTAGGATAATAGATGAAAGCAAGGACATATTTGGGGACATCTATATAGAGAATGGTAGAATAGTCGATTTTGGTAAAAGTATAGATGTAAATTGTAAAACCATTAATGGAGCAAATTTAATAGCCCTGCCCTCCTTTATTGATATGCATGCCCATTTTAGGGAGCCAGGATATAGTTATAAGGAGGATATAGAAAGTGGTAGCAGGGCTGCTTTAAAAGGGGGATATACTTTAGTAAATTTAATGGCTAACACCAATCCTATAGTAAGCAGTATGGATATAGTAGACTATATTCTCCAAAAAGCCAAGGAATTGGATTTAATTGATATCCATCAGACTGTCTCTATTACAAGGGACTTTGATGGTAAAACAATAGAGCATCTAGATAATATTGATGGCCGGGTTAAATTTGTATCTGATGATGGAAAGGGAATACAATCCAATAGGACCATGTATGAAGCCATGCTTAAGGCGAAAAAGAAAAAATTAACCCTAATACTCCATGAGGAAGATGAAGAAATCTCAACATTTGATAGCAGGTTGTCGGAAAACATTATGACCTTAAGGGATCTTTATCTAGCTAAATTAACGGGAGCAAGGATACACCTTGCCCATGTTAGCACCAAGGAATCAATTGATATGATTAGGAGGGCTAAGAGGGAAGGAGTAAGTGTAACTTGCGAAGTAAGCCCCCACCATTTTAGCCTTTACGATTTAGACTATAGGGTAAGCCCACCTATTAGGAGAAAGAATGATGTAGAGGCTATTTTAGAAGGTATCAGGGACCAAACTGTAGATATAATTGCCACAGACCACGCCCCCCATTCCTTGGAAGACAAGAAAAAGGGCGCTCCCGGAATATCAGGCTTAGAAACGTCCTTTTCCATATCTTATACTAGCCTGGTAAAGGCAAAAATAATTTCAATAAACCAGCTATCCAAACTTTTGTCGGCACAGCCTGCTAGGCTGATGGGAGTTAAGAAGGGGAGGATTGAAAAGGGTTTTGATGGAGATTTAGTGCTAGTAGATTTAGACCAGAAAGTCAAAGTTGATTCTAGTAAATTCTTATCAAAAGGGAAGAATACACCCTTTGACGGAATGGAGTTTTATGGAAGAATATTAGCTACCATAAGAAGGGGACAAATCAAATACAATGGAGGGATAGAAGTTGATAATTGATAGACTATATGAGGAGGTTGAAAAGAAGGGCAATGTCTGCCTAGGCCTTGATAGCCATTTGGATTACATTCCTAATAAGCTAAAGGAAGAGTATCAGGATGTAGACAAGATAATGTTTGAGTTTAATAGGAGGATTATAGATAATACCCTGGACATAGTTGCTGTATATAAATTGCAGATAGCCTATTATGAAGCTTATGGTATAAAGGGTTTAATGGCCTATAAAAGGACTCTAGAGTATATAAAATCCCAGGGTTTATTTTCCATAGGAGATATTAAAAGGGGAGATATTTCTTCAACTGCCCAAATGTATGGCAAGGCTCATTTTGAGGGGGATTTTGAAGCCGACTTTATAACTCTAAATCCCTATATGGGATTTGACACCATCACTCCCTATTTAAAATATTTGGATAGGGGTGATAAGGGGCTATTTGTACTTCTTAGGACTTCAAACCCTGGAGCTAAGGATATTCAATACTTAAAGGTAGGGCAGCCTCAATCCAATTACCTCTATTACCATATTGGAGATAGACTAAAAAAGTTGGGAGAAAGCTATCTAGGCAGTTGTGGATACAGCCTAATAGGGGCAGTGGTAGGAGGAACACATACGGCTGAAGGGGAAGAAATTAGAAACAGGTATAAAAATATCTACTTCCTAATTCCCGGTTATGGCCATCAGGGGGGAAGGGGAAAGGATGTGGCCATTTATTTAAACAAGGGAAATGGAGGAATAGTAAACTCTTCAAGGGGAATTATAACTGCCTATAAAAATTATGAGAATGGGGATGAAAATTTTGAAAGATATGCAAGATTAGCTGTATTAGACATGAGGGAGGATATTTTAAATGGATAAGGGATATAAAAAGGGGACAATTACATCTAATATAGAGATTGCCTCAAATATATATGAGTTAAAGGTGGCGTCTTCTTTTAATAGCCCCTTTTATGGAGAAGCAGGACAATTTTATATGCTAAGGGCTTGGAATGGATTGGATCCATTTTTAGCCAGGCCTTTAAGCATATCCAATATTATGGATGGAGAAATTACCTTCCTCTATCAGCTAAGGGGTAGGGGGACTGAAAGAATTTCAAAACTCAAATCAGGGGATAGTTTAGAGCTAATGGGGCCCTTAGGTAGTAGCTTTAATACCAATTTAAGGGGGAATGTTGCCCTCATATCAGGAGGCATAGGTATAGCCCCTTTAGTTTTTCTTGCCAAGTCACTAAAAGCTAATATCGATTTTTATTGTGGCTTTAAGGATGAGGTTTATTACATAGATAAAATAAGGAAATATAGTAGAGCTGTTTATATATCCACAGAAAGTGGTTCAGTAGGATATAGGGGTTTAATAACAGAGATTTTTAATCCAGCTTTATATGATATTGCTTTTAGCTGTGGGCCTGTAGGTATGATGAAAAGGATAGTTAAGATGTGTAAGGGTAAAATTCCGGTGTATATCTCCATGGAGAATAGAATGGCTTGTGGTATAGGGGCTTGCTTAGGCTGCAGCATAAAAACATCCAAGGGGATGAAAAGGGTTTGTAAGGAGGGGGCTGTCTTTTTAGGGGAGGAGGTTTTTTACTGTGATTGATATGAGGGTAAATCTATGTGGAATAGAATTCAAAAATCCAGTAATTGCAGCCTCTGGTAGTTTTGGATTTGGTAGGGAATACAGTGAAATTTTTTCCCTATCTAAATTAGGTGGCATATCTACTAAGGGACTGACCTTAGAAAAAAGAGAGGGTAACAAAGGTATTAGGATATATGAAACGACTGGAGGGATTTTAAATAGCATTGGATTAGAAAACCCTGGTATAGATTACTTCATCAGCGAGGAACTGCCCTTTATGATAAAGCAGAATACGGTAATCATAGCCAACGTGGGAGGAAACACAGTTGAAGATTATGTCAAGGCTGTTAATAAATTAAACGAAACTAAAATAGACATGATAGAGTTAAACATATCCTGCCCCAATGTAAAAGAAGGGGGCATGGCCTTTGGCATAAAATCGAAAACTAGCTATAGGGTAGTGAGTGAAGTAAGAAGAGCCTGTAAAAAGCCCTTGATAGTAAAACTATCACCAAATGCAGAAAATATAGTCCAGCTAGCTGAAAGTTGTGTGAAAGCAGGGGCTGATGGATTATCCCTAGTAAATACCTTTAGTGGGATGGCAGTAGATATTAAGAATAGAAAGGCTGTGTTTGACAATATAATAGCTGGACTTTCTGGCCCCTGTATTAAACCTATAGCCTTAAGGATGGTATATGAGGTATCAAAAGCTGTTGATGTTCCCATTATGGGAATTGGTGGGATTATGAATTACAAAGATGCAATAGAATTTATAATGGCGGGGGCTTGGACTGTGCAAGTGGGTAGTGCTAATTTTATTAAGCCTACTATCACTTTAGATATAATTGATGGAATTAAAAATTTCATGGCAGAAGAAGGGATAAAATCCTTGGAAGAGATAAGGGGGGTAATATAAATGCTTGAGTTATTTAGGGAAACGGAAGCTCTTTTGGAAGGCCATTTTTTATTATCATCTGGAAAGCACAGTGATGTATATATTCAGTGTGCCAAGCTATTGATGTATCCTGAAAAGGCAGCAAAAGCAATTGCTATAATTACAGAAAAATTAAAGGGAGTGGATTTTGATATAGTAGTAGGGCCTGCCATGGGTGGAATTATTGTAAGCTATGAAATAGGTAGACAAGAAGGAAAGCCAGCCATATTTGTGGAGAGGGAAGATGGAAAGATGAAATTGAGAAGGGGCTTTACCATAGAAGAAGGGCAGAGGGTGTTGATTGCTGAGGATGTGGTAACGACTGGTAAGTCCTCCTATGAAGCTATAAAGGTGGTAGAAGAAATGGGGGGGAAGGTTGTAGGCATAGCTTGTTTAGTAAATAGGTGTAAAGAAAAGCTTAAGTACCCAATTTATGATGGGGTAAAAATTGAAGCAAATATTTATGATAGGGAAAGCTGTCCTCTTTGTAAAATGGGTAGGCCGATTGTAAAGTTAGGAAGTAGATAGCCAATTGACAATCTTAAACAATGCACAGTGCACAATTCACAATTGTATGTTAGACTATTACCTTTGGTCAATTGGTTATTGTTGGGGCCTAGTTTTGGGTTATTAGTTTAAGGGGTTTTTTGTATGGGAATTAGGGCCCCTCAAAGGACTTTTATTCCAGCTAAGGATGTAACTCTTTTTATATTGAGCTTTATAAGATTTAAATGGTATAATCTTAGTAAGCTTTTCAATAATTCGACTTATAGGAGGAGATAGCTATGGATAAGATACTAGTATTTGGTAGTAAACTTTGCCCAGATTGTGAGCCGGCTAGAAAATATCTTGAAGAAAAGAATGTGGAATTTTTATACTTAGATATAACGGAAAATTTATTCTATCTAAAGAAGTTTTTAAAGTACAGGGATGAAAGGGAGGAATTTGATGGAATAAAAAAGGCAGGCCAAATAGGAATTCCTTGTATAGTCATAAATGATGGAGAAAGGATTATATTCGACTATAAGGAATTAGAAGTTTAAGTTTTTTATTTAAGGGGAAAAACGATAGCTGGATTGGTAAATAATGCTTTGCTTTGTGGTTAGGAGGTAGCCTATTTAGAGATGGTTAATGCAAATAATTATTTTGTTAAAGAAGTTAACGACTCCTTAACAAAGTCCAATATAACTGACTTTATACTAAGAAAACTGCCAGATTGGTTTGGGATAGAGGAAGCTATTGTAGAATATGTGGATGGGGTAAAGGATACCTATTTTTGTGCAGCTTTTGCTGACAATCAACCTATAGGATTTTTAAGTTTGAAGTTTAATAATGAATACACCTCTGAGATATACGTTATGGGTGTTTTGAAAGAATATCACAAGCAGGGAATTGGCAGGAATTTAATTGAAAGGGCTGTAAATTATTCTATCAATAATAGTTACAAATTTTTAATGGTAAAAACCCTTGGGGAAAGCCATCCAGATAAAAGCTATAGGGGAACTAGAGAGTTTTATAAAAAATTGGAATTCTATCCCCTAGAAGAGATAGAGGGAATTTGGGGAAGTAATCCTTGCCTAATAATGGTAAGGGTATTGTAATAGAGGATAAAATACAATGCATTAGTAGATAAGAAATTAAAAGTTGGAGTGCCAGTAGATTTTAAAGGCTATCCAATTTATTTCCGAGGAGGAGGAGGAAATTTGTCTATAAAAGATATTGTTTCTATAATAATATTTTATTTTATATTTGATATAAGCTTTATAATACTAGCTAAAAGGGATTCCAAAATACTTTTGCCATTAAAGAAAATTCCTGACAAGTGGAAGTCCAACTACTTCTATAAATGGCTAGTCCTGATTCCATTATTGGTTATGTGTTCTTCTTTAGTTGTATTATTTCAATTAAATTATATAGTCTTTGGGCTTTTAGTTGGCTTTACCTTAAGTCTATGCGATACCGCCTTTAAGAAAAATATTTCTTAAATGTGCATTAATTAATTCCTTTTTAGTTTCAAAAATCCTCAAAGGCTTGGGGATTTTTTATTCATTCCACGGAAATTCTTCAATAAGGGTATTGGCTTTTTCAAACATGGATTTCTCCACTAAAATATCGGTTCCATAGATGGAATAGCCGCTATAAATCCTCATATAACCACCGCTTCCATAGTCCTTTAGGATGTATGGAATATTATGTTCATTTAATAGATTTTCAATAAAATTTAGTTCTACTTTACTGTATACCGTTTTTAAAAGTACCATTTGGATGTCATAGTTATCAGTTTTTTTGATAGACATAGGCTCCCCCTCCATTCATTCAATACTATTCCTTCCCCTTAACCCAGCAAATCCCTCTTAAACCTTTCATAATTTTTCAATAAAGTTACCTTTTTATTTTCATTTACAATAAATGTAGGAACGGATTCCACTTCATATAAAGACCACAAATTTTTTGCCTCATTCATTTCTTTATCATAATAGCCTTCATTTATACGCCTGTTCATTTCCTCTATATTAATTCCAGCCTTTAATCCTATCTCATCAAGGACTTCTGGTTTACCTACATTTTTTCCATATTCAAATATGGCTTTAAAGGCCTCTTTGGAAAATTTATAATATTTCCCTTCATCTCTAGCGTATAAGGCTGCTTTGTGTAGTCGATGGGTGTTGAACTTTTTAGTCTTATTATTGTATACTAGATTGTATTCAGAGCCTAATCTTTCAATTCTTCTATAACTCATATCTATCCTTTCTTGAGGGATGGTATCTCTTAAATCCCCTCCTTCAATAGGTAGATCTGGATCTAATTCATAGGGAATCCATTCAATTTCTATATCTGGATTTTCCTTTAACAATTTCTCTGCAATAGAAAAACCTATATAGCAAAAGGGACATGCAAAATCGGAAACTATCTTTATATTAGTCATATTATCACTCCTTAATACATGTTATTCGAGATTATACCCAAGGAAACTAATCATAAAACCAATGAGGATATATCAAAGTCATTGATAAATATTTTCCATTTTTATCATCACCAAATATGCAAGAGAACCAGTTTTCGGTTGACAAATGCATAAAGAATGCCTTATCAGGCAATAACTATTATTAGATACAACAATATCTTTAATATAGATATAAATTAAAATCAATAATAATTATTGGAGGTATGAAATGTCATCTTTACAAAATATAGAACCTAAAAAAGTATTTCATTGGTTTTATGAGTTAAATCAGATACCAAGATGTTCTGGTGATGAAAAAAGGATTAGTGATTTTCTGGTAAACTTTGCAAGGGAAAGAAAGCTAGAGGTATATCAGGATGAGGCGTATAATGTCATCATTAAAAAAGAAGCTACTCAAGGTTACGAAAAAGCTGATCCTGTAATCATTCAAGGCCATATGGATATGGTATGCCTAAAGGGGGAAGGGTCTGATCATGATTTTTCAAAGGACCCCATTGAAATGATAGTAGAAGGAGATATCTTAAGAGCAAATAACACTACATTAGGTGGAGATAATGGTATTGCTGTAGCTTATGGGCTAGCAATATTGGACTCAAATGATTTAAAACATCCTCCATTAGAGATTTTAATTACTACTAGTGAGGAAACTGGTATGGATGGAGCACAGGCTTTAACAAATGAACACTTATCAGGTAAGATCCTTTTAAATTTAGATTCAGAGGAAGAGGGGGTATTCCTAGTAAGTTGTGCAGGCGGTTGTAATAAGGTTATTACTTTTATCCTTGAAAAAGAAATGTTAAGTGGAAAAGGACTAGAAATTAGAATTTCCGGCCTAAAAGGCGGGCACTCTGGTATGGAGATAAATAAGCAGAGAGCTAATGCTATTAAACTGTTAGGAAGGATTTTAAACTTATGTAATGAGGAATCTAATATAAGACTGTCTAAAATTCATGGTGGTAGTAAACACAATGCTATACCAAGTGAAGCAATGGCAACAATCTTAGTGGAAGACATGGATAATATAAAAAATATAATAGAAGGGCTTGTAAAAGATTTGAAGGAGGAATACCGTGTAGAGGATAGTGGATTAAAAGTAGATTTAAAAGAAGTAAATATAGAAAATGTCTATACTAAAGAGTTAAGCGATAACTTAATTGATTTTATTATGATGGTTCCAGATGGAGTTCAATACATGTCAAAGGATATTGAGGGGTTAGTTCAAACCAGTTTAAATAATGCAATCATAGAGGAGAAGGACAATATCATCCAAATAACTACATCGGTACGCTCTTCTTCTAGTAGTTCTTTAAGAGAAATACTGAATGTCCTTTCAGTTATTGCTAAAAGAACAAACGCAAAGACAGTGGAAGAGGGTGCTTATCCTGCATGGCAGTATGAAGAGAATTCAAAGATTCGTGACAAGGCAGTTAAGGTTTACGAAGAATTATTTAATAAAAAAGCGGAAGTTACTGCCATACACGCCGGTCTTGAATGTGGTCTTTTGAAGGAAATATTGCCAGATACTGATATGATCAGTTTTGGGCCAAATCTTTACGATGTCCATACTGAAAAAGAACATTTAAGTATTTCGTCGGTGAAAAGAGTTTGGAAGTTTCTAATAAAATTGCTGGAAGAATTAAAATAGAGGAATATAGGAGGAATTCATCATGTCTAAAGATATAAAGAAACTATCTAAAGAAGCCTACGGCGGAATAAAAGGAGAGGAATATATTCCCTTTATTCCTGCTAATGAAGTTATGCCTGAAGCCACTAGTTACTCCATTGCCTTTGGTATTCTATTTGCAATAATCTTTGCAGCAGCAAATACCTATCTAGGGCTTAAGGTAGGCCTAACTATTTCTGCAGGTATTCCTGGGGCAATTCTTGCAACAGGATTATTAAAATCCATATTTAAAAGGAATAGTATACTAGAAGCAAATTATGTGGCATCTTTAGCTGCTGTAGGAGAATCGATTGCTGGAGGGATAATATTTGTATTGCCCGCCATAATATTAATAGGCCTTAACCTTTCCATTATTACAGTAGCTTTGGTTACTATTATTGGAGGATTAATGGGAGTATACTTTGTAACTCCAGTCCGTAGATATCTAATAGTTCAAGAGCATGGAGAATTAATTTATCCAGAAGCCATAGCTCAAGCTGAAGTCTTAGTAAATGCAAATCAAGGTGGTAAAGGATTTCAATCTGTACTAAAAGGCCTTGGAGTAGGTGTAGGATATAAAATATTATCTGGAGGGCTAGGGCTCTGGAACGAAACAGCCTCCTATGTTATAAGGGCTTACCAGGGAACTATGATAGGTGTAGATACCTTAGCATCCCTTCTGGGAGTTGGTTTTATCGTTGGAACATCTACATCAGCATTAATGTTTGCAGGTTCTGTTTTAGCATGGCTTGCTCTTATCCCGCTAATAAGGTTTTTTGGGATATATGCTCCAGAAGCTATTTTTCCATCTGCAGCCTTAATTTCAGAAATGTCAGCTTCAGAAATCTGGTCCAATTATATTAGATATATAGGAGCAGGAGCTGTAGCAGCAGGAGGCTTCATATCATTAATTAGATCTTTGCCTACTATTATTAGCTCTTTTAAAGAAGCTATGGGCGGATTTGGCAAGGTCTCAAAATCCCATAGAAGGCTGGAAGAAGAACCTTCAATTGGATGGGTATTGGCAGCAGCCATATTAGGCTTTCTATTAACTTGGTTTATTCCTTCAATAGGTGCAGGTCCCATAGGTGCCATACTTACAGTATTCTTCTCCTTCTTCTTCTCCGTTGTATCTGCAAGAATGGTTGGAGTAATAGGAGCAAGCAACAACCCGGTATCAGGAATGACTATTGCAACCCTTTTAGTAATAGCTTCAGTATATAGGGCTATGGGTACAACTGGAATTGGGGGAATGACCATAGTTTTATTAGCAACAGGTGTAGTGTGTGTTGCAATAGCAGTTGCTGGTGGAGTGGCACAATCCCTTAAAGCAACGTTTATAATAGGAGGTAGCCCTAGGAAGATACAGCATGGTATGTTTGTCTCCTTGGCTATAGCATCAATTATAGCTGGAGCAACCGTATTACTTTTACACAATGCATATGGAATAGGTAGTGCACAGGTAACAGCACCTCAAGCTACACTAATGAGATTAATAGTGGAGGGAATTATGACTGGTCAATTGCCCTGGACTCTTGTCATAATAGGAGTAGTAATTGCCATATTCTGTAGCTTTGCACAAATTCCCATTTTACCTGTGGCGTTAGGGCTTTATCTACCTATATCCCTAAACAGTGCAATCTTCTTTGGTGGGATTATACGTAAATTAGTAGAGATTAAGTTTAATAAGGATGAATCCCAATTAGATGCTGCTGTAGAAAGAGGTACTCTAATATCTTCTGGCCTTGTAGCCGGAGATGCAATTACAGGTATATTAATTGGTATATTTGCTGCTCTAAATATACAAACAAATTTCCTAGCTACAATTATTCAAAATGAAGTCTTGAGAAATATAGTGAGCTTAGGAGTATTTGTAATACTTGGCAGCTGGGTGTATAGATATTCTTGTAATATTAGGGATAATAGAGAAGTTTAATCTAAACTTAATTGTTTAGTTATTACTCATTATAATTGTAGATGTTTTAAGGAACGATGAACAAGCAGAAAGGCTTAGGGGCCAGGGTTGGCATGAAAAGGAGTTTTAATCTAGACCTCTAAGCCAATATTATTGAGAAAATTCCAGAAAAACCAAAATACAACAATTAAGATTTATATAAGTCAAGGATTTCTACAGAGGTTTAATGCCTAGGAAATGACCATACTAGATATAGATTTGGTTAATGAAAAGAAACTATTCAGAGTTGCTTATTAATTAACAAAAATGGTTTAATTTATATCCATTTGACAAAAATCGAAAAGGGTAGTATTATCGATTTGGTAAGATAGAACAAGCACTTTTTTAATAGACTATTAAGAATTTAAGTCTTTTAAGGCTCTAAGTTGACAAAAAGAAAACATTTTCATCCATCTGTCAAGTAAAATTGTCTACTAAAACCGTAATAAAATATTTAGCAAATGATGGATTTAGTAATTCTGTTAAGTTAAGCAATGTAAAATATAAGATAGGAGGCGTATAAATGGATTATAGGTTGGAAACGGACTTAATAGGGGAAGAAAGGGTTCCTAAAGATGCTTATTATGGAGTCCAAAGCTTAAGGGCTTGTGAAAACTTTAAAATTACAGGTTTAAGCCTTAATGAAGAATTGATCAAGGCAGTTTGTGAGGTAAAAAAGGCTGCTGCCATCAGTAATAGGGACGCAGGAATATTAGATGAAAAAATAGCAGATGCAATTATAAAGGCCTGTGATGAGATTATAGAAGGCAAATTACACGATCAATTTATAATAGATCCCATTCAGGGGGGAGCAGGAACCTCTACTAATATGAATGCCAATGAGGTAATTGCCAATAGGGCTATTGAAATATTAGGGGGACAAAAGGGAGATTATAATCTTGTTCACCCTAATGATCATGTTAACAATGGACAATCTACTAATGACGTGGTACCAACTGCTGGAAAGATCGCTATTATCAGATTGTTGGACAAGGCTATTGAAAATTTGAAAAAGCTTAATTTAGCCCTAAAGGATAAGGCTATAGAGTTTGATGGAATAATAAAGATGGGCAGAACCCAAATGCAAGATGCCATACCTATTAGATTGGGACAGGAGTTTAAAGCCTATAGCTGTGCCATAGAACGAGATATAGAAAGAATAAGTAGGGTAAGAGAAAATTTAAATAGTGTGAATTTAGGTGGTACTGCCATAGGTACAGCCCTAAATGCAAATAGGGATTATCTAAATACTGTAGTAGACAATCTATCCAAGGTGACAGGCTTAAAATTAAGACAAGCAGACAATTTAGTTGATGCAACTCAAAATCTAGATGTATTTGTAGAATTGTCTGGAGCTATAAAGGCCTGTGCAGTAAGCTTATCAAAGATATCCAACGATTTAAGGCTTATGTCTTCAGGTCCCAGGACTGGCTTTGGGGAGATTAATCTACCTCCTAGACAAAATGGTTCATCTATTATGCCTGGAAAGGTCAATCCCGTAATACCAGAGGTTATGAATCAAATAGCTTTTAACATTATAGGAAATGATCTAACTGTAACTATGGCAGTGGAAGCAGGCCAGTTAGAATTGAATGCATTCTGTCCTATTATATTCTATAAATTATTTGAGTCCATAGAGACCTTAACCAATGGAGTTGAAACCTTCGTTGAAAACTGCATTAAAGGAATTACAGCAAATAAGGAAAGATGTGAGGAATTAGTAAATAATAGCATTGGTATAATTACAGCCATTTGTCCTTATATAGGTTACAAGAAGGCTACTATTATAGCAAATAAGGCTTTAGAAACTGGAGAAACTGTTAGAGACATAATATTAAATGAAGGCGTAATGGAAGCTTCTAAATTAGAAGAAGTACTAGATCCTTTTGCTATGACTGAAATAGGATCATAAAAAGAGAGAGGTGTTATTATGGGCAATGATTTAAGGGAAAAAGCTTTAAATTTACACAGGGAGAAGCAAGGAAAAATTGCTCTTCAGACTAAGGTTTCTGTAGACAAGCCAGAAAATTTAGTTTTGGCTTATACTCCAGGAGTTGCAGAACCTTGTTTGGAGATACACAAGGATGGAGACAAGGTATATGAATATACATCTAAGGGAAACTGGGTTGCGGTTGTAACCAATGGAACGGCAGTCCTTGGCCTGGGAGATATTGGACCTGCAGCTAGCTTACCAGTAATGGAAGGTAAAGCAGCCTTGTTTAAGGCGTTTGCAGGTGTAGATGCCTTCCCCATATGTTTAAACACCAAAGATGTAGACGAGTTTGTAAAGGCAGTGAAACTTTTGGAGACTTCCTTTGGAGGCATTAATTTAGAAGATATAAAAGCACCTGAATGTATGGAAATAGAAGAGAAACTAAAAGAGCTTTGCAATATACCAGTATTCCATGATGATCAGCATGGTACTGCTGTAGTTGCAGTTGCAGCTTTGATAAATAGTTTAAAAGTTGTAGGAAAAGAATTGGAGGATATAAGGGTAGTAATTAATGGGGCTGGAGCAGCTGGTATTGCAATAGCTAAATTACTATTAGAAATGAAAGTAAAAGACATTATACTTTGCGATAGTCAAGGAGTATTATATGAAGGTAGAACTAGCGGAATGAATAAGTATAAAGACGAAATAGCTAGACTTACCAATAAAGATGGTATAAAGGGAAGTTTGGAAGACGCAGTAGTTGGGGCGGACGTTTTCATAGGGGTTTCAGTTGCTAATTGCCTGAGTTTTGATGTGATTAAATCAATGAATGAGGATCCAATTATCATGGCCTTAGCCAATCCTGTACCAGAAGTTTCACCTGATGTAGCAAAGAAAGCTGGTGCAAAGGTAGTTTGCACAGGTAGATCAGATTATCCGAACCAAGTAAATAACGTATTGGCCTTTCCTGGAATATTTAAGGGGGCTCTTGATGTAAGGGCTAAAGAAATTAACGAAGAGATGAAGATAGCAGCAGCTTATGCAATAGCAGGATTAATAGGGGAAAATGAGCTAAATGAAGAATATGTAATTCCAGATGTATTCGATAAAAGGGTAGCAGAAAATGTTGCTGAAGCTGTAAGTCAAGCAGCTATAAAAACTGGCGTTGCGCAAAAAAGATTGTAAGGAGGGAGTATTACTAGGGAATATCATATTCCCTAGTATTTTAAATATGAGAAAGATAGATTGTAATGAAATTACTAAAGCTGTCAAAAATGCCTGTATGGAAGCTAATTATTATATTCCTGAAGATGTTAGGCTGGTTTTAGAAAAAAGGTATGGGGAAGAAACATGGCCCATGGCAGAAAACATTTTGGAAAGGATAAAGGAAAACATAGAAATAGCAAGAAAAGAAAAAATGCCTCTATGCCAGGACACAGGAATGGTATCAGTATTTGTTGAGATAGGACAGGATGTCCATATAGTAAATGGAAATTTGGAAGAGGCTATAAATGAAGGAGTAAGACAAGGATACATGGAAGGTTATTTAAGAAAATCGGTAGTAAAGGATCCCTTAAATAGGACAAATACCAATGACAACACCCCAGCAGTCATCAATTATAGGATAGTTCCTGGAGATAGCTTTAAAATGATTATCGCTCCAAAGGGCTTTGGGTCGGAAAATATGAGTAGGTTAAAGATGCTAAGACCAGCTGATGGAGTTCAAGGAGTAAAGGATTTTGTAATAAAAGCTGTAGAAGAAGCTGGTGCAAATCCTTGTCCCCCTATTGTAGTTGGAGTTGGTATTGGCGGAACCTTTGACAAGGTGGCTAGTTTAGCTAAAAAGGCTTTATTAAGGCCTTTGTCAGAGAGAAATGAAGATGAATTCTATAGAAGATTAGAGGACGAGCTTTTACAGGAGATTAATCAATTGGGAATAGGGCCACAGGGCTTTGGAGGCAAAACCACAGCTCTTGCAGTAAATATTGAAACCTTTCCGACACATATAGCTGGATTACCAGTAGCTGTTAATATTAATTGTCATGTGGCAAGGTATAAGGAGGTAGAATTGTGATGATAAAACTTACTACTCCATTGACAGATGAAAAGATAAAGAATTTAAAGGCAGGAGATAACGTTTTACTATCGGGAACCATTTATACAGCTAGGGACGCTGCCCATGAAAGGCTGGTTCAACTATTGGACAAAGGGGAGAGATTGCCAATAGAATTAAAAGACCAAATAATCTATTATGTGGGTCCTAGTCCAGCAAAACCCGGAAAGGTAATTGGCTCAGCAGGACCGACTACTAGCTATAGGATGGATCCTTATGCCCCAAAATTATTAGATGCTGGATTGAAAGGAATGATCGGCAAGGGGGATAGGGGAGATGAGGTGGTTGAGGCTATTATAAAGAACAAAGGGCTTTATTTTGTTGCCATAGGTGGTGTAGCGGCCTTATTGAGTAAATCCATCAAAAAAGCAGAGGTAGTTGCTTATGAGGATTTAGGGTCTGAGGCCATTAGAAGGCTAAAGGTAGAAGACCTACCCCTTATAGTTGCAATCGATAGCAAAGGAAATAATTTATATGAAAGTGGTAGAAAGATGTATCTAGAGAATAGAAAGGCAAAAGCCTAACAAACTTTAGAATCAAAGCAAATACTTATGTCATTAAACTTTATGTAATATAAAAGGACCCAGATTTAGGTCCTTTTTGTTTACTTTAACATTATTGGTGCCGGTGGTGGGACTCGAACCCACACGTCCCGAAGGACAACGGATTTTGAGTCCGTCTCGTCTGCCAGTTCCAACACACCGGCTTGCTTATTACTAAAATATAATAACATAAAATTATAAATTAATCAAGTATTTTATCGTCAATATAATTTTCGCTTATCAAGATGCTCAATTAATGTTATTTAAGCCAAAAAGATTGACTGTTATTCTAGCTATAGGAGTTACAAAAGAGCTGGTTGGAGGCTTAGGAATGAGTCAGTTTAATCCTGCCTTATTTGGCAGGGTAGCTATGATCATATTAGCTCCTCTATTTGCAGGTATAGCCGTTGGACCTCCTGACTTAGGAACCATCGATGCAGTTACCAAAGCAAGTCCTTTAGCCCTACTTGGAGGGGGCATGGAGATGCCTAGTTATCTGCAGATGTTTCTTGCCTTCCCAGGAGGAGCCCTTGCTGAATCATCACCTTTAGCACTCTTAATAGGTGGCTTGTATATTTACAAAAAGGGACATATTGATTGGCGAATTCCAGTATCCATATTTGGAACAGTGGCTATAATGGCCCTTTTATTGGGACAGGATCCAATCTATTATATTTTAGCTGGCGGATTGATAATTGGGTCAATATTTATGGCAATCGACTGGGTAATATCTCTAATTACTGCAAGTGGTAAGATAATATTCGGAGTAGCTATTTTAATATTTGTGTATATTCGACAAACAGCCCAGAGATTTTTTAAAAAAGTTACTATGAAATTTCCTTAATTAATAAGGACAAGAACTTAATACCTATGGTACAATAATTATAATGTTTGTAAAGGGTGTTTAGGGGTGATAAAGATGAAATCTGTCAGAGTAGAAGATGCTGTTGGAATGGTGTTGGGACATGATTTAACGGAGATAGTACCAGGGAAATTTAAGGGAGTTGCCTTCAAAAAAGGCCACATAATAAAGGAATCCGACATAGAAAAACTATTAAGGATAGGAAAAGAACATATCTACGTACTTGAACTAGATGAAAATACTTTACATGAAGACGATGCAGCTATTATGATAGGGGATTTGGCTTGTGGAGAAGGTACCTATTATACCCTTCCCAAGGAAGGAAAAATCAATATTATGTCTAAATATAGGGGCTTATTAAGAATAGATAAGGAAATACTATATGAGATTAATAGCTTGGGAGATATGATATTAGCAACAATCCATGGTAATAGGATTATTGAAGGGGACAGTTTAATAGGCGGTTTTAGAATTATTCCTCTAACTATGGAAAAGGAAAGATTAGCACAAGCAGAGAGTATACTAAGGGAGAAGGGACCAATATTTAATATAAAACCCTTTAAGAAGTTAAAAGTCTCATTGATTATTACTGGGTCTGAAGTCTATAAGGGTAGAATTGAAGATAAGTTTGGTCCTGTAATTGAAGCTAAAGTTAAGGATTTTGACTCAGAGATTATATATAAAGTTATAGTACCAGATGAACAGGAAAGAATTAAGGAGGAGATTATAAAGTCGAAAGAAAAAGGGGCAGAGCTTATAATAGTTACGGGAGGGATGTCTGTTGACCCAGATGATAAAACACCAAGGGCAATAAAATCTACGGGAGCTAACATTATTACATATGGGGCTCCTGTGCTGCCAGGGGCAATGCTATTATTATCTTATTTAGATCATATTCCTCTAATAGGCCTGCCAGGATGTGCTATGTTTTCACGAATTACATCCTTGGATTTAATATTACCCCGTATTTTTGCGGGAGAAAGAATTTCACGAGAGGATATTATAAATATGGGTTACGGTGGTCAGTGTTTAAGCTGTAAAGTTTGCAGCTATCCCGATTGTCATCTTGGAAAATACTAGGGAAACTTTTCTAAAACTAAAGGGAGTGATTTTGTGAATAAAAAACAAAAGGAAAAGTTGATGGTTATAGATGGAAATAGTTTAATTCATAGAGCCTTTTATGCGCTTCCACTCTTGTCTACAAAGGACGGTATATATACCAATGGAGTCTATGGATTCTTAACCATGCTATATAGGATTAGAGAAGAATACCATACTGACTATATATGTGTAGCTTTTGATAAAAAGGGGCCTACCTTTAGGCATGAAACTTTCGATTCATATAAAGCAAATAGAGATTCTACCCCCAATGAATTGGTTCAGCAATTTCCAATAATAAGGGAAGTACTTTCAGCCATGGATATAGCTCAATTGGAGTTAGATGGATATGAAGCAGATGATATTGCTGGCACACTGGCTCAATTAGGGGAAGACAAAGGTATGGAAGTAATATTGGTAACTGGGGATAGGGACTATCTTCAATTGGCATCTGATAATACAAAGGTGTTGATAACTAAAAAGGGAATTACAGAGCTGGATGAATATGATAGGGAAAAGGTAATAGAGGAATATGGAATAAGCCCAGAACAGCTTATTGATTTAAAGGGGCTTATGGGAGATAAGTCGGATAATATTCCAGGAGTACCAGGAATTGGCGAAAAAACTGGTATAAAATTATTGAAACAATTTGGTACTATGGAGAACCTATATGATAATATAGATAAGGTAGGGGGTAAGAAGACCAGGGAATCTTTAATCGAACATAAAAATATGGCCATACTCAGCAAAACACTCGGCAAGATAATTAGAAATGCTCCTATTAATATTACCATAGAGCAATTGAGGGCGGGAAAACCTGATTGGGATAAATTAAAAGAGCTCTATACCTCCTTGGAATTTAATAGCTTACTTTCTAAATTACCTGAGGATGAAGTTGAATTAGAAGAGCCCAACTATAAAACGGAATACATAATCCTAGAAGGAAATAATTTTAAAGCAGTTATAGAAGCAATTAAAGAGGAAAAGGCCTTCTATTTCAAATTTTTATTTGAAGACGATAATTATATTAAGAGTCCTATCTTAGGAATAGGGATAAAGGTAGGAGACAATACCCCTTATTATATAGATTTTTCTCAAAATAGGGTTGACATTTTTAAAGATGAGTTTAAAAAGTATTTTGAGTCGGAAGATATTAAAAAATATGGCCATATGGTAAAGATGGATATATTTGCCCTACTTCATTTAAATATAGATATAAGCAATCTAGCTTTCGATAGTGTAATAGGTCAATACCTATTAAATCCAGCCCAAACGGATTATAGTATTAACGCCTTGGGAAAGGAGTATTTAAACATATACGGGATAGATAAGGAAAGCTTATTAGGAAAAGGCAAGAACAAAAAAAGCTATAAAGATCTTTCAATAGATACTCGGGCTGAATACATTGCACAAAGTTTGGATTTAATCCATGGAGTAAGAAAGCCCATTATGGATAAGATTGAAGAATATGGAATGGATAAGCTCTACTACGAAGTGGAATTGCCATTGGTAGAAGTGTTGGCCAATATGGAATACCATGGATTTACAGTGGATTTAGATATATTAAATAGTCTAGGAGAAGAATTTCAAGCTCAAATCGATAGGTTAACGGAGGAAATATACTTCTTGGCTGGTAGGGAGTTTAATATTAATTCTCCTAAACAATTGGGAGAGATTTTATTTGATGAGCTTAATTTACCAGTAATTAAAAGGACTAAAACTGGATACTCTACCGATGCAGAGGTATTGGATAAGTTAAAGGGAGAGCATGAGATAATTGAAAAAATTCTCAAATATAGACAGATGGTAAAATTAAAGTCCACCTATATTGACGGTTTAATAAATGTCGTAGATAAAGAAACTAATAAAATCCATTCAAGTTTTAATCAAACCGTTACCAATACGGGAAGAATCAGTAGTACCGATCCCAATCTTCAAAATATACCAATTAAAACGGAAGAAGGAAGAAAAATACGTAAAGCCTTCATAGCCAAAAATGAAGATTATATATTGGTGGATGCAGATTATTCTCAAATTGAATTAAGGGTATTAGCCCATATTTCAAAGGATCCAAAGCTTATTGAGGCTTTTCATCAAGATGAAGATATCCATACCAAAACTGCATCTGAGGTGTTCCACATTCCAAAAGACCAGGTAACTTCTCTGATGAGAGATAGAGCAAAGGCCGTTAATTTCGGCATAGTCTATGGAATTAGCGACTATGGCCTTTCAAAAGATTTAAATATATCTAGAAAAGAGGCAAAGGAGTATATAGACAATTATCTAAAAAATTATAAGATGGTAAAAAAATATATGGAAGATATAATAAAAATGGGGAAGGAAAAGGGCTATGTAGAAACCCTATTAAACAGGCGAAGGTATGTTCCAGAGCTTAAGTCCAGAAACTTCAATGTTAGGTCGTTTGGAGAAAGGATTGCCATGAATACCCCTATACAGGGTAGTGCAGCAGATATAATTAAAGTTGCTATGGTCAAGGTGTTTAAGGAGTTAAATAGGAGGAACTTAAAATCAAGACTAATACTACAGGTTCATGACGAACTTGTAATCGAAGCCCACAAACAGGAAGTAGAAGAAGTAAAAACTATTGTAAGGGATATTATGGAAAATGCTATTGAATTGGATATTCCTCTAAAAGTAGACTTAAAGACGGGGGTTAACTGGTATGAATCCATGTAATAGAAAAATCATAGGTTTGACTGGCGGTATAGCTACTGGAAAGTCTACCGCCTCCAGTATATTGATAGAAATGGGTTATTTAGTAATAGATGCAGATAAAATAGCTAGACAGGTGGTAGAGGTGGGAAAGCCAGCCTATGAGGAAATAGTGAAGGTCTTTGGAAAAGGGATACTAGATGATGAAAATAATATAGATAGGAAGAAATTAGCTTCTTTGATATTTAAAGATTCAGCTATGAGGAAAAAACTAAATGCTATAGTCCACCCTCATATTTTTCAAGAGATGAAAGATAAAATTGAACAATATAAGGACCAAAGGGTTATTTTTCTAGATGTGCCACTATTGATAGAAGAATTGGATAAGTTTAAGGAGTATGAAATAGACCTTGATGATATATGGCTTGTATATGTAGATGAAAATACACAATTAGATAGGCTTATTAAAAGAGACAAGATTAATAGGGAGGAAGCCATAAGAAAAATTAGGGCCCAAATTTCTATAGAAGAAAAGAAAAAATATGTTACTAAGATTATCGATAATAGAAAGGATATAAACAACTTAAAGGAACAGATCACCAAATTATTAAAAGAGAGTATATGATTCTTTGGAGGTTTTAAAAACATATGAGGTCTTATAAGAGAATGAAAAAAATTGTATCTCTAATCCTAGTTTTAATCTTAGCATTTGTAGCATCAATCATGTATCTAAAGCTTGTCTACCCATTAGCATATGAAGATTTAATTCAAAAATATTCTAGGGAATATGGTATAGACCCTTATTTAATTGCTGCTATAATAAATGTGGAAAGCAGATATGATAAAAACGCACTATCCTCCAAAGAAGCCAGAGGACTTATGCAAATATCCCCTATAACAGGTGAATGGGCTGCAAAAGAGCTTTCCATTGCAGATTTTGATTTGGAAAAATTATATGACCCTGATATCAATATCAGAATAGGTAGTTGGTATCTAAAGGTATTGGAGGAAGAATTTAACGGAAGTCTTCAATTGATATTAGCTGCCTATAATGGTGGAAGCGGCAATGTGTCTAATTGGCTTAAAAATGAGGAATATTCTCAGGATGGTTTGGTATTAACCAAAATACCTTTTAAGGAGACAGAGGAGTATATAAAGAAGGTAGAGAAAAATATTAAAATATATAATATCTTGTATAAAAATTCCTTTAATCATGAAATAACTCATAGCAGCAGCAATTTTATAGCCTTAATCCATAATATTAGAAAGATAATGAAAAGCTTAATTATTAACATGTAAGGGGGAATAGTTTTTGAAATACAATAGGATATTAACCATATTACTTATTATAATAGTTTCATTTTCTCTAGCAGGCTGTAATAGAAATGATAATGCAGGAACGCCAATTTATGAAGCCTTTGATGAAGATAACAGCCAAAAGGAATATGAGCCAGAATATGGAGGAAAACTAATTTTACCCTTAACCAATTTTACCACCCTTAACCCCTTAATGTGTGAAAGTATTAGCTATTATCATTTTAGTAAGCTCATATTTGAAAGTCTGTTTGAACTAGATAGAAATTTTCAAATCGAAAATCAATTGGCTGAGGACTATACAATGTATAGTGACGGAACTATAAAGATTAAATTGAAGGAAAATGTGCTTTGGCATGATGGTCAGGAATTAACTGCTGAGGATGTTGCTTTTACCATAAATGTTATTAAATATGCTGAAAACGACAGTATCTACAAAAAATTATGGAATAGCGTGTTAGGAGCCTTTCCTTCAAATATTAACAACATAATAGATGTTAATATAATAGATAAATATAATCTGGAGATAAAATTTGAAAAGGTATTTAGCAATAGCTTGGAGGCCCTCATATTCCCAATAATCCCAAAACATAGATTTGTGGCAGATAGAGAGGATAAAAACTCCTATATCAATGCATTAGATGAGGAAAATTATACCCCTATTGGCACTGGACCTTATAAATTTATAGACTACGATAGATTCAAGGAGGTTCAACTAGAATATTTTGAAGACTATAGGGAGGGAAGACCTTATATAGATAGCATAGTTGGCAAGGTATTAGACGATAATGACTTGGCAGTAACCGCCTTTGAAGTAGGGCAAATCGACTTAACCATGGTCCAAGGGGTAGACTGGGAAAAGTTTAAGCAGCATAATAGAGTAAAAGTATTGGAATTTATCTCCCAGGACTATGAATTTTTAGGTTTTAATTTTTCAAATCCGCTTTTTGGAGGGGAAAAAGGCTCTATTTTGAGAAAGGCTATTGCCTATGGAATAGATAGACAAGCCATAATTCAGAAGGTATTTTTAGGCCATGCCACCCAGAATGATTTACCAATTCATCCAGACTCTTGGCTATTGTCTGATCTAGCTAATTCCTATGGTTATAACTTCACAATGGCTAGAGAAGAATTAAACAAAATGGGATGGAAGGATATAGATGGGGATGGCTATTATGAGGATGAAGAAGGAAAAGATATAAGCTTTAGACTGCTAACCAATTCATATAATCCTCTAAGGTTGAAGACAGCCGATCTAATTGTTGAAGATTTAAATAAGCTAGGAATTCATGTAATTAAGGATTATGTAGACAAGATTCCAGATAATTTAACTGAGGAGATGGTAGAAAATCAATGGCAGGATATAGAAACAAAAATTCAAAAGGGCGATTATGATATAGTTCTTTTAGGATGGACTTTATCACCGGTAACGGAGTTATCTTTTGCCTTCCATACCAATGGGATAAACTCTGGCACCAATTTTATTAGATATACAGATGAAACCATGGACAGGCTTTTGGAATCAGCCTTTAACTCAAGTACTATGGGAATAAAATTGACCAACTATGAGATACTTCAATCCCATATAATAAAAGAATTACCCTATGTAAGCCTATTTTTTAGGAATAATGCCCTATTATTGGACAGGAAGATAATGGGAGACATTGATCCTGCTTTCCATAATCTATATAGAAATATTGAAAAATGGTATATTCCTAAAGAATTCCAAGAAGAAACGGTTGATAAAAATTGAAAATTAATCTATAATAAGATTGTGTAGTATAACAATAAAAGATAATGCAGGAGTGGCGGAACTGGTAGACGCGATAGTTTGAGGGGCTATTGCTCCCTAAAGAGCGTGAGGGTTCGAGTCCCTTCTCCTGCACCAAATCATATACAATATTATGTATATGATTTTTTTATATCATTTTATGGTTAGGATGATCAGATTGGATAGACAGATAATCCACATAGATATGGATGCTTTTTATGCTTCTATAGAACAAAGGGATAATACAAAGTTTAAGGGTAAACCAGTAATTGTTGGAGGGGTTAGTGATAGAGGGGTAGTCAGCACAGCTTCTTACGAAGCTAGAAAATATGGGGTTCGTTCTGCCATGCCTATAAAAGTCGCAAAGAGGCTGTGTCCTAATGGTATCTATTTACCTGTAAATATGGAGAAATATAAGAAGGCATCCAGACAAATCCATAAAATATTATCGAAATATTCAGATAAAATAGAACCCATATCCATAGATGAAGCCTTCTTAGACGTAACTGATAAGAATTCCATAATGGTTGCTAGGAGTATAAAAAAGGATATTCAAAAGCAAACCCAGTTAACTGCCTCTGTAGGAATATCTATAAATAAGTTTTTAGCTAAACTTGCCTCTGATGTTAAAAAACCCAATGGATTAACCGTGATAAAAAAGGAGGATGCGGTGGAGTTTTTAAAACCCTTACCAGTATCAAAATTATGGGGAGTAGGTCCTAAAATGCAAAGGGAATTGAATAAGTTAGGCATCTACTACATAGGAGACATCCAGAGATACGATAAGGATGTTTTAGTTTCCTTATTTGGGAAAAGGGGCAAGGAAATTTATGACTTTTCTTTTGGTATAGATTTAAGGCCTGTAGAAGTGGATAATGTTAACCAATCTATTGGGGAAGAAGAGACCTTTCTTGAAGATATTAGTAATTCCAAAGATTTAATAGATAAATTAAGATTATATTCTATAAACCTGTCTAATAAATTGATATCAAAGGGATTTTTAGCAAGGACAATTACTGTTAAAATTAAGTATGTGGATTTTACGGTGGAGACTAGAAGTATAACCTTAAACATTCCTACTGACGATGAAGAGGTGATATTTGAAACCAGTAAAAAAATACTTATTAACAAATTTAATTTTGATAAGGAGGTTAGATTGATTGGATTGACCTTATCAAATCTAATCTATCCTGATGATCCCATTCAATTGAGTATGAAAATATAGGTTAATATTGAGGCAGCGTTGTTAAATTAACAACAATTAGGGTTAATAATGGGAATTTCAGGGGATTTTTAATTTTGTTAAAAAACAACTAACCCTTTAGGATGTCGAAAGATTCAAGGTTTATAGCAGAGAAAAGCAAAGAAAATGGCATCGTTAAAAATATCTCAATACTACTACGGGGTATACTTTTGGTTGAATTAATGTTATAATGGACAATGGATACGATTAGCCTAAATCCATTTGTTAGTTCCATTTTAAAAGTAAAAGTATAAGAAAAAGAGGTGGAATAAGGATGAAGTTAGAAAATCTCACTTTCAAGGGTGGGGTAAATGTACCGCATTATAAGGAATTGACGGAAAACCTTCCTATAGAGAAAGCAAAAGAACCAGCTATTGTTAAAATTCCGTTACACCAGCATACAGGGGCACCATGCGAAGCTATGGTGAAGGTGGGAGACAGCGTTAAGGTAGGACAAAAAATTGGGGAATCGGAAGCTTTTGTATCTGCTCCAGTCCATTCATCCGTATCCGGTACGGTAAAAGAGATTATGGATATGCCTATACCTACAGGCCTTACCGTTAAATGTGTAGTCATTGAATCCGATGGTAAGAATGAATTGCATGAATTGGTAAGACCTAAAGGTAAATTAGAAGATTTATCCTCAGAAGAAATAATAGAAATAATAAGGGAAGCGGGTATTACTGGTATGGGAGGAGCAAGTTTCCCAACCCATGTAAAATTATCCCCGCCATCTGACAAGAAGATTGATACCGTTTTAATAAACGGTGCAGAGTGTGAACCCTATCTAACTGCAGACCATAGGGTAATGGCGGAGGAAGCTGAAAAGGTAATCTTCGGTCTAAAAGCTATTATGAAAGCCTTAGGAGTGGATAGGGGAGTTATTGGTGTAGAAAAGAACAAGCCAGATGCAATTAAGGCTTTAAAAGAAGCAAGCCAAGGAGAGGAAAACATTAGTATAGCTACCTTAAAGGTAAAATATCCTCAAGGGGATGAAAAAAGACTGATAAATGCCATATTAGGACGAGTAGTACCTTCTGGTGGTTTACCAATGGATGTGGGAGCTGTAGTAAGTAACGCTTCTACTACTAGGGCAATTGCAGAGGCCATATTAGAGGGTAAACCTCTTATCGAAAGAGTGACTACAGTAACTGGCAATGGCATAAAAAATCCTAAAAATCTACTTGTGAAAATTGGTACTCCATTTAAGGATTTGATTGAAGAATGTGGAGGCTTTACCGAAGACTCACCTGGAAAGATAATAGCTGGTGGGCCAATGATGGGAATAAGCCAATTTTCAATAGATGTCCCAATAATAAAGGGTTCTGGTGGCATCTTGGTTTTAAGCAAGGAAGAAGCAAAACCTGAACCAATTCAACCCTGTATAAGATGTGGGAAATGTCTTGAAGTTTGTCCTGTAAAATTACAACCTCTATATATAAGCAGTTACACATTAAAGAAAAATTTCGATAAAGCAGAAGAATATAATGCTTTAGATTGTGTAGAATGTGGAGCTTGTTCTTATATTTGCCCGGCTAAAAGACCTTTAGTAGAGTCTATTAGGCTGGCAAAAAGAGAAATATTAGCTAAGAGGAAAGCAAAATAGATGGGAGGATATGAAATGGATAGTAAAGCAATGGATACTTCCAAAGCTAAAGAAGTGGCATTGGAAAATATGTTATTAGTGACTTCATCTCCTCATATTAGATCTAATGAATCTGTACAGAGGATAATGTTAGATGTAATAATTGCTCTTGCTCCGGCAATTATTGGTAGCGTTTACTTTTTTGGCTTAAATGCATTGAAATTGATACTTATTTCTGTGGCTTCATCTATGGTTTTTGAAGCAATTATTCAAAAAATTTTTAATAGACCTATAACATTAGATGATTTTTCAGCAATAATAACTGGAATTTTAATTGCGTTTAATCTTCCTGCCGACGCCCCATGGTGGTTGCCAGTTGCAGGTTCTGCCTTTGCAATAATAGTAGTTAAACAGTTTTTTGGCGGCTTAGGGGCAAACTTTATGAATCCAGCTTTAGCAGCAAGGGCCTTTCTTTTAAGTTCATGGCCTTCTCATATGGCAAGCTTTACTGGAACTAGGCCAGATGTTGTTGCAACTGCTACCCCATTAGCAATTATGAAGTATGGAATGGGACCTGATACAGCAGCATCGGCAACAGTAGCAGCTGCTACGTCTGCATCTGAAGCAGCAGGAGCAGAACTACCCACCCTTTGGAACATGTTTATTGGAAGTATTCCAGGAGCTATAGGGGAAACATCAACCCTATTATTGCTTATAGGTGCAGCTTACTTGTTAATTAGAAAGGTAATCGACTGGAAAATTCCAGTGTTCTACCTTGGAACTACCTTCATAATGCTAGTGCTATTAGGAGTAGAAGCTGAATTTTTATCCTACCATATGTTAGGTGGTGGATTGATTCTAGGAGCTTTTTTCATGGCTACAGATTATGTCACTACACCTGTAACCCCTGTAGGTAGGATTATATTTGGTATAGGTGCAGGAATCTTAACGGCTCTTATTAGGGTAAAGGGAGGATATCCAGAAGGAGTATCCTATTCCATATTATTAATGAATGTAGCCACACCTTTAATAGAAAAGTTCACTAGACCTAGGGTGTTTGGGGAGGTGAAGAACTAATGAACGAAACGATAAAACTAGCATTAATTTTGTTCATTATTACAGCCGTTGCAGCTTCAGTATTGGCAATTTCAAACAGCGTTACCTCTGAAAGAATTGCAGAAGCAGACAGGCTAGCCAGTGAAAGGGCTAAGATGGAAGTATTGGATATAGCGGAAGAGTTTAAACAACTAGATGAAAATCGATTAAAGGAGATTGTGGGCGACAATACAAACATAACTGAAATTAATGAAGGGTATAAGGGTTCCGATTTGGTGGGATATACCTTTAATATAGAGGTAAATGGATATGGTGGACCTTTAACTTTCATGACTGGCATATCTAAGGATGGAAAGATAACTGGAATAAAGGTATTAGTCCATGAGGAAACTCCAGGCCTTGGAGCTAACTCAACAAGACCATTTTTCACCGACTCCTTTAAAGGCAAGCCAGTAGATAGCGAAATTACAGCTGTAAGGGAGCCAAAAGCAGATAATGAGGTCCAGGCTTTAACCAGTGCAACAGTGACCACAAATGCTATAGTAGATGGAGTAAACCTTATTCGACAGATATATAGTGAAAAGTTATCTAATTTGGAAGGGATGGAGGTGGAAAGATGAAATTATCTAAAGTGTTCTTTAATGGGGTAGTTAAGGAAAACCCCATATTTGTGCAATTAATAGGTATGTGTTCAGTTTTAGCTGTAACTACTGCAGCGAAAAACGGCTTGGCTATGGGTTTAGCTGTAACTGGTGTATTAATTGGTTCCAATGTAGTTGTATCCTTGATTCGTAAAGTAGTACCGAATAAAATACGTATTCCAGCCTTCATTGTAGTTATTGCAACCTTTGTTACTATAGTAGAAATGTTTATGAAGGCGTATGCTCAAGACTTATATAATGCTTTAGGAATATTCATTCCATTGATAGTAGTAAACTGTATCATTTTAGCTAGAGCTGAATCCTTTGCTTCAAAACATGGACTTTTAGCTTCAGCAGTGGATGGATTGGGTATGGGAGTAGGTTATACTTTAGCACTATTAATTCTAAGTATATTGAGGGAGTTTTTAGGTTCTGGAAGCATATTTGATATACAGATACTAGGGCCATCCTTTGAACCAGCTATAATATTCTTGATGCCTCCAGGAGCATTTATATTACTTGGAATCCTTATTGGAATCTTTAATTCCATTAGAAATAAACAGGCTTCAAAGGAAGTTTTACAAAAGGAGGAAGCTAGATGAATCTGTTTACCATATTGATCAGTACCATATTCGTCAACAACTATGTATTGGGCCGATTTTTGGGTGTTTGTCCCTTTTTAGGAGTTTCTAATAAAACTGAAACAGCAACGGGAATGGGAATTGCAGTAACTTTTGTAGTTACCTTGTCTTCCATAATAACATATATAATACATCATACTATACTTATAGGAAGATTGGAGTACTTACAGACTATAGTATTTATACTCGTTATAGCAGCTTTAGTTCAATTTGTGGAAATGGTATTAAAAAAGATAAGTCCAACCTTATATAATGCCTTGGGAGTATATTTACCATTAATAACTACCAACTGTGTAGTTCTTGGAGTTGCTATCTTAAATATCCAGGCAGAATATAATTTAATTGAAACTATAGTCAATGCCTTTGGGGCATCTGTTGGTTTTAGTTTAGCTTTAATACTTATTGCAGCTATAAGGGAAAAGTTTGAAATACAAGAAATCCCAAAAGCTTTAGAAGGTTTTCCTATAGCATTGATTACAGCAGGTCTTATGTCCATTGCCTTCTTAGGCTTTAATGGACTGGTATAGGAGGGAAGGAGTATGTTGGAAATAATATATCCGGTAGGTGTATTAGGAGGTTTAGGCCTTTTATTTGGTGCCGGCCTTTCAATGGCATCAAAAATCTTTCACGTGGAAGTAGATCCTAAAGTTGCCGAAATAAGACAGGTTTTACCAGGTGCTAATTGTGGTGCCTGTGGTTTTCCGGGTTGTGATGGATTGGCAGATGCTATAGCAAAAGGTAAGGCACCAGTAAATGCTTGTAGCGTCGGGGGTAACCCTGTAGCTGAAGAAGTTGCTGAAATAATGGGGGTTAATCCAGTAGAAGTTGTAAGAGAAGTAGCCACCGTTTTATGTCAAGGAGATTGTAATAAAGCTAAGGATAAATATGTATATAATGGTATTCAAGACTGTAGGGCTCAAAATATTTTAGCTGGAGGGAGTAAAGCTTGTGCCTATGGCTGTCTAGGGTGCGGAAGCTGTAAGGAAGTTTGTGACTTTGATGCCATAGAAATCGTAGACGGTCTGGCTATCATCGACAAGGAGAAATGTACAGCTTGCAAAAAATGTATAGGGGTTTGTCCTAAAGGCATAATTGAGATGGTGCCTTATGAAAAGGAAGTAATTGTGAAATGTAAAAGCATGGATCCGGGCAAAATAGTTAGAGCTAATTGTAGTATAGGCTGTATTGGTTGTCAGATTTGCGTTAGGAATTGTCCTGAAGAAGCTTTTATCTTTGAAAACTTCCTAGCAAAAATTGACTATGAAAAATGTACCAATTGTGGAATATGTGTGGAAAAATGTCCGACCAAAGCAATCTTTTCAAGCCTTGAAGAAAGCCAGTCTATTGCTCAATAAAAGAGCCTAAATTTAGGCTCTTTTATTTTTTAATAAATTCATTTATAATAGAGGGGTGAAGCCTTATACTAACTTGTAAATGATGATTATAAATGATAAACTAATTGTAATATGAAGGTATTATTAAAAGGGTGAATAAATTGACAAAAGGGGACAAAATTTTAATTTTTACCATTCTTGTCGTTAGTCTATTATCCTTATTTTATACTAAGAGGTTGGCTACTGATTTTGATGAAAAGTATGTAAGTATCCAAGTAGATGGTGAGGAGATAAAAAAAATAGTATTCGATAAATCCATAATAGGTAAGACTATACCAATAGAAAGTGAATATGGGTATAATTTAATAGAAATAGGTGATGAGAAGGTACGGGTAATTGAAGCAGATTGTCCCGATCAATTAGACGTAAAACAAGGCTATATCTCTAGGGTAGGAGAGATAATAGTATGTTTGCCCAACAGATTAGTTATAGAGATAAAAGGAGTTGCAGAGGGAGAAATAGACTATATAAGCCATTAGAGGTGAAAGGATGAAAGGGATTAAAAGGATGATTTTCTTGTCATTATTGGTTTCATTTTATTACCTCGTTGTCGGATTCATCTCCGACATAACTCTGTAAGTCTTAGGAGTATATATACCTTTTGTTAC
>JAAYEU010000144.1 GCA_012728595.1 Tissierellia bacterium
TCTGTCATAGGTGCTTCGCTCGACTTGCATGTGTTAGGCACGCCGCCAGCGTTCGTCCTGAGCCAGGATCAAACTCTCATTTAAAAGTTTGTCTGACTTCTTACTCAAAGTACTTCACACTGTTTAGTTGTCTAGGTTCATCATCGGTTTTTGAAACCGACTTTTATACTATAACATTTTTTTAATTTCTTGTCAACAGTTTTTTAAAAGTTTTTTTATAGACCTCAAACTTTTATGCTGTTGAGGATTTTTATTATACATTGTTTTTTTACACATGTCAACATAAAATTTATTTTTATCCTAAAGTTTTTTTCATCTCTTTTCTGAACTTCTCTATGATCTTCTTCTCTACCCTTGATACAGTCATCTGTGAAATGTTCAATTCGTTAGCAATGGACACTTGGGTTTTATTATTAAAATACCTATCTATTAATATTTTCCTTTCCATCTCATTTAGCTTTTCTATGCCTCTTTGTAAGAAATCATTATTTTCTATCTTATTAAAGTATATATCTTCCTCTCCAATAATATCAGCCAAGTTTACATCTTTATCGTCTCCGTTAGAATCATAAGTAATATCTAAAGATTGAGGGGTATATACTTTGCTTCCTTCCATGGCTTCCAGTATTTCTTCTTCTGTCGAATTTAAGTATTCTGCTATATCTTTTACCGTTGGAGTCCTTTGAAGTTCTTGACTTAGAATCAACTTAGCATTATTGATCTTCTTAGATAATTCCTGTATTCTTCTAGGTACTCTAATAGTCCAACCCTTATCTCTGAAATATTTCTTAATCTCCCCTATGATGGTTGGAGTTGCAAAACTTGAAAATTCAAAACCCTTATCTATATCGTATCTATCTATGGCATAAATGAGGCCAATAGATGCTACCTGGTATATATCATCGTAATCTATACCTCTATTGGCATATTTTTTAGAAAGTATCTCAGCTATATATAGATGTCTTTCTATAAGTTCTTCCCTTATTTTCCTATCCTTAGTTTCTTTAAACTTTTTAAATAGAGTTTTGGTATCAACTTTTTTAATATCTTCTAAGCTTGTATTTTCAAATTTTTTATTTATTTTCATATATTACCATCCTCTATATATTTAATCATTTCAACTCCTTCTTCAGAAAATTTGACTTCATCCATTAAGGATTTAATTATTAAAATCCCCAGCTCCATCTCCTTGTTTTCAATATCTAGCTGTTCTTCTGTGGATACATTTTCTACCTTCATTATAAACCTATCATCCCTAATTTCAAATTGGATATTTATATACTGGCTTTTAGTTAAGGCATTAATACAAGCTTCTGCAATAGATACCTTTATATCTTCAATATCGTCTATGTTGAAACCTATTTTATTTGCAATAGCAGAGGAGGTTAATCTTGCAACAGATATATAATCTGGCTTGCTTGGAAGGGTTAGTTTTAAAATATCCTTTTTCATAGTATCACTCCTCAAACTCAAATACCTTATCCAACTCAGTAATATCGAATAGTTTTCTTATGTTAGGCTTTATATTCTTAAGGATTATCCTATTATTGCTTTCCTTTGCCTTTTTTAATATGCTTATCAATGTGCCTAAACCTGTACTATCTAGGTATTCTAGCCTGTCACCATCTATCAATATATCCGATTGTTTATCATCTAGTGCCTCCACTAATCTACTCTTTAGTTCTGGTGATGTATAAATATCAATTTCTCCTTCGGGTAAAACTACCCATATACCTTTACCTTCATCGAAGTCTATTTTTATATCTAAAGACATACTAATACCCCCCTAATCTACACTGTATTTATTTAATTTTATAATAAAAAAACATTAATGTAAAGTAAATTGGTAGGATTTAATCCTAGACCAGTAAAATGACATAAAAAAAGTATCCTGAGCCTAGGATACTTTTTTAATCTTCTTCTACATATTTGGCTACTGCCATAACTCTATCAGTTTCACTATCTATTCTCATTAGGGTAACCCCTTGAGTATTTCTTCCCATCTGGGAGATATCGTCTGAAATCAGTCTGATTATTATACCAGACATGGAAATCATGATTATCTCATCTTTATCATCTATTACCTTAGCAGATACCAATTTTCCAGTTTTACCCTTTACATTGTAAGTTTTGATACCAACTCCACCCCTATTTTGTAATCTATATTCATCTAGGGGAGTCCTTTTACCAAATCCATACTCACTAACTACCAATAAATCCTTATTCTCTTCTACCAAATCCATTGCCACTACTTCATCATCTTCTTTTAATTTTATTGCAACTACTCCCATGGCATTTCTTCCCATTTCCCTCACATCTTCTTCACTAAACCTAATAGCCATTCCCATTGACGTTACCACTATTAATTCACTCTTGCCTTCCGTAGTCCTAACTGCTATTAACTCATCATCATCCCTTAAGCTTATTGCAATGATTCCACTTTTTCTTATATTCCTGTATTCGGACAGTTTAGTCTTTTTAATGAATCCACACTTAGTAACGAATACCAGATTTATATCGGGATGGTATTCTTCTATAGGTATAACTGCAGATATGGTCTCCCCTCTATCTAAGCTTAGTAGGTTAACTATGGCAGTTCCCCTAGCCTGTCTTCTACCCTCTGGTATTTCATAAGCCTTTAATAGATAAGCCTTTCCCTTGTTGGTAAAGAATAAAATGGAATCATGGGTTGAAGTGATGAATAGATGTTCAACAAAATCATCATTCTTAGTGGTAATTCCAGTTATCCCTCTACCACCTCTTCTTTGAGTTTTATAGGTGGCCTCTGGCATTCTCTTTATATAGCCTTGGTGAGTTAAGGTAATTATCACATCTTCTTCCTCTATCATATCCTCTATATCTATTTCATCTGCTTTAGGTACAATTCTGGTCTTTCTTTCATCACCGTATTTTTCTTTTATTTCTAGTAATTCCTCTTTAATAATTTCATAAATCAACCTTTCATTGGCTAGTATTTCCTTATACCTATTTATTTCTTTAATTAAGGCTTCGTATTCTTCTTCTAATTTTTCACGCTCTAGTCCAGTCAATCTTCTAAGCCTCATATCTAGTATAGCTTGAGCTTGTTTTTCAGATAGACTAAAGCTATCCATAAGCCTCTTTCTAGCAGTAGCTTCTTCTTTGGAATTTCTAATTATATTTATAACCTCATCTATATTATCTAAGGCTATCTTTAAACCCTCTACTATATGAGCCCTTTCTTCGGCCTTATTTAAATCGAATTGGGTCCTTCTAGTTATTATCTCCTTTTGATAGTTTAAATAATGGCCTAAGGCCTGTTTCAAAGTCAATATTTTAGGCTCATTGTCCACTAGAGCTAGCATTATTATGCCAAAGGTAGCCTGAAGCTGAGTATGCTTATATAGGTTGTTTAAAACTATATTGGGGTTTACATCCCTCTTTAAATCGATTACTATCCTCATTCCATCCCTATCGGACTCATCCCTTAAATCTGAAATTCCTTCAATTTTCTTATCCCTAACTAACTCTGCTATCTTTTCTATTAGTTTAGCTTTATTTACCTGGTAAGGAATCTCCGTTACTACTATCCTATCCCTTCCTCTAGTACCCTCTTCTATTTCTGCAACAGCTCTAAGGGTAATCTTTCCCCTTCCAGTTCTATAGGCAGTTTCTATGCCATCCTTGCCCATTATAAGAGCTCCAGTAGGAAAATCTGGGCCCTTTATTACTTTCATCAAATCTCCTACATCGGATTCAGGCTCATCTATTAACATGATTATTCCATCTATTATCTCATTTAAATTATGAGGAGGAATATTGGTAGCCATACCTACAGCTATCCCCGATGAACCATTCACCAATAGATTTGGAAATCTACTAGGTAATACTTCTGGTTCCTTTAATGTTTCATCAAAGTTTGGCCTAAAATCTACAGTATCCTTCTTTATATCCCTTAACATCTCTAAAGATAATTTAGACATCCTTGCTTCCGTATAACGCATTGCTGCAGGACTATCCCCATCTATAGAACCAAAGTTTCCATGGCCATCTACTAAGGGATATCTGGTGTTAAAATCCTGCGCTAATCTTACCATGGCAAGATAAACCGATGAATCTCCGTGGGGGTGATATTTACCCAATACATCCCCTACTATTCTAGCAGATTTTCTATAGGGTTTATCGGGAGTCATACCTAGTTCATTCATAGCGTATAGAATCCTTCTGTGGACTGGCTTTAAACCGTCTCTAACGTCTGGAAGAGCCCTACTAACTATTACGGACATGGCATAGTCTAAATATGATGTTTTCATCTCATCTTCTATTTTTATATCTACGATCTTGTCTCTGTCCATTATATCCCTCCTCTATATATCCAAGTTCTTAACTAGCCTTGCATTCTTCCTTATGAATTCCCTTCTCGGTTTTACTCTGTCTCCCATTAAGGTTGTAAATATCTCATCTGCAGCCAAGGCATCTTCAATGGAAACCCTTAATAGCACCCTCTTTTCAGGATCCATAGTAGTTTCCCATAGCTGTTCTGGATTCATCTCTCCAAGACCCTTGTATCTTTGTATGGAGTAATTACTTCTACCTATTTCCTCAAGCAAGTCTTCTAGCTCCTCATCGCTATAAACATAGTATTCGGCTCTTCCCTTTGAAACCTTATATAAAGGTGGTTGTGCAATGTAGATATTGCCATTTTCTATAAGCTCCCTCATATACCTATAGAAGAATGTCAATAATAAGGTCCTAATATGTGCGCCGTCTACGTCTGCGTCCGTCATAATTATAATCTTTCCATATCTTAACTTTTCGATATCAAACTCGCTACCTATACCCGTTCCAAAGGCGGTAATCATGGCCTTGATTTCCTCGGATTCTAACATCCTATCCACTCTTGCTTTTTCCACATTCATTATCTTACCCCTTAGGGGAAGTATGGCTTGATACCTTCTGTCCCTTCCTTGCTTAGCACTACCTCCAGCTGAATCCCCTTCCACTATGAAAATCTCAGTTACTTCTATATCATCTTCTTGGCAATCTGCTAATTTCCCAGGCAAAGTAGTATTGTCCAGTATGCTTCTCTTTCTGGAAATCTCCCTTGCCTTTCTTGCTGCTTCCCTTGCCCTAGATGCGCTTATGGCCTTTTCCAAAATTACTCTAGCAGAACTTGGATTTTCCTCCAAATAGGTTGTAATATAATCATAAGCTAAGGATTCAACAATCCCTCTAACCTCACTATTTCCTAATTTAGTCTTAGTTTGTCCTTCATATTGGGGCTCTAACAGCTTAACAGACAATATGGCCGATAATCCTTCCCTTACATCTTCCCCTAGAAGGTTGTCATCTTTTTCCTTTAGGTAGTTGTATTTTCTACCATAGTCGTTTATAGCCCTTGTTAAGGCAGTTCTTAAACCGCTTAAATGGGTTCCACCTTCATGAGTATTTATATTGTTAGCAAATGTATATATATTTTCTGAATAGGAATCCGTATACTGCATAGCTAACTCTACTATTGTGTTATCCCTTTCACCCTCAAAATAGATTATATCCTTATGGATTGGATTTTTATTCCTATTTATATACTCGACAAAGGATTTAATACCGCCTTCATAGTGGAATTCGATTTTTTCATCTATCCTCTTATCCTGTAAGATAATTAAAACTCCCCTATTCAGGAAGGCCATCTCTCTGAATCTGAATTCCAGCGTTTCAAAATCGAATTCTATAGTATCAAAAATTTCCTTGTCGGGTTTAAAACTTATGGTAGTACCCGTGCCACTAGCATCACCTATAGTTTCTAATTCGCTAGTGGGTACTCCCCTTTCAAATTTTTGCATATATTCCTTCCCATTTCTCTTAACCCTTACAATTAACCATTCAGATAAGGCATTTACTACGGAAATCCCTACACCGTGTAAACCTCCAGATACCTTATAGGCCGAATTGTTGAACTTCCCACCTGCATGGAGAATTGTAAGAACCGTTTCAACGGTAGACTTTCCAGTTTGAGGATGGGTTTCTACTGGGATACCCGATCCATTATCCTCTACCGTAATGGAATTATCCTTATCTATTATGACCTTAATAGTGTCACATACTCCAGCTAATGCCTCATCTATGCTGTTGTCCACCACTTCATATACTAACTGATGCAATCCTCTTTTACCCGTACTTCCTATATACATTCCAGGCCTTTTTCTAACTGGCTCTAATCCCGTTAATACTTGAATTTCTTCAGCAGTATATATTCTTCCATTGTTTTCATTGGCCATCTATTTTACCTCCAATCTCAATTTTTCTTTATATCTTTTTAATAGGGTAGTAGACGATATATTGGATAAATATATAAAACAGCTTTCTTCCTTCTTCCTACCTCTTTTAAAATCACCGCTACATACAATGACATAGGATTTTTTATTTTTCACATCCTCATTTTTAATATGACCTATTTCCTTTAGCTTGTTAATATAGCTATTGTTCTCTTTAGATGCCTCTAATGAGTCCTTGTCTAGTATTGCTACTATATCCTTAACTGGTACACTAATATTATTGCCTAGGTGTAAAAACATTAAATCTACCCCTTTACTCTTCTTATCTTTCCCTTTTCTATATAGAACAAAGTCCTTCTAACTCCACTAATCCTATCGATATTCGATATGTCAGCAGAAGTGATTATGGTCTGGATATCCTTAAAGGAATTAATTAAATACCATCTCCTATCTTCATCTAACTCGGAAAATACATCGTCTAAGAGTAGAATAGGATAAAGATTCCTTTCTCTTTTAATTATCTCCACTTCCGACAATTTTATCGACAATACAATGGTCCTTTGTTGACCTTGGGAAGCAAATACCCTTGCATTTAATCCGTCTAAATCAAATTGGATATCGTCTCTATGGGGACCAATTGAGGTGTTGCCCGTTTTTAAATCCTTTTCTAAATTCTTGTTTAATTCTTCTAAAAAGGAGTTTTCAATAGCATCCTTATTAGAAAATTTCACACTGGGATTATATTTTAACACTAGCTTTTCTCTGCCGGTAGTTAGTCTTGCATGGTTTTTCTCTGCTATTGGAGAAAACTTTTCAATAAATTCCGCTCTAGTAAGTATTATTTCTTTGCCAATTTTAATAAGTTGGCTATCGAATATTTCCAACAGGCTTTTAGTTTGAGCATTCAATTTATCAGTTCTTAATAGATTGTTTCTTTGGAATAAAACCTTATTGTATTTATTGATATTATATCTATAAACTGGCTTTATTTGGGAAATTACATTGTCTAAAAAGTTTCTTCTCTCACCTGGCCCTTCCTTTACTATTTTTAAATCATCAGGAGAAAAGATAACCACTATTAAGCCACTATGCAATTCCCTTAAATTTTTTAATTCTACTCTATTTATCTTTATTCTCTTCGCTCCATCCCTTTTTAGTTTAATCTCTATTAATCTATCGATGCCATCTAATTTTACTTTAGCTCCAATATAGGCTTCATTTTTATTTAAATTTATAAGTTCCCTATCCCTACTGGTTCTAAAAGATTTACCTTCAGCACACATATAGATGGCTTCAAGTAAATTGGTCTTTCCTTGGGCATTCTTTCCGATAAAGATATTTATATTCTCATTCAATTCTAAACTTATATCGTAATAATTTCTAAAATTTATTAGACGTATACTGTCTATTTTCAAAAATAGCACCCCTTAAATTACTTTATAACTGATAAATCCTCAACCATATAGGTTGAGGCTTTATCTTTATTAAACCAATATAATTATACCACAATTATTTTTTCTATGCCTTCTATTTCTATAACATCCCCTTTTCTAATCTTTTTACCCCTTTCCTTAACGATCCTTCCATTTACATATACCGTTCCATTTTTTATGATATTTTTACTTTCTCCTCCAGTTTGAGCAATTCCTGCAAACTTAATCAATTGGTCCAATTTTATAAAGTCGGTTTTAATTTCTATTTCCCTCATATCTCTCTCCTTTAACCATTTACATTAACTTCTTAATAATCCTCCTGAGCTAATCTAACGGGTAATACCAGGTATATGTAGTTGTCGTCTCCTACTGGATTCATTATACAGGGATTTAAGTTCCCCATAAAGTGAAGTTCTATTTCCTCTGAATCTATAGCTTTTATTCCATCGATTATATATTTGGAATTAAAGGCTATGTTAATATCATCTCCCTCTTGCTTGGATGATATCTCTTCATATACATCCCCTATCTCGGTATTGGATTTTATTATTACCTTATTATTTAATATACTTAGCTTTACTAAATTAGCTTTATCTTCCTTAGCCAACAGTGAAGCCCTTTCTAAACTATCTTGAAGTTTCCTTCTATTTACTATTACACTGGTCTTATGATCCTTTCTAATTATATCCCTATAGTTTAGGAACTGGCCTTCCAATAGCCTAGATGAGACTACTGTATCTCCCATATTGAATATTATATGGCCTGGTGCTGTTGTTATAGTTAATTCTTCATCATCATCCAGTATCTTATTCAATTCATTTAAAACCCTTCCAGGTATTACTATTTTTATATCTTCTGCTCCCTTTAGAGGAACATTCCTTAAAGCTAGTCTATATCCGTCTAAGGCCACAAATGAAGCTATTCCATCTGATATCTCTAACAATACTCCAGTTAAGATTGGCCTAGTTTCATCTTCAGTTGTAGCAAAAACTGTCTGCCTTATAGCCGATTTTAATAAATCTTTAGGCATGCTAAATGAATTCTGATTGATTATAATGGGTAATTCTGGATATTCATAAGCTGGATTACCTAAGATGTTGAATTCTGAATTCTCGCAGACTATGTTGATATTATTATCCTTTACACTTATATTTATTGGTGCATTAGGTAGTTTCTTGATTATATCCCCAAAAATTCTTGAATTTACAACTATTGCACCTTCCTCTATTATATTGCATTCAATACTACTTTCTATTCTAATTTCTAAATCCGTAGCAGTTAGTTTAAGTTTACCATCAACTGTATTTAATAAGATACCATCTAAGATTTGCATGGTAGTTCTATTGGAAATTCCTTTTTGAACTATATTAATATGGTTTGCTAATGTATTTTGATTAACTTGTATTCTCAATTGATAATCCTCCTTTGGCTATAGAAATAGATGGATATATAATACTAGTAATAGTAGTAGGCCTTGTTAATATGTGGATAACCACAAACAGTGGATAAATTTAAAGCTTTTAAGCCTTTAATAAGTTGTTGATAATCCGATTATAACTTTTAATCTTATCCACATATAGATAAGCAATTTTTAGCCTTAATCTTATTAACATCTGATTAACAGATTTACCAACATTTTTTGTTGATTATTCTCCCTTTATATTTTGAATTAGCTTATCTATCCTCTTTTTAAACTCTTCATCATTGGCCATATCGTTTGAAATCTTGTCGTAAGCGTGTATGACGGTGGTATGGTCTCTTCCTCCAAATTCATCTCCAATCTTGGGTAAGGATAGATCGGTTAATTCTCTTGTTAGATACATGGCTATTTGGCGTGGATATGCTATAGCTCTAGTTCTCTTCTTTGAATCAAAATCTTCTATTTTCACATCGAATTCTTTTGCAACAACATCTTTAATCAATTCTACTGTAATCTTTCTAGGTGCATTATTGGATATTATATCTTTTAAGGCTTCCTCAGCTAATTCTACTGTAATTTCCTTATTGGTCAAGGAGGAATATGCTACTATCCTTATTAAGGCCCCTTCTAATTCTCTTATGTTAGACCGTATCTTAGATGCTATATAGTGCATAACCTCGTTGGAGATGTTGATATTTTCCATTTCAGCTTTTTTCTTTAGTATAGCGATCCTAGTTTCTAAATCAGGGGGTTGAATATCAGAAATTAAACCCCATTCAAATCTGGATCTTAATCTGTCTTCAAGGGTTGGAATTTCCTTAGGCGGTCTATCGCTGGATATTATTATCTGTTTATTTGCTTCATGTAAGGCATTAAATGTATGGAAGAATTCCTCTTGTGTACTTTCTTTTCCAGCAATAAATTGAATATCGTCTATCAACAATACATCAACGTTTCTATATTTGTTTCTAAATTCATTGTTTCTATCATCCCTGATTGAATTGATTAACTCGTTTGTAAACTTTTCACTCGATACATATACTACCTTGGATTCAGGCGATTGGTTCAATATAAAATGGCCTATAGCATGCATTAAGTGGGTTTTTCCTAACCCTACTCCTCCATATATAAACAGGGGATTATAGGCCTGAGCTGGTGCTTCAGCTACTGCTAGAGCTGCAGCATGAGCAAATCTATTACTATTTCCTATGACAAATGTATCAAAGGTGTATTTGGGATTAAGTTGAGACCTTTGGTTTAAGTCATTATTGTTTTCCTGCACAGATTGTCCAATATTGATATTTAACTCTTCACCTGGAATTATGAATTGTACCTCATACTCCTTATCGGTTATCTGAATGATGGCATTTTTTATTAAATTTATATACCTTGATTCTAAGATACCCTTGGTAAATTCATTAGGAGCAGCAAGAATTATTCTATCCTCTGACATCGTTAATGGTTCTATGGTTTTAAGCCAGGTATTGAAGCTAACTTCTGTAAGTTCCACCCTTATTAAGTCGAGGACTTCATTCCAGATATTGTTTAAATTTGAAACCATTTAAGACTCCTCCTATTAACTGTAAATTATAACCATTATAGCTTTTTTTATAACATTAAAATATATGTCAACATATTTATCCACAAAAAAAGTGAGATAAAATTATAATAAAATATATAAAAATTGGTATAATAGTTGTGGATAAGCTATTAATAAGTTGTGGCTTATTTTATTTTTTATTGGAATATAATTTATCCACAATTTTAAAAAATAATAATATGTGGATAAATAATAGCTAAAAATAGGGTTATTCCCCTGCCAAATAGGACCAAACTTGAATACTTATACACAATTTTATCCACAACATGTGAATAAGTGGGTATGTTAATAGAAGAATTAGACTTATCCACACCTAAAATAATGATATCAAAAATAATAGCTTATATCAACAAAATTATCCACAATATTAAGATTGCGTGCATAAAGCTAACTGTGGATATGAATAGCTTAATTTTCTTGACATTAAGCTTTTATATAAATATAATCATATTAGTATTTATGTTTTATATAGGATGTTTTTGGAGGGGGTGTAATCGATGAAAAGGACTTATCAACCAAAAAGAAGACAGAGAAGTAAAGTACATGGATTTAGAAAGAGAATGAGAACAAGATCCGGTAGAAATATTATTAAAAACAGGAGAAGAAAAGGCAGGAAGAGATTGTCAGCTTAAGGCCGCGGGGATGGTGGCCTTTTTCTACAAGGAGCATTCTGATGGATAAAAGAAATAGATTGAGAAAGAACGAAGAATTTAAAAGAGTATATAGAAGAGGAAGAAGTTTTGGGAATCGGAATTTAGTCCTATATATTTATAGGAATGGATTAGATTTTTCTAGGGTTGGTTTTTCCGTTTCCAAAAAAATTGGTAATAGTGTTATCCGAAACAGGGTTAAGAGAAGGTTGAGAGAAATATTTAGAAATAATTTTAATAATATAGTAGATGGATATGATATAATAATAATACCTAAGAAAAATGTGGTAGATATGGAATTTAAAAAATTAGAGGGTTCCGTTTTTCATATATTGAAGATTTCAGGCCTGTTAAAAGATTCAGGTGATAAATAATGGCTAAATTGGCTATTTTAATGATAAAGTTTTACCAGAAATTTATTTCTAGATATATATTAGTAGGAAGGCATTGTAGATTTTATCCAACTTGTTCTGAATATTCTCTTCAGGCTTATAGGAAATATGGATTTGTAAAAGGTACTCTTTTAACTATATATAGAATTTTAAGGTGTAATCCATTTAATAAAGGAGGATACGATCCGCTGAAATGATTGGGGGTTAATTGATAGATGACGTCTTTTTTTGGAAATCTATTAGGAGGTTTATTGAAATTAGTTTTCGATATAATATCTAATATTGGAACTGAATCAGAGTTTTTTTCTTATTATGGATTAGCTATTGTTTTGACTACTATTATTTTTAGATTAATATTA
Organism: Tissierellia bacterium; assembly: GCA_012728595.1. GTDB lineage: Bacteria > Bacillota > Clostridia > Tissierellales > Tepidimicrobiaceae > Tepidimicrobium. The sequence continues at coordinate 12,109 of JAAYEU010000144.1, forward strand.
TTACCTATAGGTATACAACAAAGTAGATCTACAAGAAAGATGCAAGAGTTACAGCCAAAAATACAGGAAATTCAAAAAAAATATAAAAATGACCCACAGACCCAACAAGCAAAGATGATGCAACTTTATAAGGAAAACAATTACAATCCGGCTTCTAGTTGTATAATATTACTTATTCAATTCCCTATATTACTAGCTTTCTTTAGTGTTTTACGGGATCCTGTTAGATTTGTTTTTAAGGATCCAAGTGTTTATGAGGCTATTAATAAGGGTTTTTTATGGCTCCCAAATTTAGAACAGCCAGACCCTTATATATGGGGACTGCCACTAATAGCTGCATTGACTACCTTTTTACAAAGCAAGGTTATGTCTTTAAATGTTGAATCTAATCCTCAAACTGAATCTACTCAAAGAATGATGAA
>JAAYEU010000145.1 GCA_012728595.1 Tissierellia bacterium
CTGACCTCCAAATTTGCAGTAAAAAATCTAAAAAGTTCTTTCGACAATATATTCTATTCCAATTGATAAGGTGATAATATGAGTAGAATCGTTCTTGCTTCAGCATCTCCAAGAAGGAAAGAATTGCTGTTGAAGTATAATATAGAACCCATTATAATAGAATCCAATATTCAAGAAAGGGTTTCTCCTAAGGAGACACCCGTTCAAATTGCCATGGCCCTTTCCTTTGAGAAAGCCAATGAGGTGGCAAGTAAACTAAATAGTGATGAGATAGTTATAGGTGCTGATACAATTGTATCCTATAAGGAGAGGATTCTAGGTAAACCTAAAGATGAAGATGAGGGAAGAGCCATGTTAGAGTTTTTAAGTGGTAAAGCTCATGAAGTAATTACTGGTATAGCTATAGTTCAGGCCAATTCCAATATCAAGATAATAGATTTTGAAAAAACCTTAGTAAAGTTTAGAAAATTAAGCCGTGAAAAGATTGATAATTACATTAATACAGGAGAGTATAGGGACAAAGCAGGAGGATATGCTATTCAGGGATTAGGTGGACTATTAGTAGAATATATTGAAGGTTGTTATTATAATGTAATTGGACTGCCAATATATAAATTAGACCTATTATTGGAAAGACATTTTAATATAAGTTTATTATAATGATATAGGTGATTTTTATGTTTGACAATTGCAATTTCAATAAGAGCTATACCATAAAAGATCTTCCGCTAAATGAGAGGCCTAGGGAAAAACTGGTAAAATATGGAGTAGGCTCTCTATCGAATGCGGAATTGATAGCTGTAATAATTAGGACAGGTTATAAGGAAGACACAGCAATAGATCTAGCTAATCGTCTTCTTAGCATAGATCAAAGTGGAATAGGCTATCTTTCCCATGCCACAGTGGAAGAACTTGTTAAAATAAAGGGAATTGGCTTATGTAAGGCAGCTCAGATTATAGCCGCCGTAGAACTGGGGAAGAGGATTTCGACAAGTCTTGGGGAGGATAAACTTAAGGTAGACTCTCCATTGGTAGTAGCAGAACTGGTTATGGAGGAGATGAGATATCTAAGGAAAGAACATTTTAAAATAGCAATTCTAGATACAAAAAATCAAATAATTAGTATTGAAAATATTTCTATTGGAAATTTAAATTCATCCATTGTTCACCCCAGGGAGGTATTTAATATTGCAATTAAAAGAAGTGCAAATTCCATTATTTTAATCCATAATCACCCTAGCGGTGATCCAACACCAAGTAAAGAAGATATAGATATTACATACAGATTAATGGAAGCAGGGAATATAATAGGAATCACTGTATTAGACCATATTATAATTGGTGATAATAAATATATAAGTTTTAGAGAGAAAAATATTATCTAAACATTAGATATTAACCTATAGAAAGGAAGGAGCAAAGGATATGGGGATATTTAGAGTATTTACAAAAGATATGGGAATTGATTTAGGAACAGCCAATACCTTGGTCTACATTAAAGGAAAGGATATAGTAATAAGGGAGCCTTCAGTAGTAGCAATTCAAACTAATACCAATCAAGTATTAGCTGTAGGTGAAGAAGCTAAGAGGATGATCGGTAGAACTCCAGGAAACATTGTGGCAATAAGACCTTTAAAAGATGGAGTCATAGCCGATTTTGATATAACTCAAAGTATGTTAAAGTATTTCATTAAACGAGCAATGCAAAGGCGTTCTCTATTCCAACCTAGAGTAGTAATATGTGTACCTAGTGGAGTTACTGAAGTGGAAAAAAGGGCCGTAGAGGAAGCGGCAATCAATGCTGGCGCAAGAGATGCTTACTTAATAGAGGAACCGATGGCTGCAGCTATTGGAGCAGGCCTTCCAGTTCAAGAACCTACTGGAAGTATGATTGTGGATATTGGTGGAGGTACAACGGAAGTGGCCGTTATCTCACTTGGAGGAATAGTCACCAGTAAATCTATAAGGGTTGGAGGCGATGAATTAGATGAAGCAATAGTAAGCTATATTAAAAAGGAATATAGCTTAATGATTGGAGAGCGTACAGCAGAAGATGTTAAAATTACTATTGGTTCAGCTTATGTAGACAATAAGGAAACTAAGATGAACATTAGAGGTAGGGATTTAATATCTGGCTTACCAAAGACCATAGAGGTGACTTCTAGTGAGATTCACGAGGCAATGAAGGAGCAAATAACCAATATACTTGAAGCTATTAAGTCTACATTGGAAAAAACACCACCAGAATTAGCTGCAGATATAATGGAACAAGGTATAATGTTAACAGGAGGAGGAGCTTTACTTAACGGCTTAGATAAATTAATAAGAAAAGAAACTTCCATGCCAGTGCATGTTGCAGAAAATCCTTTAGATTGTGTGGCAAGAGGTACTGGAAAAGCCTTAGATAGCATAGAGATTATGAAAAAAACTGTTTCCAACACTAAAAGAAAAGGTTAAGTGGTGATGGTATGTCCTTTTTTAAGAAATATAAGGGTAGAATGATAGTAGCTTTAGTTGCTATCATTCTAATTATTATCATAGGTTTTACTAGTGGTGAAAGATTAGGTTTAACTAAACTGGAAAACATAATTGGGAGAGTAATTAATCCTGTTCAAAAATTTTTCTTTAATGCAGGAAACTGGATTTCCAACTTTTTCAACTCAATAATGGAAATTGGCGTACTGAGAGAAGAAAACGAGAGATTAAAATTGAAAGTGGCAGAACTTGAAGAGAAAAACAGAATCTATGAAGATATAATAGGGAAAACTGAGTACTTAAAGAATGAGAAGGAATTAATTGAAAATACTAGCTATAATTTAATAGCTGCACAAGTAACAGGAAAGGAACCAGGTAACTGGTTCGATAGATTTACCATCGATAAGGGTTTAAAGGATGGAGTAAGAAAAGGGGATACTGTTATTCAAGCTGTAGAAACGGAGGAAGGAATAATTCAAGAAGGCATAGTAGGTAGAATTGCTGAAGTTGGAGATAATTGGGCAAAGGTGGTTTCCATTATAGATGGAAATAATAAGATTGCATTTAAGGTTGTGAGGACACAAGATGGAGGAGTGATTTCGGGTAGTGAGGAAGGCAAACTGATGGGCTATCTATTCGATCCCGATGCTGATGTAATGAAAGGAGACAAGTTGTTTAGTTCTGGACTAGGCGGTATATACTTAAAGGATTTGTATATAGGTGAGATTACAGATGTAACTATTAGGGATGAAGATTTGACTAAGAATATAGAAATAGAACCAGCAGTAGATTTTAAGAAGCTCTATAAGGTCTATATAATATTGAGTGGAAACTGAGGGATAAAAATGACTAGTTTAATAGTTTTTTTGATAATTATAATCAATTTCATTCTGGAATCTACAATAATCCATCATTTCGACATATTTGGAGTAGTTCCAAATACTGCCCTTATAATTACGGTAATTGTTGCCTTATTAAGGGGTAAAAGATTGGGTAGCGTTGTTGGATTGATATCTGGTCTGTTGGAGGATATAATATTTTGTCCTATAATAGGGATAAATGCTTTTATTCTCTTTTTTACAGGATATTTTGTAGGTCTTATGGAAAACAAGCTTTCAAAGGATAATATATTGATTCCTATTATTTCATCCTTAATCTCTACAATTAGTTACCATTTAATGTATAGCTTATTTCTATATTTTCTATCCTATGATATTTCCTTGGTCAATTTTTTCAAGAAGACTGTGTTGATTGAAATGGCCTTTAATGGCTTTATATCCATATTTCTTTATAAGTGGTTTTCTAAAATATTCGTAATTCCTTCTATTAGGTTCGGAAAGAGATAGGGGTGTAGGATTTGAAGTTAATTGAAAAGTTGAAAAACAGATATAATATAATGTTAATCATAATGGTAATAATTATGTCAGCTCTTTCCTTTAAATTAGCCACATTAACCATAGTGGAAGGAGATTACTATAGGGACATATCCGATAACAAACGTTTAAAGGAAGTCTATATTACCGCTCCAAGAGGAGAAATAAGAGATAGGTATGGTAGATTGTTGGCAGGAAATAAGCCAAGCTTTACAGTACAGCTTTTAAAGGATGAGCTGAATATTAGAGATAAGGAAAGAAAAAACGATATATTATTAACACTAGCCAGATTACTAGAAGAAGATGGGGTCATATATACAGATGAATTCCCCATTGAATTTAATATATTTGCTTATGCTAAAGAGGAAAGCTATGAATTGGAAAATCTTACTCCCATTGAAAAAGCAATAGATATTATAATAGAAAACAACTTGCTTCCACAAATACTAAATACTTATTATATAAACCCAGATTACCAGGAACACTTCCAATTTATTACCATTAATAAAGCCATTAGTGCTTTAGAAAATAAGGGAATAGATATTCCAATCCATGTAGAACTTACTAAAGAAGGGGTAGTCTTAGAGTTTAATCAGGACAAGGATATTGAACAATGGAAAAAGGACCACAATCTAAGTGCTGATGCTAATCCTAAAGACTCCATACTCAAGCTTATCGATAATGATAAAAATATCATAAGGAAGATACTGGACCATCCCATATCTCGTAAATTAGTTTATGATATATTGAAGGAAAGAAGATTGGCCGGAGATCTAATTTTAAAGGAATATTCGCTGATTTTTGATGAAGAATACCTGCAGCAGAAAAGAAGCCTTATGAGAACTTTTAATGGAATCGATTTTGAAACGACAGCTAAAGATGACTTTGTCCATATAGTACTTGAGACATCTATAGTAGATTTACTAGAAAAAATAGTTAAAAAAGAGGATGATAAGGGAAATGTTGAAAAGCTTATACCAGGTGAAATACTAATGGAGATGATTAAAGAGAAAGGATTGGAATCTCCAGTAGAACTTGAAATAAATGAAGAAATAGACACAGTTCTTTATACCAATAAGGGTAAGACTACTTCTGCAAGTAAGGCTCCAATTGATATATTAATCGATTTCATAGAGGAGAATGATCTATTAGAAGACTTTATTACTGATGATAGGGTTAAAGGAATTGCTCAAGAAATTGTACTACAAAAAGGATACAATCCAAGGATTTCAGTTGCTAATTGGGAGTATGTATCCTTGGTAAACAAAAATGATTGGTATAAAAAATTTAATATTCCTGAGGATAAAGATGCAGAAGAAGCCTTTAACCGGCTATTGGAGTATTATGAAATAAATAAAAGATTGAGTAGATATGAATCAAGGGTAATAATGACCCTATATGACCAATTGGACAAACAGGGCCATAGGGCCTATCAACCTATAAATATAGCTTATGGCATTAAGGATTCTACAGTGGCCAAAATAGAGGAAGGGCTTAGTGATATGCCTGGTATACAGGTTTCCATAGAGCCAGTAAGATATTATCCAGAAGGGGAGACTGCTGCCCATATATTAGGATATCTAGGAAAGATTTCCCAGCCTAATGAAATTGAGAAATATGTAAGAGAAAGTGGTTATTCACCTAATGACATAATAGGGAAAACTGGAATAGAGGAAAGCTTTGAATCATATTTAAGGGGAAAAAATGGAGTTAGAAGGGTAGAAGTAGATGTTTTAGGTAATAGAACCAATATACTGGACGAAGAGGAAGCTATACCCGGAAACAATCTGTATTTAACTCTGGATATGAAATTACAAAAAACAGCGGAAAAGGCTTTAAAACATGCTCTGGAACAAATCCGGGTAGGAGGAACCTTTAAGAGTCAGTGGGGAGATTATAAATATGGAATAAATAGGCGGAAGGGTAGACCTTATATAAACGCTAATTCTGGTGCAGTGGTGGTTACCAACGTTAAGACGGGAGAACTTTTGGCCTTGGCAAATTATCCAGCTTATGATCCCAATCTATTTTCCACAGGAATATCTAGTACCGATTGGGCCAGCCTATTTCCAGAAAATGAAGATGATCCCTTGGCTCCAAGGCCCCTATACAATGTTGCCATACAGACCGCTGTTCAACCAGGATCAGTCTTTAAGATGGTAACGGCTTTAGCAGCCTTGGAAAAGGGCTTTAGCCCTACTAAAACCATTAGAGATATGGGGAAAGTAGATATAGGACCTGAATCTTTTGGCTGCTGGATTTGGAACTCTAATAGGGGCACTCATGGACATGTAAATGTATATGAGGCCTTAAGGGATTCCTGTAACTACTATTTTTACTCTCTTGCCCTAGGTAGAAATCAGAAGACAGGTGAAAATTTAGGGGTGAGAGTGGATATCGAGGATATTGCAAATATTTCCAAGGAATTAGGGTTAAATGATAGAACAGGCATAGAGATAAATGTTCCTAGAGAGGCTTCAGGAGGAGTTCCTAGCCCTCAAAGCAAAGTCATGATTACCAAAGCTTTATTGAAAAGATATTTGACTCGAAATATCCGCTCCTATATTAAAGAAGGAGAAGAATTTACAGATGAGGAGATAAACGAAAAGCTAGAGGAGATAATTAGCTGGACTGAAGCAGAAGAACCCTTATCAAGGGGCGAGGTTATAAAGCGTCTAGATGCAATGGGGTTAGAAGCTGAAAAAGCACTAGAAGGAGAAAGGGAAGGGCTGGCTGATAAGATAAAATACACCTATTTAAACTATGCTGGATGGGATATAACTGATACATTAAATGTTACTATAGGCCAAGGACAGAATGCCTATACTCCAATTCAAATGGCTAATTACATTGCAACAATAGCCAATGGGGGTTATAGGAATAAGATTACCCTCATAGACAGTATTAAAAATTACGACAATTCAAAAACTCTATATGAAAGGGAAACAAATCCAGAAAGGATCAATTTAAATAACTATGAAAACCTGGAGCATATAAAATATGGTATGAAATTGGTTACCACTGAAGGAACAGCAAGAAGCCTATTTAGGGATTTTCCAATATCAGTAGGAGCTAAAACTGGAACGGCCCAAAGATCTGGTGTGAATCCAGCGACTGGAGATACCTATGATGACTATGCTTGGTTTGTGGCCTTTGCTCCATATGAGGAACCAGAGATTGCTATTTCAATAGTTTTAGTCCAAGGGGGAAGTGGGGGTTATGCAGGACCTATCGCAAGGGAAATAATCGCAGAATATTTTGGCCTTAATGTTACCGATAAAGACGAAACATTGCTCTTTGAAATTGAATTGGCAAGGTAGTTTAAGGCCTTCCAATTCAATTTTTTTATAAGAAGGATTTTTTACTTTTATAGAGAATATATTATTTAGGTGGAGGTAATACCGTTGAAGGAAGGGCTAGTAAACTTCAAAGGAGTTAAAGAAGGAATTTATATTTATATCAAAGAAGGAGATTTAGAAACAATAAAAAAGGAATTGGAGGAGAAAATACAGCAATACATAGAGCTTTTTAAAGGGACAAACTTTCTGGGTATAAAAGGAGAAAACTTAACAGAATATGAAACGAAAGAACTATTGGAGATAATAAGAGAAAAATATAATCTATATGTATTAAAAGATGGTTTACCATCTTATTTAGAAGAAGATGGACCTTTCGATGGGATAGATGAAGGAAAGACCAAATTTATAAACACCACTATTAGGTCTGGGCAAGTCATTGAATATGATGGAAACATTGTAATAATAGGAGATGTTAATCCAGGAGCCCTCATAAAAGCAGGGGGGAATATTATCATACTAGGAATTATGAGAGGAGTAGCCCATGCTGGCGTAGGTGGAAATCCTGATGCAATTGTAGCCGCCTATAATTTACAACCAACCCAATTGAGAATTGGAAATATCATTAGTAGAAAGCCAGATGGAGATATAAGCTCTTCGGAAATACCAGAAGTTGCTAGGGTTAAAAACGGGGAAGTTATCATTGAGCCATATTTACCTAAAAAATAATCAAGAGGAGGAAGGATAATGGGAAAAGCAATTGTCATAACATCGGGTAAAGGAGGAGTGGGTAAAACCACAGCTACTGCCAATATTGGTACTGGATTAGCCATAATGGGAAATAAAGTGGTGGTAGTAGATACAGATATTGGATTAAGAAATTTAGACGTAGTAATGGGGTTAGAAAATAGAATTGTATACGATATAGTTGATGTAGTCGAAAAAACTTGTCGATTAAAACAAGGGCTTATAAGGGACAAGCGCTTTGATGGTTTATATCTTTTACCAGCAGCTCAGACTAAGGATAAAACTGCTGTAAAACCTGAGCAGATGTTGGAATTGATAAAAGAATTAAAAGAGGAAGGATTCGATTATATAATAATCGATTCACCAGCAGGAATAGAAAGGGGATTTCAAAACTCAATTGCTGGAGCTGATGAAGCCTTCATAGTAACAACCCCAGAAATTTCAGCTGTCAGAGATGCAGACAGGGTAATTGGCCTTTTAGAATCTCAAGGAATACACAATCCCAAACTCATAGTAAACAGAATCCGCTATGATATGGTAAAACGAGGAGATATGATGAATGTTGAAGATATTATAGATATTTTAGCCATAGATTTATTAGGTGTGGTTCCAGATGATGAAGCCATAGTTATCTCAACCAATAAGGGGGAACCTGTAGTGTCTGAAGAAGATCCATTATCTGCAAAAGCTTTTAGAAATATTTGTAATAGGATATTAGGAAAAGAAGTAGAATTTCTCGATTTGAATAATTCAGAAGGAAAGCTCAGTAAGTTAATAAAATTACTATTTAGCAAGTAAAGGGGGAGTAACCTTGGACTTATTTAAATTTTTAAATAAAGACAGCCAAAGGAGTAAGAACGTAGCAAAGGAAAGATTGAAATTGGTCTTAATCCATGATAGATCCGATCTATCCCCAAGGCTTTTAGAGATGATTAAAGGGGATATGATTCGAGTTGTAAAGGAGTATGCTGAGGTGGATGAAGAAGGGCTTGATATAAAATTAACCAGAATGAAAAGGGAATCAGATGGCATGCCTATGTCTGCTTTAGTAGCAAACATACCAATTGTAAAAGTTAGAGAGAATGAATAATATACAAAACTTGTTAATAGACAAACAATTATTGTAATCTCTGATAAATATTGATATAATTAAAACGGATTTTATGACCTACCTAATTATTTAAAATTTGGAGGGATACAAATGAGAAGAAGATCAAGCCTATTACTTCTATCTACCGTCTTAATCCTTGCATTGTTAGTAGGATGTGGTGGGCAAGAGACAGGCACTACTACCGATGAAAGTTCAGAGGCTCCAACTGGTGGAGAGTTAAAGGACGGTATTTACTTAGAAAAAGACCCAGTAAGCGATCATGGAAACTATGGTATGGCAATTATGGAAGTTGAAAATGGAGAAATCGTTTCTTTTAAGTATGCTGAAATTTTAGCAAATTCAGGAGAAGAAAAGAGCGAAGACAATTATAATTATCCTGAAGGATTAGCTGTAATAGCAAATCTAAATGAACAATTTAACGAAAAGAAGGATTTAAACGAAATTGATTTTGATGCCGTTTCAGGAGCCACTCATACTAAGGAAGCTTTTAAAGATATGGTCAATAGACTATTGGTAAAAGCTGAAAAAGGAGAAACTTATACTCCTCCATATAAGGATGGAGAATACACTGCTAAAGCAGAAGAAGATAGCCATGGTTGGTTAGGCCAGGTAGTAGTTGTTGTTAGAGATGGACAAATTGTAGGACTTGATTATTTTGAAACAGCTGTTGAAGATATGGAAAGCAGTAAAGTGGTATTCGATGAAGATAACAAACCTGTAACTGATAGTGATGGAAAGCCAAAAACTGAACCAGTTGAGGTTAAAGCTGGAGAGAGGAAATCTGTTGAAAACTATGCTTACTTAGAAGCTTTAGATGTAGTAAAGGCAGTTCAAAGATTGATCATAGATAACAATGGCACAGAAAACTTAGATGTGGACTCTATTACAGGAGCAACAAGCACAAGAACTACCATGATAGAATTGGTAGAAAAAGCTTTAGAAGGTGCAAAATAGGATAATAAAACCCTAACTTATAGTTAGGGTTTTTCTAAATATTTACTGAGGTGTTTAACAGTTATGAAACTAAATAAAAAAATTCTATTATTAACAGGGATACTACTATTTCAATTTTTATTTATGGCTGGATGTCAGAAGAAAGATATAGAGGGGCCTTTAACTAGGTCTGAATTCTTAATGAACACATATATTACCTTAAGGATCTATGATAAAAAGGATAAAGACATATTAGATAAGGCTATAGACAGATTGAAAGAGATTGAAGATAGGATGAGCGTTACTATTGAAACCAGTGATGTAAGCTTAATAAATGATAATGCAGGAGTTAAGCCTGTTAAAGTCAATGAAGATGTATATCATGTAATTAAAGAAGCTAAATACTATGCCCAAATTTCAAAAGGAGCCTTTGATCCAACTATTGGCCCCTTAACGGATCTGTGGAATATTACAGGTGAAGAGGAAAGGGAAAGGGACTCCATTCCAACTGAAGAGGAAATCCAAGATGCGCTTAAATTAGTAAACTATGAAGATTTGGAGCTGTTGGAGTACAATCAGGTATTTCTAAAAAAGAAGGGGATGAAATTAAATTTAGGGGCTATTGTTAAAGGCTACGCAGCCGATGAAGTAAAGAGAATATTTGTAGAAAATGGAGTAAAATCCGCCATTATTGATTTAGGTGGTAATCTCTATGTATTGGGGGAAAAAGAAGGTGGAGAAGCTTGGAAAATTGGAATCCAAGATCCTTTTAGCGAGACTAGGGATTATCTGGCAATATTAAATATTAGGAATAAATCTGTGGTTACATCTGGAGATTATGAAAGGTATATTATCTACAATGGGAAAAGGTACCACCATATAATAGATCCAAAAAGTGGATACCCTTCAGAGAGTGAAATATCAGGAGTGAGTATCATATCCGATGAATCCATAACTGGAGATGGACTTTCAACGGCCTTATTTATCTTAGGGGTGGAAGAAGGAACAAAATTGGTCAATGAATTGGGGGATATTCAGACTGTATTTGTAACTAAGAATGGAGAAGTAATAGTCCATGAAAACTTAATAGAAGACTTTTATCTTAGGGATGATAGCTACAAACTCATAATAAATTCAAAATAATAGGTAATAAAACCCACCGTCTGTAAATATCATATTAATAGATTAAGGTGGGTGAAATTATGTATAGAAGAAGATACAATGCCAAGTTTAAAAACATCTTAAACTATTTAAAAAGGAGATTACATTACAGGAGGATATTAAATAGGGCTATTATAGTACTGATAATATTAATTATAATCCTTCTACTTAAATTAATAAACAGCAGTATTACTAACAATGTAATCCAGATAATCCATAATGGCATCAATTATGAATTTAATATAAAAAGGGATGGAAAGGCATTATTAAGTTTTGGTAAAAAGTTGTTAACCCTTCCAGAAAAGACTTTGTCTGTATTTAATTTAGATAATCCCAAATATCCACCACCTATTGAGGGTGTAATTTATAATCCTTTTGGAGAAACCATATACTTGAACGGCAAGTCTACTTTTAATGCAGGAATAGATATAATCCCTCATGAGGACAAGGAACCGATATCCATTAAGGATGGGGTAGTAAAGTCCATTGAGGACAGAGGTTCAAAGGGATATTTTGTAACCATAGAGCATGATGAATTCTCAACGGTCTATGGATATTTGGTTTCCATATATGTTAAGGAAGGAGAAAGGATAAAAGAGGGAACTAAAATCGGAACTTTAGGAACTAATAGGGATGGAAACAAGTATCTACATTTCCAAACCCTAGTAGGTGATTCTCCTGTAGATCCTTTAAAATATATAAATTTTAATACTAAATTTTAAAACTGTCTAGGACAGTTTTTTTATTTGGTTTATAATTATACTATCCAATGAAATTAAAAGATGATAATATTATATTATAATACTAATGAAAAGGTGATATCAGATGATAGATATGGACAAATTCGATAAAGTGTTAAGAAAGGTAGAAAAACCGGCAAGATATATAGGTATGGAAAAAAACTCCGTTAAGAAGGATTTAAATAAGGTTAAGGTTAAATTTGCTTTTGCTTTTCCAGATATATATGAGGTAGGTATGTCCCATTTAGGTCTTCATATACTCTACAATCTTATAAATGAAGGAGAGGACTTTGCCTGTGAAAGGGTCTTTGCTCCTTGGGTAGATATGGAAGAGGAAATGATAAAAGAGGGAATCCCCCTTTTTAGCTTGGAAAATAGGGAGCCAGTTAAAAATTTTGATTTTGTAGGCTTTACCCTTCAATACGAGATGAGCTATACTAATATAATCAATATGCTCCATCTTGGAGAAATTCCAATACTTTCAAAATATAGGGATGAGAATGATCCTTTTGTTATTGCAGGGGGTCCTTGTGCTTATAATCCTGAACCAATAGCAGATATTATAGATTTGTTCGTAATTGGTGAAGGAGAGGAAGTTATATTAGAGATCTTAGAAGCTTACAAGGAATTCAAAAATAGAAAGGGAGAAAGAAAGGAATTTTTGAAGGAAGTAAGTAAAATTGAAGGGGTTTATGTTCCAGAGTTTTACCAGGTAAGATATAATGAGGATGGCACCATAAAGGCTATGGAAGCTATAGTAGAAGGAGTGCCAAAAACTATTAAAAAGAGGATAATAAGGGATTTGGACAAGGCTTATTTTCCTGAAAAGTTAATAGTTCCCTATATAGAAACAGTCCACGATAGAATCCCCTTAGAAATATTTAGAGGCTGCACTAGGGGATGTAGATTCTGTCAAGCCGGTATGATTTATAGGCCTGTAAGGGAAAAATCCATTGGAAGGCTGTTAGAATTGGCAGAAGAGCTTCAGAAAAATACAGGTTATGAGGATATATCTCTAACCTCCTTGAGTTCCTGTGATTATTCTGAACTTCCATTGTTGATTTCAAAATTAATGGATAGATATGAAGATAAAAAGGTAGGTGTATCCCTTCCATCTTTAAGACTAGATTCCTTTAGTATTGATGTATTAAAGGAGATTCAAAAGGTTAGAAAAACTGGATTAACTTTTGCTCCAGAGGCAGGTAGCCAGAGGTTAAGAGATGTTATAAACAAAGGGGTTACGGAGGAGGATTTAATTAATGCCGTAGGCTACGCCTTTAAAGAAGGCTGGTCTAACATTAAATTATACTTTATGATAGGATTACCTACAGAAACGGAGGAAGATTTGCTAGGTATAAGGGATCTAGGTTATAAGGTTAAGGACATCTTCTTTAGGCTTCCTAAGGAAAAGCGACAAGGAAATCTAAAAGTTACCCTTAGCGCCTCATGCTTTGTGCCCAAGCCTTTCACTCCCTTCCAGTGGGTAGGGCAGGATTCAATAGAAAGTTTTAATAAAAAGATAGACCTACTCAAGAAGAATATAAGGGATAGGAAGATAGTCTTTAATTACCATGATCCAAAGTTAAGCTATTTAGAGGCAATCATTGCCAGAGGAGATAGAAGGTTAGGAAAAGCTATAATAAAGGCTTGGGAAAAGGGATGTAAGTTCGATGGCTGGTCAGAAAAATTCAAATACGATAAATGGATAGAAGCCTTTAATGAAACGGGAATAGATGGGGACTTCTTTGCACTGCGAGAAAGGGAGATAGACGAAGTCCTTCCTTGGGACTTTATAAACACTGGAGTTACTAAGGAATATTTGATAAAGGAATATGAAAAGGCTAAAGGGGAAGAATTGACCAGGGACTGTAGATTAGGATGTACCAATTGTGGAATTAATAGAAACTTTACAGGTGGTGTATGTTAATGATATTAAGGGTTAAATTCACAAAGAAGGGTTATTTAAAGTATATTTCCCATTTAGACTTAATGCGTCTCTTTGAAAGAGGTTTTAGAAGGGCACAGATACCAATTAAATATTCGGAAGGCTTTAATCCTCAGCCAAGGTTTTCCATAGCGAATCCCCTGGCCTTAGGAATAGAAAGCGAAGAAGAGTATATGGATATCAATCTACATGAAAGGATACCCATAGATGAGTTTATAGAGAGGATGAATAGGGAGTTACCCGACGATATAAAGATAAGAGATGCCAAATATATAAAAGATAAAAGGTCTATTTCATCTATGATAGGCTGGAGTTATTATAGTATATCTTTTGAAGCAGAGAATATAGATAGAAAGGAAGAACTGAAGAAGCTTTTAAAGGATTGGTTAAAGGGAGAAAAGATAATAATTAAGAAACTAAGGAGAAAGAAGAAAAAAATTATTGAAAGGGAACAGAATATCAGGCCTTTTATTGGAAATGCGATAGTAGAGGATTGTATAGTAAATGATGAAGCATCAAATGTTAGGGTGGTTGTAAATTGCATGCTAAAAGCAGGAGATAAGGGGAACCTAAAACCTACAGACTTCATTAATGCCATGGATAAATATCTTAATTTAGGAGTAAATTATGATACGATAGATATAAAAAGATTATCCTTATTAATAGAGGATGAGGGGGAGATTTTACCCCCTATGTAGAGCTTGGGAGAGATAATATGGATTATATATTTGTTGATACAAAAAAGAATATTGAGATAATAGGTTTAGTAGAGGAAAATAAGCTGGTAGAGCTTTATATAGATGATAAGGAAAATAAAAAGCAGGTGGGGAATATTTACAGAGGGCGTGTAGAAAATGTGTTGCCTGGGATGGAAGCTGCTTTTGTGGATATAGGGGAGGGTAAAAATGCCTATCTTTATGTTAAACAGGCTTTACCCAAGAGGATGGATAAAAACCAGAAAGTCAACATCGATGATATAATTAAAAAGGGAGACGATATAATAGTCCAAGTATTAAAAGAGCCCTCCCAAAACAAAGGAGCTAAGGTTACCACCCATATAACCCTGCCTGGTAGGTATGTAGTATTAACCCCTTATTCAAATAAGATTTCCCTTTCTAGGAAGATTAAGGATATGGATGAAATCAAAAGGCTAAGGGAAATAGGGGCTAATATTAAGAAATATGACTATGGGTTGATCTTTAGAACTAATGCGGCAGGAGTGGAAGAGAAACTACTAGCCGATGAATATAATCTATTAATAGATATATTTCAAAAAATTGAAAGGGAAAGGAATTTTCTACCCTGTCCTAAACTTATATATAAGGAGATAGACCTTGCCCATCAGATAATCCGAGATGTTTATAATGAAAGGATAGATAGAATAATATTAAATGATAAGGAAAAATATGAAAGCATTATAAGCTTCCAGGGTGTTATGTTTCCTAAATTAAAGGAGAAAATCTATTATGATAGGGATTTTAATATTTTCTATCAAAGGGAGATAATGGACCAGATTAAGACAGCTTTGAATAGGCGGGTTTTCCTAAATAGTGGTGGATATATAGTCATAGATGAAACAGAGGCTTTAACCGCCATAGATATTAATACGGGGAAATTTATAGGTCAGGATAATCTAGAAGATACAGTAGTTAGAACTAACTTGGAAGCCTGTGAAGAAATAGCAAGGCAGATTAGATTAAGGGACATAAGTGGAATAATAATAATAGATTTTATAGATATGAAGGATAAGAAGGATGTAGACTTGGTGCTAGAAAGATTGGAAGAATGTTTAAGCCATGACAGAAACAAGGCCAATATAATCGGAATTACTAAATTAGGTTTGGTGGAATTAACCAGAAAAAAGATTAGAAACAGCTTAAACACCTCTTTTATCCAAGAATGTCCTAATTGTAATGGAAGTGGCAGAATTTTATATAGAAATATTGACAATTAACCATATATCTGATAAAATGTTTGTCTGTAGGTGGCCGCTCAATGTGGGTTAAAGCTTAGTCACCTAACATTGGCGAGACTGGTTAGAGGAGGTGCAATATTAAAATGTATGCTATAATAGAAACAGGCGGAAAACAATACAGGGTTCAAGAAGGGGATGTTGTATTTGTTGAAAAGCTTGATGCAGAAGAAGGAGATAAGGTAGATTTAACTAAAGTTCTTCTTATTTCAAAGGATGACGACATGGTAGTTGGAAGGCCTTATGTAGATGGAGCAAAAGTAGAAGCAACTGTATTAGAACAAGGAAAGTCTAAGAAGATAATAGTATTTAAATATAGGCCAAAGAAGAATTACAAGAAGAAGCAAGGTCATCGTCAACCCTATACTAAATTGAAAATTGAAAAGATTGTTGGTTAATATGATTAGGGTTACCATATTTAAAGATAGACTAGGTCATATTAAAAGGTATCATATATCAGGCCATGCGGGTTTTGATATTAAGGGCAAGGATATAGTCTGTGCTGCAGTTTCAGTATTAGCTCAGGTTACTTTGATCTCCCTAGTTAAAGTGTGTGAAGTACCTGAAGAGGATTTGATTTATAATATAGACGATAATGAAGGAATAATGGATGTGGTTTTGCCCAATAATCTAGAACCTGGCATAAGGCTTAAAACTGAAACTGTTTTGAAAACATTGGAATTAGGTATAAATTCGATAATAGAAAGTTACCCCAAGTATGTGACTCTTAAATATAGGGAGGTGGAAAGATGATTAAGCTAAATTTACAACTATTTGCTACTAAAAAAGGAGTAGGTAGTTCAAGAAACGGTAGAGATAGTGAATCAAAACGACTAGGTGTGAAACGTGGCGATGGACAATTTGTATTAGCTGGGAATATCTTAGTAAGACAAAGAGGTACTAAGATTCATCCTGGTAACAATGTAGGTAGAGGTGGCGATGATACTCTATTTGCGAAGATAGATGGTGTTGTTAAATTTGAAAGAAAAGGTAGAAATAGAAAACAAGTTAGCGTTTATCCTGTAGAGGAATTAGCATAAAATGAGCTTACCGTAAGGTAGGCTTTTTTTCTTGGATGGTATTAGAATATTTTCAAAAGACAAGAATATACTAAGTGATGAAAATTTCAATATTGACAGCCTTATATAAGCTGGTATAATTAAATTACAAAATTATAGGGGATTGATAATATGTTTGTTGATATAGCTGAAATAGTTTTAAAGGCAGGAAAAGGTGGGGATGGGGCAGTAGCTTTTAGAAGGGAAAAGTATGAGCCATCTGGAGGCCCTTATGGAGGAGATGGGGGCAGAGGAGGAAGCGTTATCTTAGTAGGTGATGAAGGCATAAGGACTTTGATGGATTTTAGATACAAACGCTTCTATAAAGCTGAAGATGGGGAAAATGGCAAAACTAAGAAACAATTTGGGAAAGATGGAAAGGATTTAATCCTTAAGGTACCTGTAGGAACCCTAGTAAAGGATGCTAAAACGGGTAAGGTAATAGTAGATATTAAAGAGCATAATCAAATGTATGTAATTGCTAAGGGTGGCAAGGGTGGTAGAGGAAATGCTAAGTTTGCTACTCCCACTAGACAGGCTCCACGATTTGCAGAGCCAGGCACTAAAGGTGAAGAAAGGACCATTATATTGGAATTAAAGTTATTAGCCGATGTAGGGCTAATAGGTTTTCCAAATGTAGGGAAATCTACCATACTTTCCATAATGTCTTCAGCCAAACCTAAAATTGCAAACTACCATTTCACTACTCTAAAACCCAATTTAGGAGTAGTAAGAATAGGAGAAGAGGAAAGCTTCGTAATTGCAGATATTCCTGGACTGATTGAAGGAGCC
>JAAYEU010000146.1 GCA_012728595.1 Tissierellia bacterium
AGGCTAGCCTTGTATTCAAAGTATTTTTCAAAGGAAGTGTGTAAGTCGATGTGCTCTCTTCCTATATTGTTTAAAGTTACTATATCGAAATCCACTTCATCCACCCTATTAAGCTCTAGGGCTGAAGAGGAAACCTCCATTACCACATGGGAAACTCCCTTTCTATTCATTTGGGCAAAATGACGCTGAAGGTCTAAGGATTCGGGAGTTGTTAATATTGCTGGTTCTATAAAACCTCCATATTTCACCATAACGGTGCCTATTAGGCCCGTTTTTATACTATAGCTTTCCAGTATAGAGTTGACCATAAAGGAAGTAGAGGTTTTTCCGTTGGTGGCTGTAATGCCAATTACCTTCATCTTTTCAGAAGGGCGACCATAATAATTGTGGCTTAAGTTGGCTAAGACTTTTCGGCTATCCCTTACTCGAAATTGTGGAATATCAATCTCTTGATAATCTTCAACGATTACCGCTACTGCTCCCTTCTCAATGGCCTGCTGAATATAATCATGTCCATCGGCCTTGCTTCCCTTTATGCAAATAAATAAATCCCCTGGCTTTACATCCTTAGAATTATAAGCAAGCCCCCTTATTTCTACATCCCTTTCATTCCAGGACTCAAGTAACTCTATAGATTGGAGTAAACTATATAGCTTCATCCTTAGTGCCCCCTTCGCTAAAGTAGTCTTATCTATTAAACTTAAGCATTTTTCCAATTAAGGAATTGAATTTATTACCCACAAAGGCAAAGGCAGGTTTTGGGTCCTTCCAATCCCAGATGGCATAGGCCTTTGGCTTGTTAAAGGACTTTATTATATCCATTACTTTCAATTGCCCAGTCTTTAAATAATCCCTTATGGCATATAAGTCTTCATAGGCATACCAAAAGACTAGGTTGGTATCATGGGTAACGGCATAGGGTTTAATAGGCTTACCTATCAGTTCTCTATAAGCTATATAGGGCATATTGACTCCTACCTTAAAAAGAAGACTATTAAGATTGGTGGTTCTGGTGTTAATCTCTATTAAATAGTATTTGCCAGTATCAGCATCCTTCTTAAACTCTATTTCAGCAAAACCCTTGTAGCCAATAGCCTCTAAGAATTTAGCCCCTATATCATATAAGTCTGGTATATATTTTTGCCCTGTATAAACAGAAGCTCCAAAATTAATGGGAAACTGCCTATATTTTTGGCAGGTCACCCAGTGAGTTACCTTGGCAGCTTGATTTAGATAGGCATCAAAGGTATACATGTGGTCATCAAAGCCAGGTATAATCCTTTGGACTATTACCTCAAAGTTGGCTGAAGTGGCCCTTTCTATAGCTTCTTCCAATTCCCTCATGTTATGTACCTTGAATAATTTCTTTCTAAACTTAGATACAAAGGCTGGGGAATCGGTTGGCTTTACCAGACATGGAAATTTTATAAATTCTCCTACCTTCTCCTTAAAGTTTTCCTCATCTATGTGGACTGTCTCCGGCACCAATAAGCCATGTTCTTTGGCTAGGGAATGTAACTGTCCCTTATCCATTACTTTTGTATATAGCCCCTCTGCTGTTTGAGTAGTTAAATAATATTTTGATAGAGTAGACAGGTATTTATCTATGAATTCCACATATCCATCAGCAGAAGGAAATAAAACTGGCTTATGGTTTTGTTTTTTGCCATACTCTACCAGGAAGTTTAGTAACCCCTCAGGGTCTTCTTTACAGTTTGGACCAATTAAGGTTTCCGAACAATACTTAGAATAAAAGCCATAAGTGCCTTTTTGGGAATAATCTATGGCTACAGTAGGTATTCCATGAATTCCTAGACAACGAATAATACTCAAGCCTATGTAATAATTAGCTCCAAGAATAACAGCTTTAGCTTTCACCATCTCACCTCATATTCTATCCATTTATTTATAAGTATAAACCCTAATACTACCTAAATTATTTTACCATATCGAATGGAATTATTGCCAAAAAATTCATTATTAAAATGAGAAAAAATTTGCCAAAACAAAAAGCCAAGGCAATGCCTTAGCTTTAAACTCCATAATAAGTCCTTTTTAACCTATTCAATATATCCACTATAGGCTTGAGAAGAACTAGGATTATTATGAAATTAGAAGTCCCATGGACTAGGTCAAATAATAGACCCCTAATCCAATAAACCCATCCATAGGCAACCCCATAAAAGAGAGATTCGACTACAGCAAAGAAAAATCCAAAGGTATAACCAAATATAGCCCCAATAATAGCATAGCCATACTCAGACTTTGCCCTCTTTTTTAGTAGTTCCGTTACCATTATTAGAATGGGCCAGATTAAATAATATCCTAATAGCCAGGTGGAAAACCCATATATGAATATTTCAGTAGTTGTAAATACCACCGCTATCAACAAGGCTTTCTTATAGCCAAATACCATGGTATAGGCAATAAATAATAGGGTAACCACTTCTACATTGGGTATGAAGCTTAGGGCCAGTTTTCCTGCTGTAATAATTGCACTTAAGATACCTATAAGGGCAATATCTCTAATTCTCATGGCTTTAATAATTCTTCAATTCAAAGATGTAAGTATCTCCATCGTTTAGAGGGATTTCCCCTGGCCCTGTCATTGCATCTTCCCCATTAATATAGACATGGAAGTATTCTTGATTTTCGGGATTGGCTACATAGCCTAACATTCCAGTTACCATGGTACCAATATCATAATGTTCAAAAGTAACTCCCAGCTCTTCTTCCTTTTCCTCTAAAAGTTCTAATAAAAACTCATGGTCTGTATTGTACTGGAAGGTTTCATCTACGTCCTCATTTTTATTGATTACCTGTATAGTAACTGCCTTCTGGCCTTCTACCCCTTTAGGGCTTAAAAAGGTCTTATAACCAACGAATAACAACACTGTAACTACTAATACGGATAGAATTGCTATTAATTTTTTGTTCATAATATTCCTCCTCAGCTTGTTAATGATTCTTTTAAATAGTTAGCTTATAGCTTTTGTAATAAAATAAAAAACCTTCCAACTTCAAGCTGAAAGGTTTGCATACTGTATTATAGGCTGGGGTTCAAGATGAGAACACCCATCTAATCATACAACACCTCCATTCCTCGTGAAGTTGTTGCAGTACTAATATAGGCAGGTCTTCCGGCTCGGCTTGTAATAGTAGTTTGCCTTCCCAGTTTCCCAGTGGCATCATAAACTACTAAAATACCTCACGGCGGCGGGACCGCACAGGATTTTCACCTGTTTCCCTATTAATGCTCAAGCAACCTATATTAAAATATTAAGTTTTTATCTAGCTTTATCATACTACAATTTTAGATAATTAGCAACATGATTATTCTGCTTTCAATAGTCTTAAAGCTTCCTCTACAACTTTTTCTACTGTAAATCCAAATCTTTCAAATAGTTTATTTCCTGGTGCACTTGCCCCAAATTCATCCATAGCTAGAACTTTTCCATTGCCACCTACATATTTATGCCAACCTAAAGAAGCTGCTGCTTCTACAGCTAATCTTTTAGTTATCTCTTTAGGAAGTACTTCTTCCTTATACTCCCTACTTTGTTCCTCAAATACTTCCCAGGAAGGCATACTTATGACTTTTGTGCCAATTCCCTTTTCCCTTAGTCTATTGGAGGCTTCATAGATTAATTGGACCTCAGAACCCGTTGCCATTAGGATTATATCAATCTTTTCATCTTCCCTTAATACATAGGCTCCCTTTAAGGCCTCTTTGCCGCTTCCCTCTATCAGGGGCAAGCTCTGCCTTGAGAGTATTAAGGCCGTTGGGCTTTTCCTTGTCAAGGCCAGATACCAAGCTGCTGCCGTTTCCCTTGCATCGGCTGGACGAATAACCGTCATATTGGGCATAGCCCTTAACATGGCTAGATGTTCAATAGGTTGGTGGGTTGGGCCATCCTCTCCTACTCCAATACTATCATGGGTTAATACATAGGTTACCGGCAAATTCATAAGGGCTGATAATCTCATGGCAGGCTTCATATAGTCACTAAATACCAAGAAAGTCCCACCATACACCCTTAATCCACCGTGTAGGGCCATTCCATTTAGTATGGCAGCCATAGCATGCTCCCTAACTCCAAAGTGTATGTTGGAACCAGCATAATTAGAGGCTGAAAAGGATTCCCTATTCTGTATAGTGGTCTTATTGGAAGGGGCTAAATCTGCCGAGCCTCCCATTAGATTGGGTATTTTTTCTGCTAATCTATTTATTAGGATGCCAGAGGCTTCCCTGGTGGATAAGCTTTCACTAAAATTCCAAAAATCTTCCGATTTTAAAAAGTCCTTGGGGATTTCGAAATTCAGCCAGCTTATCAGCTCCTCAGCTAAATGGGGATATTCTTCCTTATACTTCTTCCACCTTCTCTTACAATTCTCTTCTGCTTTCACACCTTTTTCTATTAACTTCTTCATATGCTCTTTGACCTCTTTTGGCACAGTAAATTCTTCTTGTTTCCAGTTTAAGTTTTTCTTCAGTTCCATTAGATTTTTTTGCCCTAGGGGTTCTCCATGGGCAGAGCTTTGGCCTTGTTTAGGTGAACCATACCCAATTTCTGTAATTATCTCTATTAAGGATGGTTTGGAAGTATTGATCTTAGCTTTCTTAATGGTTTTTTCTATCGCTTCTATATCGTTTCCATCCTCTACCCTATAATACTCCCAACCTAGAGCTTGGAAGCGTTTAGATATATCCTCTCTAAAAGCTAGGTTGGTCCTTCCTTCTATTGTAATGGAGTTGGAATCATAGAGTACAATTAGTTTTCCCAATTCCAAATGCCCTGCCAAGGAAGCAGCTTCATAGCTAATGCCTTCCATTAAGCAGCCATCTCCAGCGAGTACGTAAGTATAGTGGTCTATTATTTTATGGCCTGGTCTATTAAAATAGGCTGCTAGATGGGCCTCTGCCATAGCCATGCCTACTGCATTGGCAAAGCCCTGGCCTAAAGGACCGGTGGTTACCTCCACCCCTACTGTATGGCCATATTCGGGATGGCCAGGAGTTTTACTATCTAGTTGCCTGAAGTTTTTTATATCCTCCATATCTAAACCATATCCAAATAGGTGTAGTAATGAATAGAGTAGCATAGAACCATGACCTGCCGACAAAATAAACCTGTCCCTATTTATCCAATTTGGATTTTTAGGGTTATGCCGCATTACTCTTGCCCAAAGGGTATAGGCAGCTGGAGCTGCTCCCAAAGGCATACCTGGATGGCCAGATTTAGCCCTTTCTACAGCTTCTGCCGATAAAACTCTTATGGTATTAATGGTTAAGTCATCTATATTCATATGATCACTCCCCAAATTTAATATAAACTTCATATTATATATAACCTAAAAATCCCATAATAATTGCTCAATCCAATAATATTTTTAAATATCAAAAAAGTATTTACATAAAACATACGTTCTGTTATAATAGGCCTAGGAGGGATTTTAATGAAAAAGAGGATTATATTCCATATAGATGTTAATTCTGCCTATCTCTCTTGGGAAGCGGTATATAGATTGCAACACGGAGCAGCTATAGATCTAAGAGATATTCCCTCCATAGTAGGAGGAGATGAATCCAAGCGGCATGGAATAGTATTGGCTAGATCCATTCCAGCAAAGAAGTTTGGCATTTTAACTGGAGAGACCATCTATTCAGCCAGGCAGAAATGCCCAAACTTAACCATAGTTCCCCCTAACTATGAAAGGTATATGAAGGCCAGTAATTCTATGATAAAGCTGCTAGAGGGATATTCCCCTTATGTTCAAAGGTATTCCATAGATGAGGTATTTATGGATTATTCTTATAATAGTGAAAAAAACTTCCTAGATACTGCCTATGAGATAAAGGAGAGAATAAGGGGGGAGTTGGGTTTTACGGTAAATATAGGCATAGGCCCCAACAAATTATTGGCTAAAATGGCTTCAGACTTTAAAAAGCCTAATAGGGTCCATACCCTTTTCCATGATGAAATAGAAAATAAGATGTGGCCTTTGCCAGTAGATGAACTCTTTATGGTAGGCCCTAGGACTAAAGCCAAGCTAAATAAAAGGGGGATTTTTACCATAGGAGAACTGGCTAAACTGGACAGGGAATATATATACTCTTGGTTGAAAAAACCAGGGTTAGTCGTATGGGAGTATGCCAATGGGATAGAAAATTCCCCAGTAAGAAACACCCCCCTTCCCATAAAATCCATAGGCAATTCCACCACTACCTCCTATGATGTGGACAATAGAAGGGAAAGTCATATGTTCTTATTGGCCTTATCGGAAATGGTGGGTATGAGAGTTAGAAATCTAGAGCAGTGTGGAAGGGTAATTTCCGTTTCCCTAAAAAATGATAAGTTTTATTCCTACTCCCATCAAAGAAAATTAAGTATAGCTACCGATTCTACCAATGTTATATATAGAACTGCCAAAAAGCTATTCGATGAAATGTGGCAGGGAGAACCTATAAGGCGATTTTCCGTGAGTATTTCTGAATTCTATTCTAATGAATTTCAGCAGCTATCCCTCCTAGAAGATTACAATGAGAAGGAAGAAATTTTGGATAAGACTATAGATAAGATACGAAATAAATATGGATATAATTCCATAATCCGTTCTTGTTTTTTACACTCCGGCGTCAGACCTATTATTGGCGGAGTAGTAGCAGAGGAAGATTATCCTATGATGTCTAGCCTTTTATAGGGGTGATATTTATGAAGGTATTGATGAAGCCCATAGAGATGATCGCCTGGTTTACTAAGGATAAAAATCCAATTCCATTAAGATACAGGATAGTGGATGAAAACAACCTATATAGAGTGGTAAAAGTAGATAGGGTTTTGTTTGCTGAAGAAGAAAAACTAGCAGGCAATAGGATGATCCTCTACAGGTGTGAAAGCACAATTAACAACATTAGAAAAATATACGAATTAAAATATGAAATAGATACATGTAAATGGTTTCTTTTTAAAATTTAATCTAATAATTTTTCTTTTTCAGTACATAATAATTAGGGAAAAATGCAATACTAAGAGAGGATGAATCCTATGGAAAATAAAATGGAAAATCCAAAAGCCATTGGCGAAATATTGGATCAGACTAAAAAAATTGAGGAGTACAATTGGAACACCACCCAATGCTTGAATAGCATCAATATGCTCCTTACATCTAATGATTTAGCTAGAACAAAGGATGATAGACTAAGTAAAAAATTTGAAGAATTGAATGCTAAAGTGGAAGATATAAACAAACTGACCTCCCAGCTACTGGAGGATCTATCTAAAAGGCATAATTAAAGTGATGGATTCCATCACTTTAATTTTTTTATATTCCTACAATTTATATGCAATTATTAAGGTTATGATGGTTATTATAAAGGGCATTATCATGATAAACATTCCTAAAGGTCTTCCTACATTGACTGTCCAGCCAACCCCAAAGCGTTTTTCTACAAAGATGGAAGAGTCCTCCGGATTATAGTATATAGTATTTCCTAATTTCCATAGATGATCGTCCTCTTTATCGTAACCCTTTTTTAGCCCTTCCTCCCCATCAAGCTTTAACCTTTCTCCACCTTGGCCTAGTTTTATGCTGAGTATAATTGCCCCAATCATACTAAAGCCTACTATAATCCAGGCAATTATATTGATTGCTTTTATGGTTTTAAAAAATATTCCATAGGAAAGCAGGCCCAAAGCTGTAAACAATAGGGTTATCAATATGGTTAGAATAAATAGATAGATTGACCAGGCCTTTCTAAATATGATATTTTTCTTTAAAGATATTTCAGGATTATCTGGGTCTATCTGCTGCTTTGTCCTTCCGATACTCCAATGAGAAAAATATAGAATTCCTAGTGTTAACAGTTGAAAGAAGGGTAATAGAAGTACAGTTCCATAGGATTTATCGGCATAGGTGGTTATCTCCCCCTTAAAATTCCAATGGGTTGGAATTTTATCAGGCAAATCAGGATATAGAACAATTCCTAATATAAGATTAAAGGCCACTAACGTTAAGGGGATCAAATACCATAGGGGAGATATAATCCCTATTTTAGATTTATCCCTACTATACCTTATATCTACAACCACAATCTTTTTACTGTCTTTATCCCAATTTTTCTCCTTTTTTAAAGCTTTGGCTTTAAAATTGAATTTCAAATAAATTAAAAATAATAGCCCTAAATAGCCAAATGTTATTATTATTTGAAGAATAGGGTTTGGGAATCTATATAGCAATAAGGATAAAATGATTATAGGGGGAATCCCTATTAAAAGATTAAATAGGGTAAATCTATTCTTTAAATTTAAAACTTCCCTATCCTCCATAGCATATTCTGGCACCTTAACGCCAAACAATATATTTTTCCTACTAGCCCTAGGGGTTATAAGCTGGATTATTAAGCTCAACAAAAGCACAAAAGCATTTATTAATATTAATACTCCTCTTTCATCCACCAAAATCACCACCCTTATTTATTCTCCAATTCGTCATAAATACTCTTACAGATATTTAAAAACTCCTCCCTTCCCATGCCTCTACAATAGCTATTATGGATTATAAATTTTAATTCTCTTACTATAAAATCCATAAATTCCTCTGTAACTTCCGGCATTAGGTTATTTACCATGGCTCCTTTTCTTCTATCTATGGTTAAAAAGCCCTCGTTCTTTAATATATTATAGACCTTATTGACCGTATGGAGGTTTATCCCAATATCCTCAGCTAACTGCCTTACAGAAGGTAATTGCTCTCCCTTTTTTAATTCCCCCTTGGCTATTCCCTCTATTATCTGCCTACCCAACTGTTCATATATGGGGATTTCCGATTCGAAGTCTATTTTAATGATCATACCCTTCATCCTTTCTATATGTTATATAAATTATATAACATAATAAAATTTACTTCAATAGTTTAATCATTAGGAAGGATTTTATAAATGGGCGTAGAATATAATATATTAGGTGATGGAAATGAAAGCCCAACAATTGGATTTAATGGATAGTGATCGTCTTTCCAATGAAGAGCTTGTAGCTCTTTACAAGAAAAACAGGGATATAAATATTCGTAATAAGATTATAATAAACAATCTAGGTTTAATATATGCTGCTGCAAAGAAAAGGATTAAAAACCCCAGCTGTTACACATTAGAGGATTTAGTACAAGAAGGGGTAATTGGAATGATGAAAGGAATAGAAAGATTCGATACTACTAAGGACACCAGCTTTTCTACCTATGTCTACTATTGGATAGTACAGCAGATGGATAGGGCCTTGATAAATAACGGATATATGATTAGGCTTCCTGCCTACATATACGAGAAGATTAGCACCTTATCTACGATGGAAAATACTTATATTTCTAAAAACGAAGAAATGGATTTAAAGAATATGTGTAATGAAGCTAATATGACTGAACAAGAATACTTTTTACTCCATTATTATAAAAGGAATTATTCCAACTTTACCTCTCTAAACGCTGTTATTAACACCGATTCAGATGAAAACTATGTAGAGCTTCAAGATTATATTCCTTGTCAAGATATTTCCGTTGAAGACAAAATTATCTCCGACAGCTTAAAGGAACAGGTAATAGAAGTATTAGAGATATTGTCCCCTAAAGAAAGGGAAATTTTAGAGCTTAGATTTGGTTTAAATGGAAACGACCCTTTAACCCTAGAGGCTATTGGCAATAGATTTAATTTGACTAGGGAAAGGATAAGGCAGATTGAAAATAAGG
The DNA here is from genome assembly GCA_012728595.1 of Tissierellia bacterium. GTDB lineage: Bacteria > Bacillota > Clostridia > Tissierellales > Tepidimicrobiaceae > Tepidimicrobium. The sequence goes on from JAAYEU010000146.1 coordinate 9,739, forward strand.
CCTTGAAGAAACTAAAAAGACTAAATCTAAGAAGGGGACTTAAGGATTATCTATTGGAATACTGATAATCCTCAAAGAATTTTATCCTCTCCTCAGTCGGAGGATGAGTATGGTACCATGTTTTATATATTTTACTTGGTCGAGGTATGCTTAAATTACCTTGGTTTAGTTTAATCATGGTGGATATGGCTGCCTCTTTATTTTTTGTAAGTTCTATCTCTACTAAATCTGCTTCTCTTTCCATCTGTCTTGAAGCCAAATTTATTATTGGATTTGCCAAAAACATATAGAAATTTAATACAAGTATGATTAAAGGCAGGGATGCCATATCGGATAATCTATTAAAACCAAAAGCTCCTCTGGAATTTATAAGCATCCAGTTGGAGGTTATATACACTAGGTAGATTAAGAGTATGGAAAATAAACCTCCCAATATTATACTCTTCCAAATGTGTCCCTTGATATAATGGCCTATTTCATGGGCTGTTACGGCTAGAACCTCATCCCTTCCCAAATTCTCTATAGTAGTATCCCATAGAACTATCCTTTTAGATTTGAATATTCCCGTCATATAGGCGTTCATCTCTTTGGTGTCTCTACTTTTATCCACCTTATAGATCTTAGCATCCTCTATATTTGCCTTTTGTAAAAGCTTCTTAATATCCCTACCCAATTCCTCATCCTCTATGGAAGTATATCTATTAAATATAGGATCTACATACATGGGAGAGATAAAGGTGGTAAAAGCTATTACGGGTATAGAAAGAAGTCCCAAATACAACCACCATCTATTTGGACTATTATATATTAGATAGTAGGGAAACCATACTACTAAGGAAAACACCAGGGTATTTAATGTAAAACTTTTCAAAACTAATTCCAGCCACCTGAATATGGATTGATTAGATAGGCCATACCTATGTTTTAGAATAAATCCCCCATAAAAGCCAGTAGGCAAAGATACCAATAAATCTATAAGGGAAAATATTATTACATATATGAGTCCAGTTAAAAACAAGCCCCTTCCACTGCCTTGTGCAAAACTACCTATTTTTTTGGATAAACCAGTAGTTAAAAATAAGAGAGGAAATAAAAATTTTAAGATTAAATTTACAGCCCAAACCTTCAATCTGGATTTCCTATAATCGTAAGCCCTTTCCGATATATTAGGGTATTCTTCCTTTAATCTATCCATATTCCTATATTCGCTAATAAGTACTGCTGCTATGAATAGTATCAATAATACAAAAAAGATTCCAATTGAAAAAATAAGCTTATTACTCATTCCAATCCCCCATTCAAAACATCCTTTATTATATATATTTCTGTTTCTCTTATTATATCCAAAGAAGAGGGAGATTTCATCAAAAATTATGTTTTGCTTTATAATGCTGAGGCAAGTAATTAACCAAATGTCGAAGAGTCCATTTCCCTTTACTCATTTACTTTTCCTTTTTTAATAAATAGAAAGTAAGGTAATTAAATCCAAAACCATTTGCTCAATAACTTAAAGGGGTTTGACTATGGTGTAAAAATGGTAGGAATAACCTATCAGTGGACAAAAATTGTTAAAAAAGCATGGCCAAAATCGCCATGCTTTTAGTTATTCCTTTCCAATTGACTATAAATCGATTTTGTTTTCGACTAGATATCCAGTACCTAGAAACATTAAAACTCCTATTATTAAACTATAGATAAAGCTTGGTATGTTAAATAATAGATTTCCAAGTTCTCCAGTCATCATAATACCGTATCGGTCAACATCCATGTGAAAACTGTTACCTAACATATCCGCTGAGCCAATTGTAAATGTGGACAAATCTAAATAATAGGGCAGTAATTGGGTAATCCTTATTTGGCTGAAGGCTATTATACCATTTAGTACCAGGAAGATTATAAACCAAAGACCGCCAATCTTTTTATTCCTAAAGGTCACCCTGCTAAGGGCCATG
>JAAYEU010000147.1 GCA_012728595.1 Tissierellia bacterium
ATAAGGGAATTAACTGGTTGGCAGCCTAAATACACCCTTGAAGTGGGATTAAAAGAGACAATTCAATGGATAGAAAATAATATGAAATACTATAAACCAGAGATATATAATGTATAAGAATTGAGGTTGATTATATGATACAATTATGTGTACCAGAGATTAGAGGTAATGAATGGAAATATATTAAAGAATGCTTAGATACAAATTGGGTTTCATCTGCTGGTTCCTATGTAGATAGATTTGAAAAGGAATTTAGTGAGTACTTAAATGCAAGAAAAGCCATAACTACATCGAATGGGACTACAGCACTCTTTTTAGCGTTAAAGGTTTTGGGGATAGGAGAAGGGGATGAGGTAATAGTTCCTTCTCTAACTTTTATTTCTCCTGTGAATACAATAAAATATGTTGGAGCAGAACCAGTTTTTGTAGATGCATTAAGAGATACATATGTAATGGATGTTGATAAGGTAGAAGAATTGATTACACCTAAAACGAAAGCAATTCTTCCAGTTCACCTATACGGTCACCCAGTAGATATGGATAAACTAGTAGAAATAGCTAGGAAATATAATCTTTATATAATAGAAGATGCTACGGAAAGTTTAGGTGCACTTTATAAAGATAAGTACGTTGGAACCATAGGTGATATAGGTTGTTTTAGTTTTAATGGCAATAAGCTTATTACTACTGGTGCTGGAGGAATGCTGGTTACAAATAATGAGGAGCTAGGAGAAAAAGCAAAATTCTTATCTACACAAGCCAAAGTTGTTAATGAAAACAAATCATTCTATCATCCTGAAATAGGATATAATTTTAGAATGCCTAATATACTAGCTGCTATGGGTTGTGCTCAATTAGAAAATATTGATGAGTATATTGAAATTAAAAGAAAAAATGCTGCATATTATAATAAATTACTTAAAAATGTAAAAGGCATAACACTACCCGAAGAAAAGGAATGGGCTAAAAATGTATATTGGCTTTATTCCATAGTTATAGAAGATGAATATGGTGTATCTAGAGATGAATTAATAAAAATATTCGCAGAAAATGAAATAGAATCTAGGCCATTTTTTGCACCAGTACACAATATGCCACCATATATAAACTGTAAACGTGGAGATTTATCAGTTACAGAAGAACTAAGCAAAAAAGGATTAAACTTGCCAAGTTCAGTAAAATTAACTAGAGGACAGATTGAAAAAGTTTGTAAAGTTATTATAAAAATTGTATAGACATGAATTTTTACAGCAAAGAAAGAGCTTTATATTAATATTATAATATTGAAATCCTTATAATGTAACTTAAATTTAAAAAATAAATAAGCTTTTAAATGTCTAATAGTAGGATGGTAATTAAAGGAGAGATTGTAAATGAATATTGTTATATATAAGGGAAAATTTCAATATGATGTTGTAAATTATTTTGTAGATGAACTAAAACAAGCATTTAAAAGAATGGCAAACCAGACCCTTAGAACCAATATACCCATTTGTTTTCATGGATGCTATTCATTACAAGGTTAGAGAAGATGGGCAAATTAAGAATAAGGCCGCTTATGTAGTCTTAGGTGTAAGTATAGATGGATACAAAGATGTACTCGATATTTGGATTGGCGAAAATGAAACTTCTAAGTTTTGCTTAGGAGTAGTAAACGACTAAAAATAGAGGTGTAGAAGAAGTACTAATATTTAGTGTAGATGGCCTAATAGGACTAATAAAAGAAGGAATACAAGCACTTATCCTAATGCTGAAATTCAAAGATGCCCAATGCATCAACTTAGAAGCTCCTTCAAATACGTAAGTTACAAGGATTTAAGAGAATTCTCCAAAGACTTTAAGAGTTTATATAAAACTATTAATGAAGAAACTGCACTAGATAATTTAACAAAACTAGAAGAAAAGTGGGGCAAAAAGTATCATTATGCATTGAAAAGTTGGGAAATGAATTGGGAGGTACTATCACCATTTTTCAAATATCCAATTGAGATTAGGACCATAATGTATGTATACCACAAACATAATTGAAGGTTTTCATAGATAGTTAAGGAAAGTTACAAAGACGAAGTCAGTATTCCCATCAGATCAAGCATTAGAGAAGATATTGAATTTAGCAACGCAAAACGGTACTAAGAAATGGACTCAAAGATATAAAAATAGGGACCTGATATTAAACCAACTAATGATATTCTTTGAGGGTAGAATAGAAAATTATCTTTAAAAGCTGGATATAGTAAAGAGACTATAGCAAAAACAGCAAAACTATTTTAAAGCTATAGTCTCTCTTTCCATTAAAAGAAGCTTTAAAAGAATATAAATTTTCATTATGAATTATTTCCAAAACTTTAAATTTTGTTGCATAAATTCAAAAATCAATGGGAAAATAAAGATAAACTAAGGGTCTTGAATATCCAAATAACCGAATTTAATTCTTGTCAGTAAAGGTGCAATAATTTTATAAACACAAAATTATTTAGAGTCTCATGGCCTAGCTACTATCATGGAAGAAAAAGGGAGTATATTTAAATTAAAAAGCTAGCTAATTTATCAGCACTTCCTTCACCTATAGGGTTTAAAGTATTTACTTTTCTTGTAAAAATTAAGGGAGCCACCGGTGCTTGGTGTAGGGCAGCGGCTATATACGAATAAAAAGACTATCTAAATCTCACATAATTAAGCAAATAGAAATAGTAAAATCATATCACCTTATCCTCCTTCCTGCATATATAAGTACTGAAAGGAGGATAAGCATGACAAGCTATTGTGGCAATAATAATTCAAGATATAGTGATGATGACTTTTTTGATGAAAGAGGTGGAAGAAGAAGGGACAATAAACTTTGTCAAGAGTTTGCCCGCATATTAGGTGCTTCAATTCTATCATCAGATAAAGATCTATGTGTAGTAACCTTTAATAGAAACCTTCATCCGGAAATTGCAGGCAGACCTACTAGAAGCCCTCTTGTAATAGCAGCA
>JAAYEU010000148.1 GCA_012728595.1 Tissierellia bacterium
CTATTAATCCTAGTTCTCTAAGTCTAATAGCTAAAGATAATTTACTTACATTAAATACCTTACTAATTTTTTCTATTTGATTTAAACTCTTGTCATCTTCATCCCATAGAGTTTCAATATGGGATTTTGGCATTAGAAATTCCGCTGTAATACTATTTACTTCTTTTTCTAGTTTATTATCTAAATCTGCATCAAAAAATACATCATCTTCCCTTAATAATATATGGATATACTCATGAATTAGAGTAAATATTTTCCCGGCTTGACTATCGTTAGTATTTATAAATATTAATGGAGCTAGATCATCATATAGCATAAACCCCCTAAACTCATTAATATCTAGTTTTCTATGAGTATTTGTACCTACTATTCCACTTTGCATTACAAGCATTCCCTTATTTTCAATCTTATCTCTTAAAAAATTATAAGCAATTCTATTATCTTTAAAATCGTTATACCAATACTCATCCAAATCTAAAAAATCTTTAGCTTTTTTTGCAAACTCAAAATAGTCACTTTTATCTAAATCACTAAAACTGTCTGGAATTACTTTATTCCAACCGTTTACTTTTCTATATTCACTTATCCAATTTTGCTTTCTACTCATGTCATAGATAGTGTCTTTTAGACTCTTACTCATATTAGGTATTTTATCTCCTATTCTCCTAAACTCTGCATCTATAACATTAGTCTTCGGAGGTTTATCTAAAAACATATAGCCAAAAGGTACTTTTAGATAGTTAGCTAATTTCTCTAATTGTCTAAAAGTTGGATGAGAATTTTGAACAATCCAATCTTCAATTTTATTAAATTTAGCTTTAATTTCCTCAAAATCTTTCTGAGATTCTTTAATAGCCCACTCATATATTTCTCTTTTGACAACTACTCTAGTTCCCTTGGTCATATGAAAACCTCCTTTCTATATATTATATTCTACCATAAGTTGAATAAATAATGAAAAGCTTTTCAATAATACATTAATTCTCATATACCTTTGGTAAAGATAATATATCCGCTATAACAGGTAATAATGAATAATAAAAATTCTGAAAGGAATATACTTATAAATTATGGAAATTACGAATTGATTAAGTGTTATTGATGATGATATAATTAAACTAATAACAATAACTTCCTTTTTTGGGTTTTTTATCTGTTAAACTCAGTAAAGAGGTGATTTTATGGCAGAGAGAAAGATAGGAACTGGAACAACTTCTCTTTTATTAGCATTACTGGCTATTATATGGGGTGCACAATGGGATGCTGGCACAAGTATTAGTGGTCTCGGTATTTCCACACTAGGCTTTTTAGGACTTGGTAACCCTGTTTTATCAAATACCATAATACTCTATTTATTTTGCTATATTTTCACCATTCCAGCCATCATTATCGGGAGGAAATACAAGGATAATTGGGGGACTAAAACAGCGTATACCTTATCAATGGCGTACGCCTCCATATGTCTGCTTATGTTTATTGCTATTATATTATTTAATTTAAAGTCCTATTTATTAACATAATTACATATATCCAAAATTAACTAAGACTCTCAAACCAAATTGAGAGTCTTAGTTTTTGCAATTAATTAATAGATTCCTAAACTTCCAAGTATAATAGCTACAATAGTTGCAACTACAGGCAAAAGAACTGAAGTAACAAATATATCAATATATGAATCCTTGTGAGTCATACCGGTTACGGCTAGCAATGTCAATACTGCTCCATTGTGTGGAAGGGTATCTAGACCACCTGATGCTAGTGATACTATTCTATGAAAAGCTTCAGCACTTATACCTGTTTCCAATGCCAATTGATAATATTTCTCTCCTAAAGCTTCCAATGCGATTCCCATACCACCTGAAGCTGAACCTGTAGCCCCTGCTAATAGGTTAACTGCTATGGCTTCTGAAATCAATGGGCTTCCCTTTATATTCATAATTAGGTTAGTTAAAGCTTGGAATCCTGGAACTGCTCCCACTACTTTACCAAACCCAACTGCAGCAGATGTATTTATTATAGAAAGCATAGATCCAGTTGCACCTTCACTAATAGTTTTTGTAAAACCTTTGAACTTCTTGGGGCTGATAATCATAGCCATAATTATTCCAGCAAGTAAGGCTACTACTATATCCCAGTCAAGTACATTTAGTGTAATTATTACTGCAATCAATGGTATGAATGCAAGTAATGGATGTGGAAGTACCATTGTTTCTGATTCAGAAGTTACTGCTGTCTCACTTGAGCCTAATGTCTTCTCAGGTTCTATGAATCCTTCACCTTTGGCTGCAAACTGTTTTGCTCTCCATTTAAGGTATAGATATCCTCCCACAAGTAGTATTAGTCCTGCAACAGTGCCCATTATAGGAGCTGCGGTAGGTGTTGTATGAAAATAATCTGTAGGGATCAAATTTTGAATCTGTGGTGTACCTGGTATTGCAGTCATTGTGAAAGTAAATGAACCAAGGGCTATTGCACCAGGTATAAGCTTTCTTGTAATATTAGCTTCTCTGAATAACTCTAATGCCAATGGATACATAGCAAATACAACTACAAATAGTGATATTCCTCCATAAGTTAATACTCCGCAACCAACTATGACACTAAGTATTGCTCTTTTTGGACCTAGTACCTTAGTAAGCCATCTAGCTATGGATTTAGCACCACCAGTATAATCCATCAGTTTTCCGAATATAGCTCCTAGCATAAACACCAGAAACCATGATTTAGTAAAGCCTACAAATCCTTCCATATATATCTCCCTATATGCAGGAAGTAATTCTAACCCTCCAGTAAGGGCTACTACTATTGCACATAATGGAGCTATCCATATTATTGAATAACCCCTATAAGCTAAAACCATTAATAATGCTAATCCAATAATTATACCAAGCATAAATCATTTACCCCCCTATATAATTTATTTATTCAATTAAAAAACCTCTTTCCCCTATCCATTCGTTAGACTTAACCAGCAGTCCAACCACCATCGATAGTCATAGTTGAACCTGTTATGTGGGCCCCTGCTTCTGAACATAGAAATTTAGCTACTTCTGCAATAGTTGAAGGTTCTATTAGTTTTTTAACGGCTGCTTTTTCTAACATTATTTCTTCAATAACCCTATCCCTTGAAATACCATGAGATTTTGCTTGATCATCTATCTGATTGTCTACTAAAGGTGTTCTAACATATGCCGGACAAATTGAATTTACTGTAATTCCGATGCTACTAGCCCATGTATTGAATTTAAGTTTATTATCCTACCCCATTCTTCTTTCTTCATATAGGGCCATACATATTTTGTCAATAAAAATGGAGCGGTAAGCATTAGAGAAATCATAAAATCCCATTTATCCTCAGGAAAATCTTCAATTGGAGAAACTGTTTGTATTCCTGCCACATTAACGAGTATATCTACCTTGGAAAACCTTTCCACAGTAAAGTCAACTAGATTGAAACAATCTTCTCTTTTACTCAAGTCCCCTTTAAAATAATCTTGTCCAATTCTCTCTGACTCCTTGATTAACTTTTCTTCATTTATATCTGCCATTACCACTTTAGCCCCTTCTCTTGAGAAGGACTCAGCAATGGCTAATCCTATGCCACTAGCTCCCCCTGTTACTATACATACTTTGTCCTTTAACATCTTCATTCCCCCTTATAAAATTCTTCAATTTCATAAATTGCAAATTCTATGCCTATTTTAAATTAAATACCTTTAAACCAACTGGTGAAGCCAAAAAATAAAAATGAGTATAGAAGCTTTTATATAAAAAGCCCTATACTCATTTAAATAATTATAATATTAATGTAAAAGTAAATACTTTTTTTTACTTTTCATCATTAGGGTGTAAATATATAATTACAATTTTATTGATTTACTTAAAATACTGTTAAGTTTTCCTGACAGTTTTTCAAAAGTCAGTTTTAAATGTACTTTTTTATGAATATTCTGATATTTTAATATCAATATTTTTATATATTTATATTATATCTTGCCATTTTTTCATATAAGCTTGTACGACTTATGCCCAGGTGTTTTGCTGCTAAAGTTCTATTTCCCTTAGATATGATGAGGCTATCTATAATAGCTTGTTTTTCTGCCTCTTCAACAACTTCCTTTAATTCCTTCACCACCTTATCCTTCATCACACCTCTAATATTAAAAGGCAAATGCTTTCCTTTAATTATAGTTTCTCCATCTAATAGATTAATTGCTCTTTCAATTATATTCTCTAATTCCCGCACATTTCCGGGCCAATCATATCTCTTTAAATATTCTAAGGCATCATCTGATATTCCATCTACCCTTATATTATTCTTCCTTGAAATCTTATCCATTAAATATTTAGATAGAATATGAATATCCTTCTTTCTATTTCGTAGTGGAGGAATCTTTATAGTAACGACATTTAAACGATAATATAAATCCAGCCTAAATAATCCATCCTTAATCATTTCTTCTAAATTCTTATTAGTGGCTGCAATTATTCTTACATCCACTTCTTCTGAATGAATAGAACCTATTTTTTCAATCTCCTTATCTTGAATAAATCTTAAAAGCTTAACCTGCATATTTAATGGCAGTTCCCCTATCTCATCTAAGAAGATTGTTCCCCCATCTGCAGCTTTAATCTTTCCAATCTTTCCCCCTCTTTTTGCTCCTGTAAAGGAACCCTCTTCATATCCAAACAATTCCGATTCTAGAAGTTCATAAGGAATTGCACCACAATTTACTTTGATGAAGGGATATTTTGCTCTATTGCTATTATTATGTACTGCATGGGCAAATAGCTCTTTACCAGTTCCTGATTCACCTAATATCAATACATTGGAATTAGTTTTTGATATCTTTCTAGTAAAATCCCTTAATTCAACCATATATTTACTTTCACCTATTATATCCTTTAAAGTATATTTAGCTCTATTTGCCATACTAAATTCATCTTTGTAAAGTTTTAATTCCTTTTCAATTCTGCTGACCTTTTTATACAAATATTTCAATTCATTTATATCCTTAAATAGCACCTTTCCTACTGCACCCACTACTTGGCCATTTACGAATACAGGAATTCTAGTTGCAATCATATTTTGTCCTTTAATCTTTTGTACATCTTCGTATTCAGCAATTCCCCTTTCTGCCACAATATGCATTCTGGTATTCTCTATAACCTCTGTTACATGTTTTCCAATGGCATCTTCAATTTTTATTTGTAAAAAATCTGCATAGGATTGATTGAACAGTTTTATATACCCATTTTTATCCACGTATACAATGGCATCATCAGTAGTTTTCATTACTGTTTCCAATAATAGAGCATATTCCATCTCTTCATCCAGATGTCTTATAAATTTTCTATAAAGGGCTTTTTCATGAAATAGAATAAAAGTGCCCTTCTTATCCCCATCTTTTAAAATACTTTTTATAAATAACACAATATCCATACCATTATGCTTAATAGTATGGAATCTAAACCCTATGTTCTCATTTAAAGAATAATCTATTTCTAGATCTGTAAATATATCATCTATTTTTTATCTAATGTTTCTTTAGAGTTTAAGTTTAATATTTTACTTCCTTCATCATTTAAGAATTTCACTCTTCCCCCTGTATCCATAATCAAGATACCTATTGGTAGTAAATAAACAAGATCACTATAATTTAACCCCTCTTTAAACACTCTAATACACTCCTGTAAATATAATTTTTATATATTATACCATATGTAATATATAAAAATGGAACTGAGATAGACCTATTTATCTATCTCAGTTCTATTTTTATTGAAATTACGGCTATAATAATATTCCACATTCATAAAAGCTTTAAGTCTTTCTTGATTCTCTAAGGACAATTCACTAGTATATTGTCCATATTCTTTAAAATATACTTTATTTATTACATCAATATGCTCTTTCAAATCCATTACATACTGCATATATTCATTGCCCTTCCACCCTAGATATTGGAATAATTCTGCCATCAGAAATTGTGGACTTATATTATTGCCTTCCCCAATAAAACTTTTATCAAATCTTTCCTTTGCTGATTCATTTGCCCATATGATATAGGGTGTTTCATAATAATTTAAAAATCCTTCCACAGTTGATAGATCTATATTTATATCCATCATTTCATAGCCGGAAGCCCCTTCTCCCAGCCAAGGATTATGATCACCAAATAGTACTACTATTACGGGTTCTTCTTCATTCCTAAAGTAATCAAATAGTTTTTTTATGGCCTTGTCCGTTTCACTAATTCCCCTTAAATAATTATTTATTATATTATAGGTAGCTTCGTCATAATTTGACTTTTTCTCTAGATACTCTGTATCCGTATATTTGTCCGATGAATATGGTCCATGATTTTGATAGGTTACGGTAAAATTCAAATAAGGTACATTATTTTCCTTGCTTTTTTCATAACCCTCAATAATAAAATCAAAGAATTCCATATCCTTAAAGAAGGTCTCCTGTATTTCCTTATACTTATTTTCATAGTAATCAAAGCTATTAAATCCTAGATATTCATTTACATTTCGTCTGTTATAAAACCATCCATAAATAGGATGCATTGCCTCAGTCCTATATCCTTGTTCTCTAAAGTACCATATAAAAGAGTTGGTATCTGATAAATATCTAGGATGAGAACTATATCCCGTTAAGAATTCCCTTTCCGTTTTAATAGTATCTCCTGCAAATATATTGGTTACGAGTTTTCCATGGATAGATTCATCCCTAATTTCATGGAAATTCTTATATACCTCTGGATTGATATCTATGGTATCAAATTTAGTAAAATCATTATAAGCTTCCAACATAACAGATATTATATTTACCTTTTGATTTTGAGGTATATCATAATATTCATAGCTGGATAGATCTTCTATTGCTTGTTTTTCATCATATCCTTCCAATTTAGTATCTTTAGCATCCTTGATACTATATATGAAGGGATATACGAATCCTTTTGATTGAAATTGTTGAGGTTTAGACCAGATATTGATTAAAGATTTGTCCCCTAACTCATTATATAGCTGTGAATCAAAATATATATTATTAAATATAAATATACTAAAGATGCATAATCCTATTAATATTGATATTCTAATCCTCTTTGAATTTAATCTATAATCAAAGAACATCTTTAATATAATTGTAATTACAATAAGGCCTATTATTAGAATTATCATATTAGGAGTAAAGCTAATCTTGTACCTTTTAGCCATTGCCATAGATTCACTAACAAGTGTAATATCAATGACAGTAAAAGGATCATCTCTAAACATTAGTTTAAATTTATTTATTATGGACAGGGTAACAAATAATAAATTTGATAGTGCAAAACTCAACCATAATCTATTGAATACAATATAGATAAAAGTCATGAATATTAAAATGGGAAATATATTCATAAATATTAAAGCCTTACTAGTGAAATAACTTTTAAACATGGGAATATTAAAATGTGCACTAGAAAAGATAAAGGTTATACCCATAATTAAAAAGCTAGATGCAATGATAATAGCAGCAATTAACAATCCTTTCAAATATATATTAGGTTTCTTATCTCTTATTTTAGATATACGATATATCATATATAAACATCTCCATATTTTATTATCTTATCAAGCATGTCTGTGACCTTATTAAACATTCAATAATTCATTATACAATATGTATTATCTTATTGCAATAAAAACAGGACAGTCTGGCATCACAAATCTATTTGCTCACTGTCGTTCACTGTGTTAGGTCATAAAAAATCCTCTACTTCGACCTACAAAGTAGAGGGTTTAATATGTATTATAAATTATAAATCTGGCAGCGTCCTACTCTCCCAGGGCGTCTCCACCCAAGTACCATCGGCGCTGAGAGGCTTAACTTCTGTGTTCGGTATGGATACAGGTGTTTCCCTCTCGCCATCGCCACCAGATTCTATTCAATTGAATATTTAAAACCTTCATTGAAAATAAACAACAGATTATATTTATGGTCAAGCCCTCGACTTATTAGTACCCGTAAGCTAAAAGCATTGCTGCTCTTACACCTCGGGCCTATCTACCATGTAGTC
>JAAYEU010000149.1 GCA_012728595.1 Tissierellia bacterium
AAGCTAGAGCCCTTGGTATTGATGTTATAGCCTTAACATCTTTTTCCAATAACTCATTGCAGAAAATCGCTAATTATAGGATGTTCTGTTTTGCAGACAATACGGAAACCAAATATAATGATTTGGTTTCAAGGGTAGGATTACACGTTTTAATTCAGATATTAATTTCATACTTAGACACAGCTGGAAAGGAGACTAAAGATGAATCGTAAAAAACAAAATGTAACCATAGTAGGAGCTGGTAGTACAAGGACCCCAGCCCTTATTGGAAGCTTAATAAACTTTAAAGAAAGATTTCCATTAAAAAAACTAACCCTGTTCGATATCAGTAAGGATAGGATAGATGTTCAAAGGGATTACATCCAACTGATGATGGAAAAATACTATCCAGAGGCAGAGCTTGTTTTCACCGATGATGAAGACCAAGCTTATATAGATGTAGACTTTGTGTTTGTTCAAATGCGAGTAGGCAATTTTGAAATGAGAAGTCTGGACGAAAAAATCCCCCTCAAATATGGTTTAGTAGGCCAAGAAACCTGTGGTCCTGGTGGTTTCGCCTATGGAATGAGATCAATTGGCCCAATGATTGACATGGTCAAAAAAATCAGAGAATATTCTAAAGACGCCTGGATTTTAAACTACACCAATCCTGCTGCCATTGTAGCAGTAGCCTTAGACAAGGTATTCCCAGATGATAAAAGAATATTAAATATCTGCGACCAACCATATTCCATGCTAAAATCCTTTTCAAAAATATTAGATGTAGATCAGCACGATATTGAACCAGGTTACTTTGGCCTAAACCATTTCGGTTGGTTTACAAAGCTTTATCACAGACCAACGGAAGAGGATTTAATGCCAAAGCTCAAAGCATACCTTCAAGAACACGAATTTAAGCCATATAATGCTGAACAAAGGGAGGCTTCATGGCTTGAAACCTACAAGAATGTGAACAAAATACTTTCTTTCTTCCCTGAATACTTGCCTAATACCTACCTACAATATTATTTCTTCCCAGATGAAATAGTTAAAGAAAGCGACCCTAATTTCACTAGGGCTGATGAGGCTAAGGTAGGCAGGGAGAAGAAGGTTCTAGATATATTAAAACAGGCTAGTGAACAAAAATCATTAGAAGGATTGCCATTTTTAGTAGGAGAAGTCCATGGAAATATGATGGTAGAAGTAGCAGAATCTATAGCATACGACCTACGCAAAGTGTTTGTAGTAATAGTTAGAAATGAAGGAATCATATGCAATCTGCCTGAAGACGCTATGGTAGAATGTGCAGGGGAATTAACTAAGGATGGAGCTGTAGGTTATCCTGTTGGTAAAGTAGACACCTTCTATGAGGGATTATTAATGAACCAATATGCCTATGAAAAACTTACCGTTGAAGCATACTTAGAATCTAATTATCAAAAGGCCCTACAAGCCTTAACTTTAAATAGAACTATTGTAAATCCAGAAAAAGCTAAGTTAGTATTAGACGACCTAATGGAAGCCAATAAGGATTATTGGTACTTAAGATAGGAGTGATTGTATGTATATTTATTCCGAAAACATCTATACTCCGAAAGGATTTCAAGATGGTTATTTAAAGATAGAAAATGGCATTATAGAAGGAATCTACTCTGAAGTGGATTCCGATGCAGAGGTACTAGATTACAGTCAAAATATTATATTACCAGGATTTATCGACATCCACCTTCATGGTTGGGCAACTGGCTCCTTTACCCATGGAGGGGATGTAGAATCCCTAAGAAATATGTCAAAGGACCTGGTTAAATCAGGGGTAACTTCCTATTTAGCTACTACAGGCACCGACTCCTTAGATTTTATAAAATTCCAACTGTCTGAGGCCAAAAAGGCCATGGACAGTTGGGAGCCTTCTTTAGGTGCAGAAATTATAGGAATCCATCTAGAAGGTCCTTTCATCAACAAGGAATACAAGGGAATGCAAAAAGAAGAACATGTATTAAACCCATCTATTGATATCCTCAAAAGTTTTATGGAAATTGCAGGTAAGGACAATATAAGACTTTTAACCATGGCACCAGAACTACCTGGTTCTGAGGAGTTCATTAAATTTGCCAATAAGGAGAATATACAAATATCAGTTGGCCATACAGCTGCTGAATTTGAGGATATAGAAAGATTAAAGGACCTTGGATTAGGAGGCTTCACCCATACCTATAGCGGCATGAGGGGTTTCCACCATAGAAGGCTTGGAGTTGTCGGAGCTGCAATGTACTTTGAAGATATGTATTGTGAATTTGCAAAGCAAACTGGACAAACTGTAAAACCTGAAGCCTTTGCTATTATGTACAGGTTAAAGGGACCAGACAAAATCATATTGACTACCGATTGTGTAGGATTAGCCCATGTAAGCCATGAATTTTACCATTATATACGCAAGCAGACCTTCATACCTGATGGAGATTATGTAAAAATTATTAACGACGATGGTACAGAAGAACTGATAGACAAAAAAGATTATGAAAAGGTTAAGGATTTAGAGCTAAGCTATATTGATTCGGTAAAGAATGTAGTTAAAACCGTAAAAGCTTCCATAAGCGATGTTGTGAAAATGACAGCAGAAAATCCTGCAAAATATATAGGGCTTTATGATAGAAAGGGCTCCATAGAAGAAGGAAAAGATGGAGATATAATAGTAGTAGACGATGATTGGAACTTGGTAGATGTATTCGTTAAAGGAGTAAAACAGGATATTAATTAAAGGTAGTGGAAATTTCCACTACCTTCAATTTTTTAACTAAAAATTATCCTTAATACGAACAATGCTGCTAGTACAAACATAATGGGTGAAACCTCTTTACCTCTTCTTGCAAGTATCTTTAATACCACATAGGATACCATTCCAAATACTATACCTTCTGCAATACTATAGGCAAAGGGCATCATTATAATGGTTAAAAAAGCTGGTATGGCTTCTGTATAATCATCTAAATCGATTTTCTTAATTGGGCTCATCATGAATAAGCCTACTATCACCAATACTGGAGCTGTTGCTGCTGATGGCACCATGGTAAATATGGGAGCAAAGAATAAGGATAGCCCAAACATAATTGCGGTGCTTAAGGCTGTAAGGCCAGTTCGTCCTCCTTCAGCTACACCCGAGGCTGATTCAACAAAGGTGGTAACTGTACTTGTTCCTAAACATGCTCCTGCTACCGTTCCTATTGCATCTGCCAAAAGTGCTCTACCTACTCTTGGAAGCCTTCCATTCTCATCTAGCATCTCAGCCTTAGAAGCTACCCCAACTAAGGTTCCTACTGTATCGAATATATCTAC
>JAAYEU010000150.1 GCA_012728595.1 Tissierellia bacterium
TCTAAAAGTGAATACCTGTAAGAAGCCTACATTTTAGCTAGGTTTATTTAAGTGTGCCCAAAATACATGTAATTCTATCCATCTCAATCATAACACAAAAATAAGGGTAAAAATAGTAATGGAGCGGGATTTAAGAAAATCCCGCCCCAACTATTGACAAAGAGCCTTAAAAAACTAAGCCTACAGCATGCTGTAGGCTTGATTTTATTCATATAAGGGGAAATCTTTACATAGGTCTAAGACCATATTCTTTATTTCTTCTCTACTATTGTTTTCATCTAAGGCTAAATCGATTATTTCTGCAATCTTCTTCATTTCTTCTTCCTTCATACCCCTTGTTGTTACTGCAGGAGTCCCAATTCTAATACCACTAGTTATGAAAGGACTCTCTGGATCAAAAGGTATGGTGTTTTTATTAGTTGTAACGTTTACTGCCTCTAATAATTCTTCAGCTTTCTTACCTGTTAAGCCTTTAGTCCTGACATCGATTAACATTAGATGATTATCGGTACCACCAGATACCAATCTAAAGCCTCTTTCCATTAGGCTTTCAGCTAAAACCTTTGCATTAGTTACAACTTGTTTTTGATATTCTTTAAAGTCATCTTTCAATGCTTCGCCAAAGCTTACTGCCTTAGCAGCAATTACGTGCATCAATGGACCACCTTGTAATCCAGGGAATATGGCTTTATCAATAGCTTTGGCATATTCTTCTTTACAAAGAATTGCGCCTCCTCTTGGCCCCCTCAAGGTCTTATGGGTAGTAGTAGTCACAAAATCAGCATAAGGTACCGGATTTGGATGAAGTCCTGCTGCTACCAATCCTGCTATATGGGCCATATCTACCATTAAATATGCCCCAACTTCATCTGCAATCTCTCTAAACTTTGCAAAATCTATAGTTCTTGGATATGCACTAGCACCAGCCACAATCATCTTTGGCTTTTCCTTTAAAGCTATCTTTCTAACCTCATCATAATCTATTCTCTCAGTTTCTTTATCTACTCCATAGTCTACAAAATTGAAATATGTTCCAGAGATATTTACTGGACTACCATGGGTTAAATGGCCACCTTGTGATAAATTCATACCTAAAACCTTATCTCCAGGCTTTAATACCGCAAAGTATACTCCTAAGTTAGCATTAGAACCTGAGTGGGGTTGAACGTTTGCATGGTCTGCACCAAACAACTTCTTTAACCTTTCAATAGCCAGGTTTTCAACCATGTCAACGTATTCACAGCCGCCATAATATCTCCTGCTAGGATAACCTTCAGCATATTTATTAGTCATTTGGCTTCCCATGGCCTCCATTACTTGAGGAGAAACAAAGTTTTCCGAAGCAATCAATTCGATATGTTCTTGTTGCCTTTTAATTTCCAGTTCTATTGTTTCCATTACTTCAGCGTCAAATTTCTTCAAATTAGTAAAGTTCATAATTAAAAATTCTCCTTTCTTAATAAATCTGTTTTAATATATCTCTAGTCGTAGTATAATAGGGTATGTAAAGAAAAACCCTCCCCATCTATTATATAGTTATTTAAGATTATTTACAATACAATATTTTTGGAGTGAATACAATGGTCCAAAATTTGCAAAATAATGAAATCCAACCTAAAAAGCTCCTTCTTTTGGCAATATTAGCGGGCAGAACTATGTTGAAAAATGGAGCTGAAACCTATAGGGCAGAAGATACAATTGAACGAATATGTAAATCGAGAAAGGGAATCCAACATGCAGATGCCTTTGTAACCCCTACTGGTATTTTTGCTTCTCTAGAATACAATGGTGAAATGATAACCTATTTTATTAGGGTTAAGTCTTCTAAAATCGATTTAAATATTATTAGCTTAGTCAATGAATTTTCCAGACAATTTGTAAATTCCAATATGTCAATTGATGAAGGTCTTAAAAGGCTAAAGCACATAAATAAAATTAACAATTATAAAACAATTACTAGATCTCTTTTTGGCAGCCTAGCATGTGCTTTTTTTTCCCTCTTATTTGGTGGCACACTAATGGATTTTATATCTAGCTACATGGTAAGTCTAATAGTTTTAATATTGATCAACAAATTAACCGAATACAAAATAACCTTTTTCTTAAATAAATTTATTGGGGCTGCCCTTGCAAGTATTTTGTCCATCCTATCCGTCAGATTAGGCATTGGCAAAAACATGGATACCATAATTATTGCTTCCATTATGTCCTTAGTTCCAGGTGTAGCCATAACCAATGCTATGAGGGATACCATCTCCGGAGATTTTTTGTCTGGGCTATCAAGAACCCTGGAAGCGATTTTCTCTGCCCTGGCCATTGCCTTTGGAGTAGGGGTAGTTTTGAATATGTATTTTAAGGGAGTGATAAGATGATGCTTAAGCAGATGATATTCGCTTTTATCTCATCCATGGGTTTTGCCATTCTCTATAGTATTCCTAAGGATTCAATTCTTAGATCTGGTTTTGTTGGGGCCATGGGCTGGATGGTATATTATAAATTTTCGCATATATTAAATGACAATATCATAAGTACCTTTTTTGCTGCTGTAACTGTTGGAGTGTTAGGGGAATTGTTTGCAAGATATTATAAAAAACCAGCCACCATTTTTATGATACCCGGAATAATTCCGCTAGTACCTGGTGCTGGCATGTATTATACTATGCTTTCATTAGTAGAAAAAGATTTTAATATGGCAGCCAATAAAGGAACAGAAGCTTTTTTTGTAGCAGCTGCCATATCCATAGGATTAATAATTTCTACCACCTTATCTAGATCCATAAAGAGGGTGAAAAATAAAGGTTAATTTTGTTTAG
The DNA here is from genome assembly GCA_012728595.1 of Tissierellia bacterium. GTDB lineage: Bacteria > Bacillota > Clostridia > Tissierellales > Tepidimicrobiaceae > Tepidimicrobium. The sequence continues at coordinate 2,814 of JAAYEU010000150.1, forward strand.
TGTACTTAATCATGGTAGTTACAAGATCATCTAAGACTTGATCTCCTGCAGCTCCATCTAGGTATTTCTTTAAACATTCCTTCATATGGTTTTCCAAAATGATGCCGCCAACTGAATTTAGAGCAGAACGAACTGCTGCAATTTGAATTAATATGTCGCTACAATACTTATCCTCGTCTACCATTTTTTGAATTCCCTTAACTTGTCCTTCAATTCTTCTCAGTCGTTTGATTATAGCATCCTTATCCTGCGTCCCAAAAGTCAATCTTATTCCTCCTTTATAAATCTTCCAGAATTTTCACCATCTCTAAGGCATTTTCATTTCTTCTTTTTATGGATCCGTCTATAAACTTAACTATTAAGAATGAAATTGCCAGAAATACAGTTCCCATAAGAAAGCCTAAAGCTTCATAATTAACTATGCCCATAGACTGAAATAGATTTATCCCTATCAGGATTCCTAAAATCAACATAATAAAAGGAATCATATATACGATCAAGGCATATTTTATTATGTTATTAGATCTAGCTTTGATTTCTACAAAGTCACCCGATTTAGCTCCAATATTGTTTTCCAATTTTACTATTATATTCCTAGTACTACAACCACCACAGCTACCACAGCCTCCACCACACCCAGAAATTCGCCTTACTTCTACTTCAGCCATATTATCCTCTATCCTTCGTACATATCCTAGTTGTTCCATCCATGCCACCTCCATTCAGTAAGTCCTTAACCACTTCAGAGGCAAGAATTAGTCCTGCCACTGATGGTACGAAAGAAACACTTCCAGGCACTGCCTTTCTTGTCCCTTCCTTCTCTAAATTAACCTTAATTGGTTTCTCTGATGACCAGACAACTTTTAGTTTCTTAATATCTCTTTTTCTCAATTCGTTTCTCATTACCTTAGCCAAAGGACAGGTGTGAGTGCTGTAAATATCCCCTACTTGCAGCATGGTAGGATTTAATTTGTTCCCTGCTCCCATACAAGATATAATGGGGATATTTAAGCGAGTGCAGCTTTCTATTAAACTAAGCTTTGCCGAAACCATATCTATGGCATCTATTACATAATCGTAATCCTTCGATAATAATTTTTCCTTAGTGTCATTATTATATATACCCTTAATTGCAATTATATCTAATTTCGGATTTATTTCCAATAATCTATTTTTCATTACTTCAACTTTTGGTAAACCTACTGTTTTAGAAGTGGCATGTATCTGTCTATTTATATTACTTATATCTATTATATCATAGTCTATAATAACTACCTTTCCTAATCCTGATCTAACTAAAGCTTCAGCTGCAAAGGATCCTACTCCTCCTATTCCAAATATAGCTACCTTAGAACGTTTTAGGACTTCCATTCCTTCTTTCCCCAATAATAGCTCCGTTCTAGAAAAACGACTATCCATTTTATCTCCTTTCGAACAAACTTAATTTTCCAAATCTAGTTTAATATGGACTTCTTTTAGCTGGTTTTCATCAACTTTAGATGGCGCTCCTGTCAACAAGCAAGTTGCTGATTGAGTTTTGGGAAAAGCAATTACGTCCCTTATATTGAAGCTACCAGTTAGAAGCATTACAAGCCTATCAAATCCATATGCAATTCCTCCATGGGGTGGAGTTCCATATTTAAAGGCTTCTAGTAAGAAACCAAATTTATCCCATGCTTCCTCTTTAGAAAAACCTAAAGCCTTAAACATCCTTTCCTGTAATTCAGGATTATTTATACGAATGCTGCCTCCACCTATTTCGTCTCCATTTATAACTATGTCATAAGCTTTAGCTCTAACCTTTTCTGGTTCTGTGTCTAATAGCTCTATATCTTCATCTACAGGATGGGTAAATGGATGATGTTTGGCTACATATCTTCCTTCATCTTCATCATATTCGAATAAGGGGAATTCAGTTATCCACACTAGTTCTAATTTAGAATTATCGATTATATCAAGCCTTCTGGCTACTTCATTTCTTAAATTCCCAAGGCTATCATAAACTACCTTAAGTTTATCAGCAACAAATAGAAGTAAATCTCCTTTTTCAGCCTCCATCTTTTCTAATATACCGTTTATTTCCTCTTCAGATAAGAATTTTGCTATAGGGGAAGTAATTCCTTCCTCGCTTATTTTTATCCATGCTAAGCCCTTAGCTCCAAAGGTTTTAACATAATCCTCTAAATTACTTATATCCTTCCTTGAAAACTTATCTCCATAGCCTTTTACGTTTATGCCCCTTACCTGTCCACCAGCTTCTACTGTACCACTAAATACCTTGAATTTAGAATTTTTCACTACTTCTGTAATGTCTACCAATTCAAACCCAAATCTTAAGTCTGGTTTATCTACCCCAAACCTTTCCATGGCTTCCTTATAGGTCATCCTCTTAATGGGTAATTCAATCTCTATACCCTTTAATTCTTTAAATAATCTATATAGCATCTTCTCGTTTATCTCCAAAACGTCCTCTACATCCACAAAGGACATTTCAATATCAATTTGGGTAAATTCTGGCTGTCTATTAGCCCTTAAGTCCTCATCCCTGAAACATTTAACTATTTGGTAATATCTATCCATGCCTGCTACCATTAATAGCTGCTTCATCAATTGTGGCGATTGGGGAAGAGCATAAAAATGTCCTGGATTTACCCTGCTTGGTACTAAATAGTCCCTGGCACCCTCAGGAGTAGTTTTGGTTAACATTGGGGTCTCAACTTCTATAAAGTTATTTTCATCTAAAAAATCCCTTACTACTTTGGCTGCCCTATGCCTCATCTTTAGATTATTCTGCATAGAAGGCTTCCTTAAATCTAAATATCTGTATTTTAACCTCATATCCTCAGAAACATTGTCATCATCTTTAATATAGATGGGTGGGGTTTCTGCTTGATCTAGTATTTTTAATTCCCCAGCTAAGACCTCAACTTCTCCAGTAGGAATATCCTTGTTGATAGATTCCCTTTTTCTAACTAAACCCTTAACTGCTAATACATATTCTGACCTTACCTTTTCTGCCTTTTTGAAAATTTCTTCTGATACTGTACTATCAAAAACTATCTGACAAATCCCTGTAGTATCCCTCAAATCTAAAAATATTAAAGAACCTAGATTTCTTTCCCTTTGTACCCATCCCATTAATACTACCTCTTCACCGATATGGGATGGCCTTAAATTTCCACACATATGAGTCCTTCTTAAAGTTCCCATTTTTTCTCTCATATTGCTACCTCCTTTAAATTATAAAACCTCTCATCACTGAATTTCAGGGACGAGAGGCCACTTTCTCGCGGTACCACCCTAATTAGGTTATATACCTCACTCAATTATCATAACGCCAGTGGCGAACAATAGACTTGAGCCTATTGTTAACTCCGAGGTGTCTTCGTTAAATATTAGCGTCAGTTTCCACCAGCCCTGACTCTCTATAGCTAAGGGATTTAACTACTCCTCCTCTTCATAGTCTTTATATGCTGATGTTTTAAATAATTATAGAATATATTTTTATCAATGTCAAGATAGAGCATCAGCCTTTCTATTAACCATTTCATCTACCCTTTTTAAATATTCCTCTAAGGATTTTACATTTGGTATTCTTTCTATCCTATCTTCCTTTGGGAAATATATTTTAGAAACTGCTCCCATACCTAATCCTATTACCGTTTCCTTTTCCTCCATCATCTTGATGTTGTATATGCATTCCTTTCCTTCCATGGCATAGCCTACATTCTCAAAGTTCCCCATCATCTGTTTCTGCCTATATAGATAATAGGGGAAAAGTTCCATCTCATTGGCAAATATCTGGGTTTGTTCTATCATAGCCTCAATAGTATTCTGATCCGCTACCTTGTATTTATCCATGGCATTGATAAATTTTGAACCCCTTTTAACTGCCAAAGTGTGTACAGTTAGATTTTCTGGCTTCAATTCCCTTATACTATCTAGGGTGTTCTTTATTTCCTCTATTCCTTCCGAAGGAAGACCAACTATTAAATCCATATTTATTACATCGAATCCTATCTGTCGAGCTTGATAATAGGTGTTTATTATATCCTTGCTGCTGTGCTTTCTACCTATTATTTTTAGTGTATTATCATTCATAGTCTGAGGATTGATACTGATTCTATCTATCTGATTTTCATTTAACATCTTTAACAATTCCCCGTCTATGGTATCGGGTCTTCCAGCTTCTACAGTAAATTCTTCAATACTTTCCTTGTCAAAATTCTTATATACAGCCTTTATAATCCTATCTAACTGCTTATTAGGAATAGCACTGGGAGTTCCACCCCCTATATATACGGTAGAAACGTTCCTTTTTCCCATTAAATCCTTAATTCTTTCCATTTCATATATAAGCCTGTCTACATATTCCTCTACCCAATGAATATAGCTATTTATATTCAAAGAAGGAAAGGAGCAATATAAACATCTGGTCGGACAGAAGGGAATGCTTATATATATGCTAAAATTATCTTCATCCAGTGGGTATAGGTACTCCCTTTGTTTCTTACCTATATCCATGATAAGTTTAGCCTTATCTAAATCCAATCTATATTCACTTGTCAAGGTATGAATAATTTCATCTTGGCTTTTATTCTCGTCCAATAGATTATGAACTATTTTAACAGGCCTTACTCCTGTCAGTATCCCCCAGGGGGCCTTAATGTTTGAAAGGTTGTTTAAAGCATCATAGATACTTTGTTTGATGCCAATTCTAATCTTCTTATTAGTACTGCTTTTATCCACATCTATCCTATCAATCTCTATAATAAATTCCTTAGAAACTAGGCTATTATCTTTATAAATTTCAGTACTTGCCTTTAAGCCTTCATTTGTTTCAATCAGTCTACTCAATATTAATAAACCTTCATTGTATTGGTTTAAATCCTCCAAAAAAAATATTTCTTCACCAAAATAAAATACTTTTATTAGTTCATATACTTCGTATTGAAAATTGTGACCTATCAATCTTACATAAATCATATTTACTCCCCTTGATAATCTTTATAAAAATCCCTCATAATCCTTCTAACATAAGTTTTAGAAATACCCAATTCTTTAGATATTTCCTCCTTATCCAATCCTAACTCAATCAAATCGTATAACTCGTGTAAGTCCACTTCATATCTGTTTTTGTTTCGGAAAAACTTTAGTCTATTATTCATTTAAGCCACCTCCTAGAGTTTAGCTTACCCTAAAAGATGGCTTAAAATTCTATAGTTTTACATATGGATTAGACGCTTTTTCATTCTTTATAGTGGAAGAAGGTCCATGACCTGGGTATACTATCGTCTCATCCGGATATTTCATTAAGCGATTGTTTATGGAGTCCATAATGGCTTCATAGGAACCTTTTGGAAAATCTGTCCTACCTATAGAACCAGCAAACAGGGTATCACCTGTAAATAAGCTATCACCAATCTTAATGCTTATTCCACCAGGCGTATGACCAGGAGTATGGATGATTTCAGCTTCTAAATCACCAAAATTTAATATATCTCCATCCTCAAGAAGTATGTCAGCATTAAGCTCAACAGTTCCCATCACCATAGAGGATGAAAAATTAATTGCGCCATCCTTTAACATATATTCATCATCCCTATGGATTGCTACGGGTGCATTAGTATATTCTTTAATCCCTTTGACACCAGCAATATGATCTCCATGACCATGGGTAAGGATTATATATTTTACATCTAAGCCTAACTCCTTTATGCGAGCAATAATGTCATCGTCATCCCCACCTGGATCGATTACAATAGCTTCCTTAGTATTTTCTGAATAAACTAGATAACAGTTGGCAGCATAAACTCCTGCTGGTATCCTTATTACTTTCAATACTATCCCTCCTAAAAAGTCTTTTTACTATCTATCAGAATGGTTACAGGACCATCGTTAAGCAGCTCTACCTCCATATGAGCCCCAAAAATTCCTTTCTCCGTCTTTATACCCTTTTCCTTACATTTTATAATAAATTCCTCATACATTTTTTCCGCCATTTCTGGATGGGCGGAAGAAGTAAAACTTGGTCTTTTTCCCCTTCTAACATCCCCATAAAGGGTAAACTGGGAAACAACCAGTAATTCACCACCAATATCCAATAAAGATAAATTCATCTTTCCCTTTTCGTCTTCAAATATTCTAAGTCCAAGAATTTTATCTACCATATATTCTAAATCCTTATCTTCATCTTCCTCCCCTACACCTAGGAGTACCAACAAACCTTTGGAGATTTCACCTACTATCTCCTCTTCAACTGTTACACTAGCCCTTGCCACTCTTTGAACAACTGCTCTCATATAAATCTTCCTTTCCTTAAACTGTAACTCTATAGACATCTATTACGCCTTTCAACTTTTTAATCTTTTTCATTAGCTCCCTTAACTGATCTATATCCTTTATTTCTAGAGTCATGTTTATGATGGCCAACTTCTCCTTGTTTGTTCTTGCGTTTAAGGCCAGTAATGAAAGCTGAGCCTCTGTGATTTTACTAGTAATTTCAGTTAAAAGCCCTGGTCTATCGGTTCCTTTTATCTGGATTTCAGCTGGATATTCAGCCTTTTCATCTGTATTCCAAAATACTTCAATAAACCTTTCCTTCCCTTCTAAAGATGACAAGTTAGGACAATCCTTCCTATGGATGGATACCCCCCTTCCCCTTGTAATATATCCAATTATATCATCACCCGGAACTGGGTTGCAGCATTTTGAAAACTTTACCTTTATATTTTCTACCCCTTTTATACTAACACCTTGGGTAAATCTTTTTCTTCCTCTAGCTGAAATTTGTTCACTTATTTTAGCTTCTTCATTAGCTTCGTCGATTCTAATGCCATAATGCTCATTATAATATTCCCTTAACCTTGACATTACCTGAGATATGGTAATGCTTCCATATCCTAATCCGGCATATAAGTCATCTGGAGTATTTAAGCTAAGCTTGTTGGCAACTTTTTTTATCCATTCCTCTTTTAATACTTCCCCAACCTTCAATCCTTGCCTTTTGACTTCCTTTTCCAATAATTCTTTACCCTTTAAAATATTAGCGCCTCTCTGTTCTCGTTTAAACCATTGGCGTATCTTATTTTTTGCTTGATTGCTCTTTACAATCTTCAACCAATCTATACTTGGTCCACTGCTATTACTAGATGTCAGTATTTCAACTATATTACCATTTTTTAACTTATAATCTAAGGGTACAATCCTACCATCCACCTTAGCTCCAACACAATTATGGCCTACAGCTGTATGGACTCTATAGGCAAAGTCAATGGGGGTAGAGCCATTAGGTAGATTTATAACATCTCCCTTAGGAGTAAAGACGAATACTTCATCTGCAAAGAGATCTATCTTTAAAGTCTCCATAAACTCCCTGGGGTCCTTTAATTCCTTTTGCCACTCTAATAATTGTCTTAACCAGGCTAGCTTTTCATCAAAATTATCCGTCTTAACACTTCCTTCTTTGTATTTCCAATGGGCAGCAATACCATATTCTGCAGTCCTATGCATCTCCCAAGTCCTAATTTGTACCTCAAATATTTCCCCTTCCGGTCCTATAACTGTAGTATGAAGAGATTGGTACATATTAGGCTTAGGCATGGCAATATAGTCCTTAAACCTACCTGGTATTGGTTTCCACATAGTGTGTACTATACCTAAAACTCCATAGCAGTCCTTAATGGTATCTACAATGATTCTTATGGCAGTTAAATCGAATATCTGCTCAAAACTTTTATTTTGATAGACCATCTTCTTATATATGCTATAAAAACTCTTAGGCCGTCCACTAATGTCCCTAGTTATGTTCATCTCTTCAAGTTTTTCATCTATTTGTTTTATTATCCTTTGGATATAGGCTTCCCTTTCTTTCCTACGCTTAGACACCTTTTCTACTAAATCATAATAGCCTTCTGGGTCTAAGTATCTTAAGGCCAAATCCTCTAGCTCCCATTTAATCCTAGATATTCCTAGTCTATGGGCTAAAGGAGCATAGATTTCTAAAGTTTCTAAAGCCTTTTCCTTCTTCTTCTCTTCACTCATATATTCTAAAGTCCTCATATTATGAAGTCGGTCTGCTAATTTTATTATGATAACTCTAATGTCCTTAGCCATAGCCAAGACCATCTTTCTTAAATTCTCTGCCTGATTTTCCTGTTTAGTCTTGTATTTTAACTTCTTAAGCTTAGTAACTCCATCAACTAGGTTGGCTATTTCTTCTCCAAATTTCCCTACTAAGGTTTCATAGGTTACATTGGTATCTTCTAAAACATCGTGTAGTAAACCTGCTGCAATTGTTGCCTCGTCCATATTTAAATCTGCTAATATCATGGCAACATTAAAAGGATGTACAAAATAGGCTTCACCAGAATTCCTTAATTGCCCTCTATGTGAAGCCTCAGCAAAATTATAGGCTTTAATAATAGCTTCTAAATTTACATTAGGATTATACTCTTCAATTTTAGAAATTAAATTCTCAATCATACGTTTCACCTATTTCATTCTGGCCTCGTTTAAATTTATAATTTATTTAAATTTAGAATATTTCTTACTCTTATCATCCAAGTGCCATTTAAAGATAGCCACTTAATGTAATCGATACAATAATTATATATATTATAGCAATTATACACCAAATTTTAAGTTTTTTCATCAAATTCATATAAATAACTTTAATATCTACAACTATCTGTAATTATGTATTATTACCTGTAAATTCTTATTGCCCATATATTCATTGACACTAGGAGTATAAACTATATCAAGCTTTATTGCACTATCTATACCCTTATACATTCTATCTAATTCAGCCATCCCGTATTTTTTCGACAACCTATTTTCAAATTCTTCAATATCTCCAAAGTATAATCCATCTATAATCCTTCCCGATTTAGTAAGCAATAATAATTTCAGCACATTGCCATTCTTTCCAAGGATAAAAGCCCTCTTTACCGGAATGCCTTTTGCACCAAATAAGGGCTTTGGATTTCCTTTTCCAAAGGGTTCTAAAAGTTTTAGTTCTTCTACTAAATTGAAACTAACATAATCTAAGGGTAGATGAATGTCTATATATATTTTGGGAATTAAATCCTTTTCTGTTAAAGTAGTTTGTCCATTCAGCCTGTTTCTAAAATCTTCTAGATTAGATTTGTTCAGCGATAAACCTGCTGCCATTGGATGGCCACCAAAGGAGGTTAGTAGGTCTTTTGCTTTAGATATCTCATCAAACATATTATATTCTTCTATAGACCTACCGGACCCCTTGATCTTATTCTCATCTTTCGATTGGGTCAAAAGGATAGTTGGCCTATAATACCTATCTTTTATCCTACCTGCAATAATCCCTGCAATGCTTTCATGGATGCTTGGTTCATATATGACTATTACCTTTTCTTTATCGTAGCCCTTTTGTTCTATCTGATCGACTGCCTTTTCAAAGCCCTTTTCGGTCATTCGCTTTCTTTCTTCATTTAGTTTATATAACTCTTCTGCATAAAAGCTGGCTAAGTTTTCATCTTCTGTTAGGAACAATTCAACAGCCATTTCTGCACTATCTAGCCTTCCAGATGCATTTACACAGGGACCTAATATAAATCCTAGGGAATAGGTATTTATGTCTTTTCCTTCTAAGCCTGTTGCCCTAATTAAGGCCTTTAATCCAATATTTTGGGTGTTATTGATCCTCTTAAGGCCTTCAGTTACAATTATACGGTTTTCATCAATTAATTCCACCACATCGCATACAGTTCCCATGGCAACAAACTCTAATAACTCATAGGATTCATCCATATCTATATTAAATTCCTCATAAAGGGCTTGAACAAATTTAAAGGCCACTCCAGCGCCTGAAAGGTTTTTAAAAGGATATTTACAATCCTGCCTTTTAGGATTTATAATTGCATCGCCCTCAGGTAATAAATAATTTTTTCTACCATCTTCATCTTCTACAAAGCCCACATCATGGTGGTCGGTTATTATAACTTTCATCCCTAAATTCTTAGCTAGCTTCACCGGTTCTAAGGCAGATATCCCATTATCACAGGTAATTAATAGGTTCACCCCATCCTCTTTAGCTTCCCTTACAATCCTTTCATTTAACCCATATCCATCCCTTATTCTGTGAGGAATTACATAGTCTACCCTTCCTTTACACCTTCTAATTCCTTTAAGTAATGTCAATATAGCTGAATTCCCGTCTTGATCATAGTCTCCTACAATTCGTATTTTTTCTCCCTTTTGAATGCTATCCTTTACTAGCTTTACTCCTTCTTCCATATCCTTCATCAATCTAGGATTATGGAGTTTATCTAGGGTTGGGTTGATAAAGCTATCTATTGACCGCAAATCCTTAATCCCTCTATTTGCCAATATTCTAACCAACAATTTGCTAATTTTACCCTTATTAGATATATGGTCTAGGTCTACTTTTACGTTTCTCAGATACCATCTCTCCAAATGGATTCACTCCTATTAGTATTATTTACCACCGTCAAACTACATAAAACTGCCATAATGACAGTTTTATGTAGTAATAAGTCTATGGTTTTATTCTAGCAAATTTGCTAATATGGAGATTGCACATTCGATACGCTTTTTCTCCATTTCACATCCTATTTTATAAGGCTTCATGATATCCCTATTTGTATTATATGCGTTAGCATGGCAGCCTCCGCTACAGTAATATCTAGCCCAACAACTTCTACATTCATCTTTATTTAAAACATTAGCTTCTTTAAATTCTTCTCTCAATTCATCCTTTTCAATACCAGAAAATACATTTCCAATTTTGAAATTTTCATCGCCTACAAATTGATGGCATGGGTACAAGTCTCCTTCAGGAGTTACAGCCATATACTCAGCCCCAGCACCGCATCCAGTAACCCGTTTAGCTATACAGGGGCCCTGGTCTAAGTCTATCATAAAATGGAAAAATAGAAAATCCTTATCTTTCTTTTTAATCTCAATATAGTCCTTTGAAAAGCTTTCATATTCTGCTAATATAGTTTCGATATGCTCTTCTCTTAAGGCATACTCCTCATCTGGTTCTGTAACCACTGGCTCTATAGAGATTTTTTTGAAGCCTTTTTCATAAAAATCTAGGGCGTCTTTAGAAAAATCTAGATTATAGCTTGTAAAGGTACCTCTTATATAATAATCCTTGTCCCCTCTTTTTTCAATTAAGGCCTTAAACTTTGGCAGTATTACATCATAACTTCCTTGACCTGAAACAGTTTTACGCATATTATCGTTTATTTCTTTTCTTCCATCTAAGCTCATAACTACATTATCCATATGCTCATTTATAAAGTCTATTTTTTCATCATCTAATAGTAAACCATTGGTAGTTATGGTAAACCTAAAGTGCTTGTTGCTCTTATTTTCTAGTTCCCTACCATAATAGACCAATTCCTTGACAAGTTCAAAGTTCATAAGAGGCTCCCCACCAAAGAAATCCACCTCTAGATTCCTCCTGTTAGCTGAATTTTCAACTAGAAATTCCAGTGCCCTCTTTCCTACTTCAAGATTCATTAGGGATCTGTCTCCTTTAAAGTCCCCTTGGGACGCAAAGCAGTATTTACACCTTAGGTTACAGTCGTGGGCTACGTGCAAACATAAAGCTTTTACTACATTGTCCTCATTGTATTTAATCTTATTCATCGTACTGGTTTCTTCAGAATATAGAACCCCATTATCTATTAATATTTTGATTTCATCATAAGCTTCTTTAATAGTATTTCCATCGAATCTATCTTTTAATAAGTCTATAATCTCTTCCAATGACCTTGTAGAATAATAATCTAAAATATGGTATACTACATCATCTACAACATGGACTGCTCCACTGTTTATATCTAAAACGATATTTCTATTATTTAAGTTAAACTTGTGAATCCTTCCATCCATTTTCAATTCTCCTTCCAAACGCTTTTATAAATTAAAAAGGAGTGGTAAAAACCACTGCCTTCAAAGTCTATCTGTTCTCACATTTTTGATTTCCAACCGTACAAGAAGTTTTACAGGCTGATTGACAAGAGGTTTGGCATTCACCGCATCCGCCTTTTAATATGGTGTCCTTCATATTGCTGCCCGATATAGTTTTTATGTATTTCATCTAAAACCCTCCTTACATGACCAATACTGAGTTGATTATACCATAAATATGGTTATATTTAAAGTTTTATTTTATATTTATACCTATAACGCCACCAATAATGCCAGTTACTAAGGCTATAAAGAATTTGCTTAATGAGTAAATATCAAACACGAAAGGTTTAATGAATAGATAGTTCAAAAGTACTAATACTACAAAATATAAAGCACCTACAATCCCCCCATATAGCCATCCGTTTTCCTCCATATTAATAGCCATATATATGCTGCCAATGGTAATACTTATGATCATCACTATTGTATTTAACAAAGGTATTCTGGATTCTTTTAGGGATGTGTAGGTTAACAGCAAGGATACAACAATAATCAGTACTAGAGTTATAATGAAGGATAGTGTTAAACTTTTTGCTATATTTATTCCTTTTATCAGGGATTTTTCTCTCATCTTTCCACCTCCTCTTTACTTTAAACTTATTAATTTGAGGTGGAATTTATTACTATATCCTTAGTTTTCTGTAGATTTATAAACTTAACAATAATTAAAAAAACTTCCTTAAGGAAGTTTTTTTAATTATTGTTATCACCGTCTTCTTTCGTATCTTTAGTTTCAGCTTTGTTAGCAACTGAACCTATTGCCCATCTAGTCAAATCGATTTTAGTCCTATTGGCTCCAACCTCTATGGTAATAATTTCATCCTTTATTTTTATTATCTTACCACAGATACCGCCAATAGTGATTATTTCATCTCCTACTTTTAAGCTTTCTCTCATTTCCCTAATTTCTTTTTCCCTTTTCTTTTGGGGTCTAATCGCAAATAGGTAGAAGAAAACTAAAATAGCAATAGGTAGAATAAAACCTCCTAAGTTTGCTCCTCCTGCATTTGCTGCTGCCATAAAACATCCTCCCTTTCATCTTTTTCTTTATTATAATTCAACATGAATTATAATAACCCTTCTTAATTTAATCAATATATCCATATTTTTTGTAAAACTCTTCCCTATATTCTAGCAACCTATCTTCCTTTATGGCCTTTCTAATGTTTTCCATTAGCTTGATTAAAAAATATAGATTATGGATGGTAGCTAGTCTTGCTCCTAATATTTCATTTACATTGAATAGGTGACGAATATAAGCTTTGGTGTAGTTAGTACAAGTGTAACAATCGCATTCTGGATCTAATTTTGAAAAATCCCTAGCAAATTTAGCATTTCTAATGTTAATCCTTCCTGCACTTGTCATAACAGCCCCATTCCTAGCAATCCGTGTTGGCATAACGCAATCCGCCATATCTATTCCCCTGATTACTGCTTCGAATAGATAATCTGGAGTGCCTACTCCCATCAAATACCTAGGCTTATCTTTTGGGAGAAGGGGGGTAGTAAAGTCTAGAATTTCGCACATCAATTCCCTAGGCTCTCCTACGCTTAATCCTCCTATAGCATAGCCAGGGAATCCAATATCTGTGATACCTTTGACACTTTTTTCCCTTAAATCTTTATACATGCCACCTTGTATTATACCAAAAAGTGCTTGTTTTTCCCAGTCTTTATGAAAATCTTTACATCTTTTTGCCCATCGGGTAGTTCTCTCAGTAGACTTTTTTACATAATCATAGTCTGCAGGATAAGGAATACATTCATCAAAGGCCATCATGATATCAGAACCCAATGAATTTTGAATCTCTATGGATTTTTCCGGGCTAATAAAGTGGGTGGAACCGTCTATATGGGATCTAAATTCCACACCTTCTTCGGTAATCTTACGAAGGTCTCCCAGGCTAAAGACTTGGAAACCACCGCTATCGGTTAGAATTGGGCCATCCCAATTCATGAACTTGTGAAGGCCTCCTGCTTCTTCTATAAGTTTGTGGCCAGGCCTCAAATATAAATGGTAGGTATTACTCAATATTATTTGTGCACCTAAATCCTTGACCTCTTCAGGGGTCATGGCCTTTACAGTTGCTTTAGTTCCTACAGGCATAAATATGGGGGTTTCAATAACTCCATGGGGAGTTTCTAATTCCCCCAGCCTTGCCATACATTCATTCGATTCCTTTATGAGCTTAAACTTTATCGCCATTTACTTCCTCCTTGCTATATAATAAACATTGCATCTCCAAAGCTAAAGAATCTAAATTTATTATCTACAGCGTATTTATATGCCTTAAATATTTTCTCCTTCCCAGCAAAGGCGCTTACTAACATAAGGAGTGTAGACTCTGGCAAATGGAAGTTGGTTATCAATCCATCTATCATTTTGAATTCATATCCTGGATATATAAATATATCGGTCCAGCCCTTTGCCGCCCTAATTTCGCCCTTTTGGTTGGCAATAGTTTCAAGGGTTCTAGTAGTTGTGGTGCCTACTGCAATAACTCTCCCCTTATTTCTTTTAGTTCTGTTTATTATATCAGCTGCTTCTTCTGTGACTTCGTAATATTCAGAGTGCATATGGTGTTCTTCAATATTCTCCACCTTTACGGGTCTAAAAGTTCCTAGACCAACATGTAATGTTAAGTAAGCTATATTAATTCCATTATGCTCAATTTTATTCAACAATTCCTTAGTAAAGTGCAGACCTGCTGTAGGGGCAGCTGCTGAACCCTCATATTTGGAATAAACAGTCTGATACCTTTCCCTATCATCCAGTTTTGCCTTAATATAAGGCGGTAATGGCATCTCACCTAATTTATCCAATATTTCTTCAAAAATACCTTCATATTTAAATTCCACATTTCTGGTTCCATCTTCATTTATGCTTAATACATCGGCAATTAATAACCCATCTCCAAATACTATTCTATTATTTGGCCTAACCTTTTTACCGGGTCGGACAAGGGTTTCCCAAATGTTTTTTTCAACCCTCTTAAGTAATAAGAACTCTATTTTTTCATCCTTCCCCTTCCTACTGCCAAACAGCCTTGCTGGTATTACCCGGGTATCGTTTAATACCAAACAATCACCAGGCTTTAGATAATCGACGATATCCTTAAATCTTCTTTCCTCTAAATCCCCGCTATCCTTGTAGAGAACAAGAAGTCTTGACTCTTCCCTGTTCTTCATAGGATATTGGGCAATTAATTCCTCTGGTAAGTGGTAATAAAAATCTTTAGTCTTCATTGGATCATCCTCTACCTATTATTAGTCGTTATATCTACTCCGCTGTAATAATACTTCAATATATCTTCAAAGGAATATCCTTCTTCCGCCATCCTTTGAGCTCCCCACTGGCTCATCCCTACACCATGGCCATAGCCCTTTCCTTCTATAATAAAATTATCAACACCTTGGGGTAATTCCCTATCTACTATTCCATTTTTATTTATAAATCTACTAATTAGCCCTCTTGATGACCTTTGTTTTAAGTTGCCATCAATTACACTTACATTATTTAAATCCACTAATTGGGGAGCTAAACCTTCACCATCGATTGCGTATACTAAAGAACTCGTACTCCCTTTAAAGTCTTTCTTAACAGTGAATAGATTACTTTTTATTTCATTAAGCCCAAATACTTCTCTAATTTCTCCCTTATTCAATACCTTTTCTCCTAAGCTGCCAATTATTTTTAACTTTTTAACTCGTCCACTTGAAGTGGTGTCTATAATCTCCATATCCAAAATACTTCCTATGTATATACCATGATTGCTTAATTTAGTTTTTACTTCATCGGTACTTAAGTTGTAAGTCCAGTTGCTATTTGGAGCATCTGTAGAAAATCTATCTTCTACGGAAATTAAATACGGATGGCTATATCCCCATGCATCGGAAGAATCCTCAGTAATTCCCCCACTGTTAGAATGATACAAGGCATCAATTATACTTCCGTTATAAGTAAGGATCATTCCCCTTGTCTCATCTACTGCCCAATTGCTCCTTTCATGTTCTCCATCCATACCTCCATAAACTTGGCAATGGATAGTATCACAAAGGTCGAATCCTTGGCTGGAATGCTTATTTAAATTCTTCAATGCATAAGTTCTAGAAGCTATGGCTTGAGATTTTAAAGCCTCCATTTCAAAATAAGCTGGCATCTCTCTAGGAACTACCCCATATAGATAGTTTTCCAAATCAACATAATTTATAATCAACAATCTGCCATCTATTATTTTAAATTCTATAAAGTCCCTATAGTTTTTATCCTCAACCTGAACATTCCTATAATTACTAGAAGTTAAAATTAATTCATCTTCTTGCTTGTAGGAATATATAAGATTATCTTCCATATCAAATATAGCTATGGATTTTCCATCCACAATTTTTACCTTAATTTTTTCTTCTGTTATATATTCTAAATAATCCGTTAAATTTCTCTTATTAAATATTAAAAATCCTTCTTCCCCATATAAGTGAACAACCTCATTAGATTTTACAGGGCTTGTCAACCTTATAGAAATAAAGTTGTCCACAGAATCAGCATATACATATCCGTTAGAAAAAACTACCCCAATAACCAAAATCCCTAGCATAATGAAGGTAATCAATCTTTTCATAGCTATTTCCTCCTATCTTCTGAATAGATTCAACAACAGGGTCAGTATTATGCTTACAATTATACTAGATACAACGGGAAAGAAAAAAGTAAAATTGCCCTTTCGAATAAAGATGTCTCCAGGTAATCTGCCTAAGCCAATTTTTTCACCTATGGTAAATACTATACCAAGTAGTACTAATGCTAAACCTAAGGTCAAAAAAATTTTACCAAAGGACTCCATTTTAATCCTCCTGTTCTTCTTTATTATATGATATTTTGAAGTGTTCATATGCTTTCCTGGAAACTACCCTTCCCCTCGGTGTTCTATTTATGAAACCAATTTGTAGTAGATAGGGTTCATAAACATCTTCAATAGTAGTCCTTTCCTCCCCAGTTGCAGCAGAAAGGGTATCTAAACCTACTGGTCCACCATCGAAGCTTTCAATCATAGTCAAAAGTATCTTTCTATCCACCCTATCCAATCCAAGTTCATCTACTTCCAACATCTTAAGCCCCTTCTTAGCCACCTCCCAAGTAATAACCCCATCTTCTACAACCTGGGCATAATCCCTTACTCTTTTTAAAAGTCTATTGGCAATCCTAGGTGTCCCCCTAGACCTTTTGGCTATCTCCATAGCCCCTTTATCATCTATGGGGATATTGAGTATTTTTGATGAACGTTTGACAATTTCTTGCAAGCTATGAACATCATATAATTCTAGGTTTAACATTACTCCAAACCTATCCCTTAAAGGTGAGGTAAGTAAGCCTGCCCTAGTGGTAGCCCCAATTAAAGTAAATTTAGATAAATCCAATCTTATGGACCTGGCACTTGGCCCTTTACCTATGATAATATCTAAGGCAAAATCCTCCATAGCGGGATAAAGTATCTCTTCTACAGACCTATTTAATCTATGTATTTCATCTATAAATAAGACATCATCTTCCCCTAAATTAGTCAGTATACTTGCCAAATCTCCAGGCCTTTCAATGGCAGGACCTGATGTAACCCTTACATTTACACCCATTTCATTGGCTATTATATTGGCTAATGTAGTCTTTCCTAATCCGGGTGGACCATAAAGAAGGACATGGTCTAAGGGTTCCTTCCTCTCCTTTGCAGCTTGGATGAATATTCTAAGTTTTTCCTTAACTTTCTCTTGACCTATATACTCATTAAGCCATTTAGGTCTTAAATTGGATTCGATTTCCCTATCCTCTCTTTGAATTGAGCTGGAAACGATTCTTTCGTTCATATTATCCATAAGCTATTATCTCTCCTTACTGTTTAGAAAGCCTTTTTAAAGCTTCCCTTATAATGCCTTCTGCAGCCATTCCATCGGTATTAATCTGGTTTATAATCTTTAATACCTCTCCTTTGGAATAGCCTAAGCTCATTATACCATCTATAGCTATTTTTATTTCGTCATCTTCCATTACACTTTTCTCATCTGCTACAATTTCCTCTTTATTTATTCTATCCTTTAATTCCAAAATAATCCTAGATGCTGTTTTCTTACCGACTCCAGGAACGCTACAAAGTTGCTCTGAGTCGTTTTGTAATATTGCTAATTTAATTTGATTTGGAGTTAGAGTTGAAAGAATGCTTAAACCAACCTTAGGTCCAATCTTTGACACCAGCAGTAACAGATTAAACATCTCTAACTCCTCTTGGGTTGAAAAACCATATAAATATATACCATCGTCTCGTAGGTTAAAATGAATATACATGGTAGTATGCTTGCCTATGGAAACATCCATAAGGGATTTGTTAGAAGTATAAATCCTATATCCTATTCCATTATTATCTAATACTAGATAATCCTCTTTAATACTTACAACCTTGCCTATTATGTATTCGTACATATTCCCCATCCTTTTTATTTCATTTTAAACATTTCCTTGTGGTTTAAACAACTACTATGGCATATGGCCACCGCTAGTGCATCTGCTGCATCATCTGGTTTAGGTATCTCCTTTAAATTAAGCAGTATTTTTACCATCTCTTGAACCTGGCTTTTTTCAGCCCTTCCATAGCCTACTACCGCTTGCTTTACCTGTAAAGGAGTATATTCATAAACCTCTAAACCCTTATGGATGGCAGCAAGAATCTCCACTCCCCTAGCTTGTCCTACCTGAATAGCAGTCTTTACGTTTTTATTAAAAAACAACTCTTCTACCGCTAAATCCACTGGATTATATCTATCTATTATGTTTGATAACTCATCATAAATTATTTTAAGCCTTTCTGGGAAAATGGTTTTGGAATCCGTCCGAATGGTTCCATAATCAATTGTCTTATATCTATTTCCCTTATACTCAATCACTCCATAACCGACTGTAGCTAGTCCTGGATCTATACCTAATATTATCATATTTTTCCCCTTCCATCCTATATCATATATACATATTACCACATTTTAAATAGAAAAACTAAGTTAGAATACTAACTTAGTTTTAACTAATAAAGTTTTCCAATACATCGGATAGCTCTTCTAAGCTATCTACCCTTATCCCCTCTTTTAATTTTTTCTGATCTATTTCCTTTAAGAGGCTTATAGGATAATCGTCAAAAACTTTATCTAATACCTCCATTCCATTTTCATCTATTCTATATACTGCAACCTTGCCGTCTGCTTCCCCTATAATATAATGATTAGTACAAAGATAATCCCTATCCTCTCTCAATACGATGCGACTAGTAGTAAAGTGGATTATCCTTACATTAGGATAGTTTTCTTCCATGTATTCTCTGTATTCTTTTTCTGTCATATTGATTATATTCTCATCTATTTCGTTTATAATGGTTATTTTATGGTTGCAGGGCTTATAATAAATTTTTTTCTCTATATAGACATTTGGTGAAATTCTCTCTTCTTCCTTTAATATCTCTAAATCCAATAAATCTTCTTCATCATGAGAAATCAAATTATCCTCATTAGCTTTTCTACTCATTAACCTATATCCAAATATAAAACTAATGAAAAACAGGCTAGTGCAAAATAAAAAAATTAATACAATATTTCGTTTTCTCATAGGTATCCCTCCAGTATTATCTAGAGGGATATTTTTCCCAAATTACAAATTTTTATACATTAAAATTTTATTTAGAAATCTCTCCTATTTTAAATCCGGCCTTTTCTATCTTTTCTATTAATCCAATTACATCCTTTGTATCTACTCTAATTATCACCCTATATACATCCAATACCTTTGCGTCTACTGCTGCAAAATTTATTATATTTACCCTTTCCTTTCTAATCACTTCTGTAAGCCTTGCCAATTGCCCTGGGATATCCAACATATCTACTACTATTCTCGTACCCTTATCCAAACCAAAAATTTCTGAAAAGGCATTAAAAATCGAATTATGGGTTAAAATTCCAGTAAAGTTATCATTAGAATCGAAGACTGGTAAGAAAGGGGTTCTCCATTCCTTTAGTAGATAGGATGCATTTTCTATGTAATCGTCTTCTTTTATAGACTTATAATTTGTATTATATAAGTCCTTAACCTTGGTATTTTTCAGAAACTCTTCTTTATCAACAGAATCGTACTCGAAAAACCTTCTAAATATGGCTTCTTTCATCAAATAGCCTTTAAATTCATTACCATCTAAAACGGGTAATGACATAAAGTCCCCTTCTTGAATTTTGTCTAGAGCAGTTTTAATATCATCCTCCAGATCCAGTGTGACCAATTCTGTCCTTCGCAGCATGTGGTTTTTTACATACATTCATAATCCCCCCATTTATAAATATCTATTAAGAACCCTATCATTAATGCCAAACCAGCTAGCTTCTTTATAAAGATTTATGGTGCTTTTAGTTATTACATTCACTATCATTGTATAAAGATCTCTAATTTCCTTAGTAGACAGATAAGATTCTTCTTTTATATTAGGTTTATTGAAATTATATTCTATCTTTAGCTGTTTATCAATATTCATGTTTAAATTATATATTTTACCTTTAATTACTTTTTCACAATATGTAGTAATAAAATCGGTTAAGTAGCCGCTTTCCCTATTCTTTTTATCTATTTCCCTCCAAATCTTTTCTTTTAGCTTCTTTATTTCGTCTATGCTTGTATCGTAATGAAATAGATAGCTTTTTTCATATAGCTTGTCAATTGAGCAATGCTTAATAGTCTTGTCTTCTAATATATTTACCCATTTATTGTTATAATAACCATTTTTATATCCTTCTAAATATAGGGTTAATTCTAATCTATCTATATCCTCATGGATTAACATGGTAATATTATTAGATATAAGTTGTCTATCTTTTCTTGGAAACAATAGCTTTTTTACCCTTCTCCTTATTTTCTTAGTACAAATGTATTTAGGAGAAATATTGGTCATTTTCGTTTCCAAATCGTATAGATTTAGGAGGATATGTATTGAGTTTATGTCGTCATTATATAGAAAGTTATATCTGAGTCCATTATAGATTTGCCAGTGCTCAACTTTTGCCAATACCAAATTTATCCCTCCCCTTAGCAATTGTTTCCAAAAATATGGAGGATTAAACAATTATTTTAGTTATCCTTTTGACACTTTACTATATTATACTACAATAAGCGTCATCATTGTGGAAAAATTTCCCCAATTCTTCCTCTATATTATAAAAAAGAAAAGCAAAATAATAAGCATTGAAACAAGTCCAATGCTTCGAATAATGGAAATAGTTATTTAGCAGTATTTATATTATCCTCTTGCTTTAACAAGATAGAAATAATACTATCATAATCCAATCCTTTAGTCAATTTATAAACTCCTACCCTTAACCTTTTATCTACCCCTTTTTTTATGCCATAATTATGAAAACTTTCAGCATCGTCAATTATGCCTGCTTTTTCTAATCCTCTTGATACTTTTGTTAAAGAATCCCCTGTTTCAATAATGAAAGTTACCTCTTCCAATTCTCCATAGAACTCTAGACTTTCTTCTTGATCTTTTTCACTTTCACTAGCAAAATTTTCACTTTCATCTTCAATATCGCCATTGTCAGTATCAGAAATTAATTCCTTATTATCCTGATTGCCTTCTTCCTTATCAGCGGCAATATCTATGCTATCTTTTATGAAGACCATACCTAATTCTTTAGCTCTTTCTATTATTTCTTGGTTTGAATAATCCCTATATTCCCATGGGGGATTCAAAGTATATATGGCATTTGTAAGTATAATCCCTATTCCCAATCCTAATAATAAAAATGGCAACTTATGCTTACTAAACATTTCCATACACCTTACCCTTTTATTCTATTGTATAACAAAATTAAACTAAAGTAAAAATATTTTTTTCCTCTCACATTCTTTAATTATACTATCAGTCCATATGGATACCTGCACTTGTCCAATATGTTCCTTTTCTAAGAAAAACATGCATATCCTCGATTGGCCTATTCCACCACCAATGGTAAGAGGCAATTTCCCTTCTATAAGCATTCTATGGTAAACTAGATCTTTTCTATCCTCAGCCTTTGCAAGTTTTAATTGTCTCTCCAAGGTCTTTCCATCTACCCTTATGCCCATGCTGGACAATTCCAAGGCCTCCTGTAAAATAGGGTTCCAAAACAATATATCTCCATTCAATTCCCAATCATCATAATCTGGAGACCTTCCATCATGGGGCATACCTGATTTTAATTTCCCACCTATTTTCATTAGAAAAACTGCCTTATATTCCTTACATATTAAATTCTCCCTTTCCTTAGGGCTATTGTCTGGATATCTATCCTCTAATTCTTGACTTGTGATAAACTTTATCTCTTTTGGTAATTTTTCTACCAAAAATGGATACTTGCTATTTATCTTTTTCTCAGTGTCTTTAAAGACCTGATAGATATCCTTTACCACCCTTTTAAGATATTCTTCATTTCTTTCTTCTTTGGATATTATCTTTTCCCAGTCCCATTGATCCACATAGATGGAGTGGGTATGATCCAAATTTTCATCAGGTCTAATTGCATTCATATCCGTATATATGCCTTCCCCCACTCTAAAGCCATAACGCTTTAGTGCCATCCTTTTCCATTTTGCTAAGGATTGTACGATTTCAATCTCTTCATTATATTTCCTCATCTTAAAGGAAACGGCCTTTTCTACCCCACTTAAATTATCATTTAAGCCCGTTTCAGGCCTGACAAATAATGGGGCAGATACCCTTATTAAGTTGAGTTTTTTGGCCAATTGTCTTTCAAAATAATCCTTTATTATCTTAATAGCAATTTGAGTTTCTCTTATATCTAAGCTTTTCATATCTCTTCCCTCCTGTATTATTTAAAAATAATAAAATAAAAAAACCTTCCATCCTAAAGGACGAAAGGTTATCTTCCGCGGTGCCACCCTTATTAGCAAAAGGCTCTCTTTAACCAGTACAGAATAATAATTCTATACTGTATAGTTGATAACGGACTATACCCGTCTAAGCCTACTCTTTGCATAAACAAATTTCGGTTAGAAGCTTAGGGATGTTCTTCATCATTAATTCCGTGCCGGATTCCCACCAACTACCGACTCTCTGAAACTTCCTTAATGACTACTCTTCCCCTCATTGCTTTTGTTTGATTTTTCAGTTAACTATTATATTTTAATTATTCATTATATTGTATACATTATTATTTGTCAATAGGTTATTTTTGTTTATTTAATAAGGAATTAAATAACCGGTTGATATTCTTTTCCCTTTCTTTAGTTTCTTCTTCATGTATTATAAATTTGTCATCTATATATTCTACTACATCCCCTTCTTTTAGATTTTCTGGAAACAGTACCCTATCAAACTCTAGAACACCACCATCGCTTACTATTTCAATTACAACCCGGTCTTCCTCAAACCTATCAACTATACCCTTCACCTAATCTCCTCCTATTTAACACAATTTTTATGAGGCCTATAACCGTTTTTTTCTGCCTCTAAAATAGTTTTAAAATAAATTTGATTTTCTTTATCTGGTAATGAATTGCATCCCCTACTATGAAAAACCTTGGTATTTTTGTTTCCAATGTATGTCGCTTCTTCTATACTCCCAGCTGTAATCTTGGATTCATAACGCCACTTTTGACCATCTGAGACAAAAACTATGTCCCCAACTTGGTCCGTTCTAAGGATTTCTGTGCCTACTTTACTTAACCTTTCTAAAGTCTCCTCATGGGGGTGGCCATAGTTATTATCCCTCCCTACACTTATTATAGAGTATTTTGGGTTAACCTTGTTTAAAAAGCCTTCTGTTGATGAGCTTCTTCCACCATGATGTCCTACCCTTAATAGGTCAGCTCTAAGGTCTAAGTTGCTATTTACCATATCTATTTCAGAGCTTTCTTCAGCATCTCCAGCTATAATTAGTGAGTTTTTCAAATAATCTATTTTAGTCACAATTGAAAAATCATTAGTCTGGGAGTAATCATCCCTATTTGGAGCTAAGAAATAAACTTTAAACCCTTCTTCATCTATTATGTAATCCTCTGCTTTTACTATGTCTATCTTTAGGTTTTTCTTTTCTATCTCCAACAATAGCTCCTCAAATACAAGCGTATTGGCAGTTCTATTTGGCATATAAATCTTATGGATGATAAAATTCCTTATTACATGGGGCAATCCTCCTATATGATCTTCATGTGGATGGGTAGCTATTATATAATCTATTTCTTCTATACCCAGTCCTTTAATATATTCTACCACTTTATCCTTAGCATTCCTAGCCCCTCCGTCGATTAAGGCTACTTCACCATTTGGTAATTGAACTAAGGTTGAATCCCCCTGCCCTACATCTATAAAATGAACTACCAGTTCACTATGGTAATCTTTAGGAGGAATCGTATCAGTTGCAATATCGCAAGCTGCCATGGTTAAAAGTAAGATCAAAAAGATAGTTAGTAGAAGGTTTATTCTACCTCTTTTCATAAGAACCCTCCTTTAATTGTCTGCAAAATCTACTTCATTAGAAAAAATCCTCCCTATCCTAGGATAAGAAGGACTAAAATTCAAAGGCAAAATCCTTATATATTTCTTCATTATACGCCCTAACTGTATCAATTATAAAATATGCAACCTTTAAATTTAGGGATAAAGCAAAATTTAAATCGTTAGCAAATCCCGTTTTAAGTGAGTACTCTTCAATTACTTCTTCTATATATTCTTTGATTAATGGCCTTAATTTTATTAC
The DNA here is from genome assembly GCA_012728595.1 of Tissierellia bacterium. GTDB lineage: Bacteria > Bacillota > Clostridia > Tissierellales > Tepidimicrobiaceae > Tepidimicrobium. The sequence goes on from JAAYEU010000150.1 coordinate 27,570, forward strand.
TCGATTTTGAAAGATATCTATATCATCGACGGTTATAACATTCTTCTTAAAATCATGCCTAAAGGCATAATCGTTCAATCTGGACTCATACTTGATATGTTTAAACATGCTATTAATAAAAGTCCACCTTTCCGCATGGGGTAGACATACAAAATCGCTTATATAATGGGATATGATGCCAATTTTCTTACTTAACATTTTGACTGCTAAAGGGTCAGGCTTAGAATTGAAATCTATAAACCTAGTTAAGAATATCAGTTTAATTATCTCATTGACTACATAGTTTAAACTTTCCTTTTTATAATGCCTGTGAAGCCTAAACTGTGGCAATATATCTGGTGCTACTGAACCCCATAGCAAGGAGTTGTTATCTAGCTTTATTCCGTAGATATCGAAAATATTTTCATAGATTTTATTAGCTATAATTTTATGTGTATCACCAAAAATATCAAACACGTCCTTTATATAGATTTTGAAACCTTATTCGATATTACAACATATAAATTGAAAAGTCAATATCAAAAACTTGGCATCCCTATCCCATTAAAATAAAAAATCCCCATTAGCCTTTAAATTTATTATCCAATATTTCCTTGTATATGTCGAAATTATCCTGGCTAAATAATACAAAATGGACTTCTTCTATGAAGTTTTCCTTGTCTATAAAATCCATTACTGCCTTAGTTGCTACATCTGCTGCCTCATTTTTTGGGTAGCCATAAGCTCCAGTAGATATGGCAGGAAAAGCTACGGTTTTTAGCTCATATTCCTTAGCCAATTTTAATGAATTGTAATATGCATTATATAGTAGACTTTCTTCATTAGACCTTCCATCTTTATAAATTGGGCCGACAGCATGTATTACATATTTGCTAGGCATGTTACCTGCAGTTGTAATTCTAGCTTCTCCAGTAGGACATCCTCCTATTTTTTTACACTGTTCTAATATAGTAGGCCCTCCTGCCCTATGGATAGCTCCGTCTACTCCACCTCCACCTAATAGGGTGTTATTAGCTGCATTAACAATAACATCCACTTCCATTTTGGTTATATCACCTTGAACTATGTATATCTTTGTTTTATTATATAAATACATGAAGCATCCCTCCTAGTTTTATTATACCTAATCTCTACAAAAACAAAAATTTTTTATCAACTATATTTAGCCTGTAGACATGAGGACAATTTGGATATGTTTAATATAAATGGACAAAATCAATTTATCAGGAGGTAATATAATTTGAAGTATAAAAACGTAGTAGAAGCCATTTTTATAAATAGGCCAAATCGATTTATTGCCAATGTTGTAATAGATGGCAAGTTAGAAAAGGTGCATGTAAAAAATACGGGTAGGTGTAAAGAAATTTTAACAGAAGGCACAAGGGTATATCTAGAAAAAGCTAACAAGCCAAATAGAAGGACTAGATATTCATTAATCTCAGCTTATAAGGGTGACCTACTTATTAATATCGACTCTCAAGTTCCTAATGAAGTAGTATATTCTAGTATAAGGGAAAATAAGATAGAGGAACTTATAGATGTTGATATTCTAAAAAAGGAGGTAAATTATAGGGGTTCTAGGTTTGATCTTTATTATGAAAAAGGCGATGAAAAAGGCTTTATCGAAGTAAAAGGGGTTACTCTAGAGATAGATGGGCTTTCCCTATTTCCCGATGCACCTACAGAAAGGGGTACTAGACATATAAGGGAAATCATACAATCGGTGGAGGAAGGGTATAATTCATATATATTCTTCTTAGTTCAAATACCGGAAATAAAATTTTTCAAACCACATGAGGAGATGGATAAGGCCTTCTCTCATGCCCTTCTTGAGGCAAAAGAAAAGGGAGTTAATATATTGGCATATAACTCCTTAGTAACCAAAGATGAAATACTATTAGGCCAGCGGATAAAAGTGCTAATCTAATTTGTAGATGTAGTTTTTAAGTAATTTATTTATATCAATTATAATAAAGTCTATTATGACCTATTTAAAAAAGAAAAAGGGTCGATGAAACTTTCGACCCTTTTCGATTGACCATTTTTCTCTACTTTTTAGCCATAGGATCTGATAGCACCTCATAACCGCCCATGGCCGATATGGTCACCATCATAGCATTAATTAACTTCAGTAACACTCCTTCAATTCCTGAACCAGTATCCCCAAATATGGTTATTAAAATTAGGGCAACAATAAATGTATAAAGTCTAACATATACGTCTCCAAATTGCTTTTTTATGAAGGACTTTGTAAATTGGACTATTAACGAGGTGCCAGCAACTAATCCTACAAAAGAAGTCAATGTATCGGCACTCATCAATTCATTATACACCCTATCTCCTCCTAAATTAAATTCTAATATATTGTATTCTAGGAAGAATTATAATTATTCTTAAGTTTCATCTAAAACACCTATTAATAAACTTTTAAGGCTTCTTTCAAGAAATCTATTATATCCTTAGCTTTAGGTGGGCAGCCCGATAGGCTCTTTTCAAAAGCTTTGGTACAGCTACCTATTCCTATACCTTTTCCTTCCTTACCTTTAAAGCCTTGACCAATATGTATCTTTGCATGACAATTATGAAGATACCCTAAATCATTCAATCTATCCAGGGCATGGATTAAGCTTCCATAACAGGCAGAACAAGCCATATCTTCCTCTACATTTTTTGTAAGCTCTTTTACTAACCTAGTCTTTGGTATAGTCATTGGGCTCGAATCCTTATTTAGTTCCCTTATATTATCATCTGATGAAATTCTTTTCCCTACCCCTATTTCTTCTGCCATCTCTATGTAAGGAATATCCCCTATATCATAGCCTAATAATTGAGCAACATAGCTATCTACAAGCACAGGGTCCTTACCTACTATTACCCTGTTCATCTGTACAGGATTTCCTCCTTCTTCAAAATTCAAATCCCCAATTATACCATCTACTATTATCAAATCCTGTTTTATTACCCTGTTGAGGTAGGCAATCGGCTTATGTAATCCCATAGTGTGGAAACGCCTTTTTTCTTGATTTGGAATGCAGCCCTTCAGATTCTTCAGGGCACAGGTTATATTGGTTTGACAATGGCCCTTTAATACTGGCATATTGATTAGATAATCAACCTCCATTATCCTATCACACACTGAAAGGGTTATGCCATCTACCTCATAATCCTTATAACTATCCTTTTGTAAGTCTACCAAGGGTATATTATATCTTTTAGATAAATCTTCATATCCGCATACCTTAAAGGCAGATTGGGTTCTATCCCCTATCCAAGAGCCTTCCATTATGGCTATATTGTTATAGCCTTTAGACTTTAAATACTCTATTAAACCTTCTACTAATTCAGGACAAGTAGTGGCACCAGATGTAGAAGGTTTAGCAAGAACTAAATTGGGTTTTATACCTATTAAAGAATCCTTACTGGGTAAGTCTTTTTCTAAATCTATCTCACTTAAAATCCTCTTTACTATGGACTTAGGATTATCCCCATACATTACATATAATAGATTAGCATTCATCATCTTCACCCCACTTAATAGATAATATCTTCTATCTATTATATCATTAGTTTCTAATTAGCAAAAATATAAGGGCAGTAGTCTGCCCTTAATCCAGTTCTTCCGTCAATTTAATTATTTCATCTATAATCTGACCAATGTACTCTATGGTATTTAATAGGGGTTTTTCTGTCGTAATGTCTACCCCAACTTTCTTAGCGAATTCTATAGGGGTGTATCTTCCACCAGATTTTAATACTTCAAGCCAATCGTCTATAGCCTTTTGTCCTTCTGATAAAATCCTCCTATTTACTTCTGTTGCAATTGTTAAACCTGCACTGTAAGTATAAGGATATAAGCCCATATAATAGTGGGGTTGCCTCATCCAAGTCAACTCTGCCCCTTCATTGATTATGACATCATCGCCCCAGAATTTTTCCAATACCTCTCTCTTAAGCTTATTTAATAGTTCTGCATGGACAGAGCCTCCTTCATCGATTATCCTATAAACTTCCCTTTGGAAGGCAGCCTCTAATAGATGGGTTACAAAATTGTGATAATAGGTTCTGGATATGATGGTGGATAATACCCATCTTCTCATCCTCTTATCTTTAGTATTCTCCATCAGATAGTTTGCCATTAGCATTTCATTCATGGTAGAAGGTGCCTCTATCACATACTTAGAAGGCCTTGTATTGAATATATTATTATTCTCATGTGCTAGATAAAAATGGCCTGCATGCCCCAACTCATGGGCCAACACGAAAACCTCCCTCATCATTTCTGTCCATGAAATAAGGATAAATGGATGACTGCCATAAGGGCTAGCACAGAAGGCTCCAGTAGATTTGCCCTTGTTTTGGACAAAATCTATCCATCTTTCATCAAAGGCCCTCTTTACAATATTAAGATAATCATCACCTAGCACTGATAAGGCCTCTTCTACATAGGTCCTAGCTTTCTCTATACTTATCCTTGGTTCATATTCTGGATCTACTGCTAATTTCAAGTCCACAAAGGTCATCTCATCTAGATTATGGATTTTTTGAATAAGCTTTGCATATTTTCTCATATGCGGTGCTAAATATTCCATTATCAAATCGATTTGCCTGTCATAAAGCTCTCTGTCCACCTTTTGTGAAAACAAAAGACTATCAAATACGGAGTCAAAGCCCCTTAAATTGGCAATTATCTTCTCTTTTTGTACCTGAGTTTGGTAGACAGTTGCTATGGTATGCTGATACTCCCTCAATTTGTTGCTAAAAGCTTCAGCTGCAGCTCTCCTAACCTTTGTATCCGTTTCATATTCCCATTTTCCTTCAAAGAGCACAAAGCTTAAAGGATAATCTTCTCCATCAACAGTAAAGCTTCCAAAATCCATATCTGCCAATTTAGCCCTATTATAAATCTGGTAGGGTGCATCTAATACATTGGAAAGGGCTGATAAGGTTTTTTCCACTTCTGGATGCAGAGCATAAGGTTTTTTCTCCAGTATTTCTTTTAAGAACAGGCTATTGTCTTCCGATTCATTCATAGCCTTCTGTATTATTTCCTTGTCCAATTGCAGGATTTCCGATTCAATAAAGCTCAAGCGGCTGGTAATTTCGGATATCATGTTAGATATTCTCATCTGTCTAGTTTGAGCTTCAGTATTGGTCTGATCTACAGCTAAAGATAGATATGAATAAGAGCCTAATAGGCCCCCTAATTCATATATAAGCCTTAGTTTGTCTAAGCAATTGTTGATACTTATAGAATCATTAAGCTTTCCTTTAAATTCCTTCTCAACTTCATCAGCAAGTTTAATTAGCTCTTCTAACTTGGTTTCAAATTCCTCTTCCCTTTTGAATATAGAAGATAGATCCCAAGTATATCTTTCATCTACATCCTTCCTGGCTAAAAGTCCTTTACCCAAGTAAAACCCCTCCTTATAATATTTCGAGCAACTAAATAAATTATATTACATTAGGAGGGGTAATTCAATAAAAATTCAGAAAACTAATATAGATGGCAGGCCACACTGTGATCTGGGCTTATTTCTTTAAGTTTTGGTTCTATTTCATAACACTTTTTCATGGCATATTTACATCTGGTTACGAATCTACATCCTTTTGGTGGATTAAGGGGACTTGGTACATCTCCCTCTAAGGCTTTAATAGTTTTAGCTGCCATCTTTGGATCTGGCTCTAAAACTGAGGACAAAAGGGCCTGGGTGTAAGGATGGGCCGGATGATTATAGATTTCATCACTTGGCCCTTTTTCAACTAACTTACCTAAATACATAACCCCTATACGATGGGATATATACCTTACCATAGAAAGATCATGAGCAATAAATAGATAAGTTAGACCCAATTCTTCTTGCAAATCCTCTAGCATGTTTACTACCTGTGCTTGGATGGATACGTCTAAGGCAGAAATAGGCTCATCACAGAGAATAAATTCTGGTTTAATGGATAAGGCTCTTGCAATTCCAATCCTCTGTCTTTGCCCACCACTAAACTCATGAGGATATCTTCCCAAATGGTCTTTGTTTAAGCCAACCTTTTCCAATAGTTCAATAACCCTTTCCCTTCTTTGGCCCTTATCTCCTATATTATAGACATCTAAAGGTTCGGAAATTATTTCTTCTACTGTCAAAGTAGGATTTAAGGAAGAATAGGGGTCCTGAAATATTACCTGCATTTTCCTTCTATAGGATTTAAGTTGTCTTCCATTTAATTTAGATATATCTTTCCCTCTATATAATATTTCTCCATCGGTAATGTCGAAAAGCCTTATAATACTCTTACCAACAGTTGATTTTCCACAGCCAGATTCCCCCACCAGACCAAAAGTCTCTCCTTCATTTATATAAAAGCTTACACCATCTACTGCCTTTAAATATTGTGTTTTACCTATGATGGATGATTTTTTTGCAGGATAGTATTTCTTTAAATCTTTTACCTCTATCAATTTACTCTTCATGATTTTCACCTTTTCCATTTATAGATTTATCCAATAGCCAACACATGCCCCTATGGTTTTCACCATCATAATAATACTTTGGCTGTTTTTCCCTACATATATCCATAGTGTAGGGACAGCGATCCGCAAAAGGACAACCTTTAATCTCATTGGCTAAATTAGGTGGATTCCCCTTGATAGGTATAAGTCTTTCTTTCATTTTTCCTCCCGTTTTGGGTAAGGATTGAAGAAGTCCTTTAGTATAGGGGTGTAGCGGAGTGTAAAAGATATCCTCAACACTTCCTTCCTCCATTATCATGCCACCATACATAACAACTACCCTAGAGCAAATGTTTGCTACTACTCCTAAGTCATGGGTTATAAGTATGATCGAAGTATTGAGCTTTTCCTTTAATTCTTTTAAAAGTTCAAGTATTTGAGCCTGTATGGTAACATCCAAAGCAGTAGTTGGTTCATCAGCTATTAATAAGTCTGGTTTACAACTCAAAGCCATGGCTATAATGGCTCTTTGTCTCATACCTCCGCTAAATTCATGAGGATAGTTATTGTACCTTTCTTCTGCTGAAGGAATACCTACCATCTTTAACATTTCTATGGTCTTTTTCTTTGCCTCTTTTCTACTTAATTTTTGATGCCTCATTATGACATCTGTAATCTGATTTCCTACTGTAAATACTGGATTTAAAGAGGTCATTGGGTCTTGGAATATCATGGCTATATCATTTCCTCGTATCTTTAACATTTCCTTTTCACTTTTATTTAATAGATTTTCACCCTTGTAAATTATCTGTCCTTTGGTTACTTTTCCTGTACCCTTTAACAATCCCATTATGGATAAGTTGGTTACAGTTTTTCCACTACCCGATTCACCAACTATCCCTAATATTTCTCCTTTTTTAACATCAAAGTTAATCCCACGAACGGCTCTAACTTTACCATTGCGGTTAAAAAAAGTTACCTCCAAATCTTTTACTTCAAGTAAGGAGTCCTTCATTATATTACATCCTTTCCTATTTTCTAGTCATCATTGGCTTTAGGTTCGAAAGCAAGTCTAAAAATATCCCCTAAAACGTTGAAACTTAAAACCGTCATTAAGATTAGAATTCCTGGAAAAAAGGCCAAATAAGGCGCTTCTTCCATATAGCCTTGTGCATATTTAAGCATACTGCCCCAAGAAGAATTTGGTTGTCGTACTCCTAATCCTAAGAAGCTTAGGGATGATTCCATAAGAATTGCGCTGGCTATATTTAGGGTAGCAGCAACTATAACAGTAGGAAATATATTGGGTATTATGTGTTTTTTTATAATGACGCTGGATTTTTCCCCAATTACCTGAGAATATTGGACATATTCCCGCTCCTTAATTGAAATAGTTTCACCCCTAACTATCCTTGCTATGCTCATCCAGCTAAATAAACCTATAATGATTATTATGTTTTGAACCCCGGGTTTTAAATAAGCATTTAATATCAGTATTAGAAAAAAGGTAGGTATACTCATTAAAATATCTACAAATCTCATGATAAAACTATCTACTTTACCTCCAAAATATCCACTAATGGTTCCTACTATGGTTCCTATGGTTGTTGAGATTATCATAGACAAAAATCCTACGGTAAGGGATACTCTTCCACCATATAGGGCGCGGGTAAAATAATCCCTTCCCATCTCATCGGTGCCAAAGGGGTGTTGTTTTGAAGGTGCTGCTAGCCGGTTCATAACATCTATTTTATTGGGATCATAGGGGGATAGAAAGGCTAAAACCGATGCAAAAGTCAATATAACTATTACGAAAATAGAAATTTTCCCCAAGCTATTCTCTTTTAACTGTTCTGTTACATTAGACAATAATTTGCTATTCATTATTAATTCAACTCCTTAATCCTTGGATCTACAACGCTGTAAAGTACATCAGATAATAGATTTCCCAATATGAGTATTAGAGAGGAAAACATGGTAATTGCCATGATTAAAGGATAGTCATAGCTAAATATAGCAGTCACACCCAGTTGTCCCATACCAGGCCAACCAAATATGCTCTCAGTAATAAAAGCTCCCGACACTAGACTAGGTAAAGACATGCCTAATATGGTTATTACTGGTAAAATGGCATTTTTCAATACATATTTATATAATATTTCATTCCTACTAGCCCCTGCAGCCAATTGAACTATGACATAATCTTCCTTCAATTGACTGATGGTACTAGACCTGATATATCTGGCAATCACTGCTATATTTTGAATGCTCAACACTAGCGTAGGCATGATTGCATGCTTGATAAGATCCCAAGTGCTATGAACCCCAATGGTTCTCATACCAATACTTGGCAATAATTTCAACTTTAGAGATAATAGGAATATCAACATCATTGCAAACCAAAAACTCGGTATAGAGATTCCAAGGTAAGAAATTAATGTAACAATTCTATCAAAGAGCTTATTTTGATTGGCTGCTGATAGAAGCCCCACAATAATCCCTACAATCATGGAAAAAATTAAAGAGGTGGACATAAGCCCTATAGTTGCAGGTAGCCTCTCTTTTATTTGGATTAGAACAGGTCTATGATTGACTAAAGAATAACCTAAATCACCCTTTAATACATTTTTTAGCCATCTTATATATTGAATGTGGATCGGGTCATTAAGCCCTAAATTTTCTCTAATCCTCTCAATGTCTGTTGGTCCCATCTCAGGTGTTATATAAGCCTGAACCGGGTCTCCAGGTGCTAGTTTTATTAACAAAAAGGAAACTATGGATATGGCAATAAGCATAGGGATAGTCTGTAGCATCCTTTTTACTATCAATCTTCTCACTGTAATTCCTCCTAAAATAATTATAAAAGTAAACTGAAAGCCAGTTTACTTTTATAATTGTTTATTCTATTATTCAGTTAGATAAAGTTTAGACAAATCTTCGAACATGGTAATTGGTACCAAGCGCGCTTCTTCAATTCCACCAAATCTATCATCTATAGCTACTATAGATTTAGGATAAGCTATTGGATATACCACCATATCATCCATTATAATCCTTTGGATTTCTTCATATATTTCAGCCCTTTTAGCTGGGTCAGTTTCAATAACTCCCTTGTCCCACATTGGATCCAATTCTTCATTTACATATCCCATGAAGTTGTTTGGATTTCCTGCCAAGAAGAGTGGACTATATCCACTAGGATCAAGACCCATAACATAGCCATTAAAGGCTAAATCGAAATCAGTTGTGCTTGCATCGATGAATTTCTCTAGGAAAGCTCCTCTTTCCATTGGAATAAGCTCTAAATCTATTCCAATTTCGCTTAGTTGTTGCTGCATTATTAAACCATATGCTTCTTGTTCTTTACTGGAATTGGTATAGGCTAACCTTAAGCTTAAATTATCATAGCCAGCCTTTTCCATAAGCTCCTTGGCCTTATCTAAATTGTATTCATACTTTTCAACATCTTCAGTATAATATTGGGTAGTTGGCACGAATACAGAATAAGCCTTTTTAGCATATTCTTCTGATCGATATACACCTGCTATTATCTCGTCTTTATTGATTGCATATGCAATAGCCTTTCTAACATCCTTGTTTTGTAGAGCTTCGTTATTCAATCTAAATACCATATTGTTTAACATACCTTCATCGAAGGTTGCCACGTGGAAGTTTTCATTCCCACTAAATTTATCTATATCATCTGTTGTAATATATCTAGCACTCAATTCCCCATTTAATAGAGCAGTGTTAGCAGAGTTTGGATCGGAAATAACTCTAAATACCACTCCATCTAGATTTGGCCTTCCGCCAAAGTAATCTTCAAATCTTTCCAATTCCAATTTTTCTCCACTTTTAAATTCTTTAAATTTGAAGGGACCTGAACCAATTGGCTCTAAGTTCTTATCACTTTTTGCTAAATCTTCTTCACCTTCAAATATGTGTTTAGGAATTGGTCTTATGGCACCTAGCTTACTCATAAATGGAACGGATATTTGAGGCAGCTTAAATTCAACGGTTAAATCATCAATTTTGTTTACTTCTACTGGCTTACCATCTACTAAGAAGTTACCTATTAAATGGGAGTTTTGACTTTCATCAAGGATAGAAGTAACTGTAAACACTATATCATCAGCAGTTATTGGCTCTCCATCATGCCATTTTAGTCCTTCTTTTAATTTTAAGGTATAGCTTAAAAAATCTTCAGATGGTGTTATACTTTCCGCTAAATAAAATCTAGTTTCTTCTGCATCTGTTACATAAAGGGGTGCAAACAAGGCATTATTTATAGTCATTGTAACCCTGTCGCCTGCATAAAGGGGATTCATTACGTTCGGGTCGCTGTTGATGGCAAATATAAATATTCCACCATCTACTTTAGTTTTTTCTACGGATTCACCCTCTGTAGCTTCATTTGTTGTATCAGCAGGTGCTTGATTTTCACTTGTATTGCTGCAGGCTGCTGATATTACCATTACTAAAGCAATAACTAATACTAACCATTTTTTGTTCATCATAAAGTTTCCTCCTAACCTACTTAAATTTAGCCCAAGGACTATTTACCCAAGGACTATTTATCCATAGTAAAAGGATAAATCAAATTAATGTTTCAAATACATACATCAGACCTAATAGAAATATTTTATAACTGCCTTTGCCTAATATAAGTTAGGAGATTATCCTTAACAATCTAATTACGGATAATCTCCCTTACATTATTTTAGGGGGCTTATATATTTTCTTTTTTTAGTCCTCCTATTAAATTCAGCCTTCGCTTCTTCTACCAAGCTAGGATTGTTCAACAGATCATAGGCTATTGCAGTAAAAATCTTTGCTGCATAAAGCATACCCTTCATACCCAAGGAAGAGCCAGATGAGGAGGTGGCTTGCCATGAATGGGCTGGTACCCCCAATGGCCAGGTAGCTGTTAAGAAGAAATTCATCGGCATTATCCAAGAAACATCTCCACTATCAGATGAACCAGACATAACTACTGTATCAACCTTATCTTTTTATAGCACTCCCTGGTGGATATAGGGTTTTTCATCACCTTCCACTGAGATAAACTTCTTAATTTCACCCTCCACTAATTTAGGCTCTAGTGTTTCCTGTATATTTCTTGCAAATTCTAATTCTTCTTCTGTATGTTGTGGTAAATCAACCTCCATCATGTTTTTATAGGTCAATTCAAATAGGACATCATTTGGTAATAATTCATAGGTGCCTCAAAGAATCTCATATTCCACTTCCGTCTCAGTCATCATGGCTGCACCTTTGCTACTTTAATAAGGCTTTCCGTTATTTCCTCTACATCTTTCCTATGGGGTGCCCTAACAAAGTACCAGGACTCAGCTTCCTTGGGAACAATATTGGGTGCTCCTCCAGCATTGGTAATGGTGTAATGGATTCTGGCTTCTTGAATAACATGTTCCCTTAAGTAATTAGCACCTACATTCATTAATTCCACTGCATCTAAGGCTGACCTACCAGATTCTGGCGATTGGCAGCATGGGCAGAGATACCATGGAATTTGAATTTTATGGAATTATTGGCTAAGAAAGCTTCCCTCATGGCTGTATTTATATTCATGGGATGCCAACTAAGGGCTATATCACAGCCATCAAAAGCGCCTTTTTTAATCATTTTGACCTTGCCAACCAAGGTCTCCTCTTCGGGACAACCATAAAATCTTATGGTTCCTTCTTTCTTGCTTTCTTCTAAATATTTTTTAATTGCAAGAGCTGAACCTAAGGCAGCAGAACCTAATAAATTATGTCCACAGCCTTTTTCCTCAACTGGATTAATTTAATATCCAGACTTTGAGATAGACCTGGTAGTGCGTCGTATTCACCCAATACTGCAATAACCGGCGAACCCTTTCCATAGGGGAATTTTATATTACTAGCCTTTTATAAAAATTTTTGATTAATAAATTTTAAATATATATAATGTTTACATATAGGAATAAAAATAATCCCTGATAAGGAGATTTATTTAAATAAAATTTAAAGGAGGTATTGTGATAGGATTTACTCCATTAGAAATACTTAAGGAGTCAGAAAAGAAAAATGGTATATCTATAAAAAAATTAGGAATGGTTTTAAGCCATTCCTAATTCTAATATTCTAACACCCTGGATAAAAATTCCTTGGTCCTAGGATTTTGTGGATTTTCAAAAAACTCAGTAGCAACATTTTCTTCCACTATTTCTCCATCAGCCATAAATATTACCCTATCTGCCACCTGTTTTGCAAATGCAATCTCATGGGTTACAACTACCATAGTCATACCCGTTTTGGCCAAGTCCTTCATTACATTCAATACCTCTCCTACCATTTCAGGGTCTAGAGCAGATGTGGCTTCATCAAAAAGCATTATTTCTGGATCCATAGCCAGAGCCCTAGCAATGGCTATTCTTTGCTTCTGTCCCCCTGACAAGGAAGTTGGATAGGCATCCTTTTTATCTAGTAAATCCATGGTCTCAAGGAGCTTAATGGCCTTCTTTTCAGCCTCTTCTTTAGACTGCTTCTTAGTTAAGTATGGCGCTAAGGTGATATTTTCCAAAACGGTTTTATGGGGAAATAGATGAAAATGCTGAAATACCATGCCAATAGCTTTTCTAACCTCATCTATTTTCTTTCCCAAATTACCAATATTCCTACCCATTATATATATTTCTCCAGAAGTTGGCTCTTCTAGATAGTTTATACACCTTATAAGAGTACTTTTTCCCGAACCAGAAGGTCCAATTAAGGCCACTACTTCCCCTTCCTCTATTTCTAGATTTATGTTTTTTAATATATGTTTATGGTCAAAGAATTTGTGTAAATTTACTATTTTAATCATTGTGAGCTAGTCTCCTTTCAAGTAAGCCTATTAACTGGGATAGCGTAAATGTAAAAATGAAATATGTTACTGCTACTATTATCAGCGGATTGAAAGGTTGGTAGCTTGTGCTCTGTACTATTTTTGATGTATACATTAACTCTGCAACTCCAATGGTTGAAGCTACAGATGTTTCCTTAATCAGTGTAACGAATTCATTTCCCAGAGCTGGTAATATATTTTTAACAGCTTGGGGTAGTATTATATATCTCATAGTTTGTCCATTGGTTAAGCCTAAACTTCTGCTTGCTTCCCATTGCCCTTTATCCACGGACTGAATTCCAGAACGGATTATTTCTGCTACATAAGCGGCGCTGTTCAAAGATACTGCTATTAGGGCTGCTAAAAAAGCATCCATATTTACCCCCATGATTACATAGCTTCCGAAATATACTAAGGCTATTTGTACCATTATAGGTGTACCGCGAACCAGCTCTATATAGAAGGTTGAAATAAGTCTTAATATCTTTAGCTTGGATAGTTTAAAAAGGCTAAGTAAAGAACCTAAGCTTGTACCTATAATGAGGGATAGTAAGGATAATAATAGAGTTATTTTAATTCCTGTTATATAATAATCTTTATATTCTACAAATAATCTTACAAGGTTCAACTTTTGTCCTCCTACTCTCTTAGTCTAATTCATTTAATTCATTGGCTTCTATTACCCATTTTTCTATCAAACCTTCAGATTTAGCTTTTGCTAGTATTTCATTTATCTTCTCAGTTAATTCATCATTCCCCTTCTTTATGGCTATAGCCACCCCTTCTGAACCACTATCTATTATAAGTTCATCTACCACTAATAAATCGTTATTAGTCTGAGCGAAGGCTTTGGCAACACCTGTTTCCATTATGGCACAATCTATTTTATCGGTCTTTAAATTCATAATTATATCTGAATTCGAACTTAAAGCTACTACCTCTGCTCCTTCTATTTTAGTTTCAGCAATCTTTTCTTGAGTTGTTCCAATCTGGACACCAATTGTTTTCCCATTTAAATCCTCTAAAGAAAAAATATTGCCTTCATCTTTTCTATTTATCAATACCGAGTGGGTTGATTCATAGTAAATATCTGAAAAGTTTACTTCTTTTGCCCTTTCTGGGTCAGGATTGACAGCAGCAATAACTATGTCCAACATCCCAGTAGAAAGGCCGCCTAATAGTTTGTCAAATTCCATATCCTTTATCTCCAGTTCCACGCCCAATTCTTTGGCTATATACTTACCAATTTCTATATCAAAGCCAACAATTTCATCTTTCCCATCTATCATCTTATGAAATTCAAAAGGTGGATAATCTGCACTGGTACCCATCACCAGTTTACCCTTATTCTTTATCCCTTCCAATGAATAGCTTTCAACATTTGTTTGTTCATTACCAACATTGGCCTCATTTTTCCCACAAGCTACCATTAAACTTGATAATAACACAATTACTAGAATTAGACTGATTTTGTTTTTCATTTTAATTCCCCTCCTAATTTTTGATAAAATAAAAAATTCCCGCCCCCAATTATAATTTAGAGACGAGAATACCCGCGTTACCACTCTACTTGGTTTTATTATTAAAACCCACTCAATTCAAATAACGCTTTGAATGCGAAATAGGATACTCACCCAATATATTAGGCTTTGTCCTATTTGTCTCAACAGCTCTTTTCACCATACTTTCAATTCACTGGCTCTCACCTAACCCAGTTTCTCTGTAAAATCTACTGATATGGCTACTCTCTGTGTCATAGACTTTAAATATTCACTTTTTATACTACCTATCAATTTAATGAACGTTCATTAATACTTGTAAATTAAAAAACTCGCCTCTAATATAGAGACGAGTATATATACCCGTGGTACCACTCTAATGGTGTTTTACTAGAAAGAAAAGTAAAACCCACTCAATTCAAATAACGCTTTGAATGCGGGATAAGATACTCACCTATAAGGCTTTGTCCTATCCGTTTCAGCAACTCTTTTCGTTAAGCTTTCCATCTACTGGCTCTCACCTAACCCAGCTCTCTGTCAGATGTACTCATCATAACTACTCCTTTGCATCTTCAACTTTTTCGTCATTTTACATTATAATATATGATACATAGAATTTAAATATTTGTCAAGGATTTTAATCATTACACTTATAATTTGATTTCTTTTGCTCTTTCCTTTAAAATATATTCTACCTCTTCTAAGTTTCCTACAGCATAATCTACTACTTTATCCGATTGTATAAGCATACCATCTTCACCTACTATTTTTACACTACCCTTTACTGGTTTAGTCTTCCAGGCTTTTGCATATTTAAATTCATCTACTTCTCCCCATAAATAGGGTACTGGTAGGAATCCTGCTGCAAATATCTTGTAGAATCCTTCAGCTGAATATGGGTTATCTACATACTTTTCAATACCAGAAATAATGGTCCTAGCAGACTCTAATAACTCTTGCATACGTTCTTCAACATCTGTATTTTTACTCATATCCTCTATTTTCCCATCTCTTCTTAGTTCTCTATATTTTTGTAGTGAATATTGAGTAATCTTTATACTTTCGTTAATAATTTCTGGTGTTGCCAAGTGGGAGGCTTCTGAATAACTAACAACGTGAATGATTGGTGGACTAGATTCATCATGGGGATCTATATCATCCATTAAGGCAGTTACTGCTGCCAATTGTATCTTAGCCTCTTCTAGATCTGGTTTAAAGTAATCTAGTCCTGCTCTTGGTTGTAGTATGACTCTAAAGTTTGAGTCTTCTAAGCTCTTAACCAAGGTGAGCATAGCTCTGGATTTAGCTAAATCTTGAATTCCCCAAGTATACCTTGGAGTATTTAACATATTTTGCAGTATTAGAGTTTTAACTCCTATTTTTTTAGCCAATTTAGCTGCTAAATAAGCAGATACTATATAGGTTACGTCATCTGCCCCTCTGAAGGCAAAATGATGGGGTAGATTTGGCTCAAAGGGCTTATTGGTTTTTGCAATATATTCCAAAGTCTCAATATGTTGCTTAAGGTTAGTGTATAAGTCATATGGACCTCTTCCATCCAACTTATTAAACCACCATAAGGATAAAGCATGCCAGCAAATATTTATGGTCTCTTCATATATTTTAGCCAGCTGAGGTATGTTTTTGGTTCCAGCATAGGTTCTCAACAATAAAGGTCGAGATGCATCCCATATCATCCTATATTCCTCAGGAGAATTTATTGGAACGCCTCCACCATTTGGTTTATCTCCCCAATCTTCACCAAAATTAGATTGGGTAAGTTGAGAGGTGCCAATGGATAAAATATCCAAATATCCAGTTTTGGCTAAGTAGTCTGCCCAGGATAAAAATTCCTTAACGGATTCCATTCTATCTACTGAAGATGAATATGGCCCTACGTGAGCTCTCATTAATGGATAAAAAGGCCTATTCATGTTAGAATCAAGCCTTTTCACTACTGTATCTTTTGCCGTTCCATATTCGTCATATGTAGCACGGTTTACAGGTTCAAAAGAGTCGTAGGCTTGTGAATTTATAATATCTTTTCCAAATTCCATCCTAAGATCATCATATAAGCTTCCCTCTATGATGTCCCTAGGAATCCTTTCTTCAGGAATCCCCATCTTGGTTAATGTTTCTTTAACCGATTCTCCACCTATGAAGGTCTTTATAAAGCCTTTATGCTCTCTCTCAATTATCTCACAGGTCTTAGGCAGGCCAGCAAAATATATGGCCTTGATGGGACCTCCTTGATAAGATAGCATATCCCTGCTTTTTAATGCATTCATAAAATATCCAACCATATTAACTGCTTCATCTTGATCTAACCTATAACTTAATCCAATCTGGCTTACATCATTTTTATTAATCCATTCCACAATTTTTTCTTGATTAACTTCATATCTTATATTGTTCAAAGCTTCTGCTATAGATTCATTTGCAAAAATCACCTGATAACCGCAATCTCGTAAAAGCTCTGCAGCCGAATTAATTCCAAGGGTATGAGCATCTAAAGATGGTTTTATAAATGCAAAAATATCTCCGTCTACTGCAAACATAGCACGTCCTCCTTTACAGAATTTTCAAGTTTCCTAATAAAGTACGGTAAATATAATTATAATTGTAAAATACCCAAAATTTCAATAGTTTAGCCAAAGAAAAATTTGAAAAAATCGATAAGTTTTAGTTAGTAAAAAGAAAGTCTACTGTTTGTTACTCATACTTGCATAATTCCAAAACAGTATTCAACATTAATGCTATTCCCTTTTCAATATCTTCATAGTCAGTCCATTCATCTGGATGATGGCTCAAACCAGCTTTACTGGGCACGAATATCAAGCTTGAAGGGGCCATCTTTGCCATAATCATTGCATCATGGCCAGCACCACTATTCATTCTCATGTAAGTATAACCTAGTTTTTGACATACTTTTTCCATTAGGGCAATATTCTTATCAGACATATTAACTGGCTGAATGTAAAGATTATGTGTTATTTGGATGTCTATATGGTATTTACTCTTAATATATTCAGATTCCTCAATTAGTCGATTATAAAAAGCTTTTATGTTGTCTTCCTTAGTAGACCTTATATCCAAGGAAAGATTAACATACCCTGGTATTACATTTGAGGCATTTGGGGTTAGGCTCAATTGACCAACCGTTCCTACTGTACCATCTCCAATCTCCTTAGCAATTCTATTTACAGCTAATATGAATTCCGATGCTCCAACTAAAGCATCTTTCCTCTTGTCCATAGGCGTAGTGCCTGCATGTCCTGACATACCCTTAATAATTACCTCAGGTTTAACTAATATTGTACTGGATCCATAAACTTCTTTAACCGTTTTAAAATATATATTTTTTTCTATATAATAAAGCACTCGTGAATTAAATCTCATTAAACTGCCCTTTTCACAAGTGCAATATAATTTTTTGAACCA
>JAAYEU010000030.1 GCA_012728595.1 Tissierellia bacterium
TGACCATAAATCAAATCTTCCAAAATTGTTCAGGGAAAATGGCCTATCAATTTTACCCATAACTAGGGGTAGCTATATAATATCTTCTTTTGAAGCTTATAAGGAATTTGATGAGACTAATCCAGAAGTTATAAAAATTCCTTTTCCTCAGGCTAATAGTATGAAAAGGCTTATAAATCTATGCGAATTATTATACAATGATGAAATGACTAAAGAAGAGATTACAACTACATACGATTTTGATCCTAGGCAAACCAATTACTATACCGATGCAGGTAGGTATTTAGGCCTTATAGATAAAAGAAGGGAAGACGGTGAAATAAAGTTCTTCTTAACGGAAAAGGGTAAAAAGCTTTTTAAGATGAATTTAAAGGTTAGGCAGCTTAAGTTTATTGAATTAATATTAGAGCATAAGGCTTTTAACAAGACATTAAAGGAGTATTTTAGAACTGGCCAAATGCCTAACAAAAGCACCATAGTAAGGTTTATGAAGGAATCTAATCTTTACAATATAAGATCTGACAGCACTTTTTTAGAAGGGCTCAGACCATTTCAAGTTGGATAAGCTGGATACTAAATATAGTTAAAATGTAAAGACCCTACCATTGGTGGGGTCTTTTTATTTTTCAAAAAGATTATAAAAAACAAATCGGGTAAAATTATAATAAATTACAGAATTAAATTTTATTAACAAATGATAATCTGAAATACACTACCATATATTATACTGTTTAAGCAAAATAGAAAAGATAATCCATACACGAAAGAAAGGGGGGATTGAATGAATGATTTAAGCCAGATGTCCACGGAACAGATCAATGAAAGAACTGCGGATTTAGACATTCTACCCATAAGGGAAGCACTAGAGATTATGAATGAGGAAGACCAGAAGGTAGCCCTAGCCGTAAGAAAGGAGATTCCCCAGATAGAAAAGGCAGTACAGGCAGTAATAGAAAGCTTCAACAAGGGTGGAAGGCTGATTTATGTTGGTGCTGGTACTAGTGGACGTTTAGGAATTTTAGATGCAGTAGAATGCCCTCCAACCTTTGGAACCCCACCGGAGATGGTGCAGGGGCTTATAGCAGGCGGGGAAAAGGCCTTCCTAAAGGCCGTTGAGGGGGCAGAGGACAGCATGGATATGGGAGTAGACGACCTAAAGAATATTGGACTAAATCCAAAGGACATAGTAGTTGGTATTGCAGCCAGTGGCAGAACTCCCTATGTTAAAGGGGCTCTTAACTACGCTAAGGAAATAGGCTGTAAAACTGTAGCCATTGCTTGTAATAAGAATTCTGAAATAGGGGCAATAGCGGATATAGCAATAGAGGTGGTGGTAGGGCCAGAGGTCTTAGCTGGTTCTACTAGGCTTAAGGCTGGTACTGCCCAGAAGTTGGTATTAAATATGATTTCAACCATATCCATGGTGGGCATTGGAAAGGCCTATAAAAACCTGATGGTGGATGTACAGCTAAATAACATCAAATTACAGAAGAGGGCAGAAAACATAATCATGACTGCTACAGGGGTAGACAGGGATACGGCCAAACAAACCCTTGTAAAGGCCGATGGCAGTGTGAAACTGGCTATTACAATGATTCTATTAAACTGTAGCAGGGAGGAAGCGGAAGAAAAATTAGCTGAGGCCAATGGCCATATTAGAAGGATTATAACTTAATAAAAGGAGTGAGGTGTTATTATGGCTAAGAATATGGAGTTAGCCAAGAATATTCTCGAGTTTGTTGGTGGCGAAGAAAATATTACTAGCATAACCAACTGCATGACAAGGCTCCGTATTGATGTAAGGGATACGGACAAGGTTAAGATGGAGGAGCTAAAGAATACACCAGGTGTTCTAGGTGTTACAGGTACCGATAATTTGCAGGTAGTAGTTGGGCCAGGGACGGCTAAGAAGTTGGCAGATATATTTGCAGACGAATTTGGATTTGAAGTTGGCATTCAAGTAGATGGAGATTGGGAGGAGACCAAGGCAGACGTTAAGTCCAAGCAGAAGAAGGGGCCTATTAAAGCAGGCTTAGAGACCATTGCAGGCATATTCATTCCTCTTATTCCTGCCATTATACCTGCTGGTATCTTCAACGGATTTGCATCCTTGATAAGTACCTTGCAGAATAACGGCAATCTACCTGCCAACACATTTTGGAACTTCGTTCAGTTGATGTTTGCCCTAGCAGGAGCAGCCTTCCTAGGATACTTTGCTATCTATACTGGAATAAATGCAGCCAAAAGATTTGGTGCAACGGAAGCCCTAGGTGGGATGATTGGGGCAATGACAATTGGTGCACAGATTAACAGCATCTCTGAGCTATTTGGGCTATATGATGCAGAGGTACCCTTAAACTCAATCCTTACTACTGGAAAAGGTGGAATCATAGGCGTTATTTTAGGTGTATACCTACTTTCGAAGATTGAAAAGAGAGTTAGAAAAATGGTTCCAGACGTATTGGATATAATCCTTACCCCTCTAATAACCCTTCTGATTACAGGATTAGCTTTAGTACTAATCATAATGCCTGTTTCTGGATTTGTTTCCGACGGATTGGTGAAGGTCTTAAGTACATTTATCAGTTCCGACAACACTGTAGTAAATATAATCTCTGGTTATATACTATCGGCCATCTTCCTACCAATGGTCCTATTAGGTTTACACCATGGACTAATCCCTATCTATGCTATCCAGTTAGAATCCATGGGTGGAGTAAGCTTATTCCCAGTGCTTGCAATGGCTGGAGCTGGTCAAGTAGGGGCTGCAATAGCTATTTACTTTAAGGCCAAGAGGGTAAACAACCAGAGGCTGCAGTCAGTAATTGCAGGAGGATTACCTGCTGGAGTCCTAGGAATAGGTGAACCCCTAATCTATGGAGTTACCCTGCCATTAGGAAAGCCCTTCATTACAGCAGGCCTAGGTGCAGGTTTTGGAGGGGCATACGTTATGGCAACCAAGGTAATGGCCACTGCCTGGGGCCCATCGGGTTTAGTAGCCCTACCCCTTATGCAGCCATCTTCCATGCTAAACTACTTCCTGGGAATACTCATTTCCTATGTAGGTGGATTCATCATTACCAATATAGTTATCAAGACGAGTGATGTGGCCAATGTATAATCAGCTGGGTTTGTCCGTATATCTATCCACCTTCCATAGACAGAAGGAAATGTTGGAGAGATTTGGGGGAAGCGGATACTTGGTATTCGCTTCCTTCCATATGCAGGAAGAGTTTAACAGCATGGAAGACTACTGTGAAAGAGCAGTAAAAATGTGTAAATGGCTAAAGGGTAGGGATTTTAAAATCATAGGGGATGTGTCGTCTAAAACTTTGGAGTTCTTTCAGTACGACTCCATTGTGGAATTTGCTAAAGACATGGGGATTGATATTTTACGCTTGGATTATGGCTTTAGCCAGGAAGAGATATTAGAAATTGCCAAGGAATACCCCATCTCCTTTAATCCCTCAACAGATGATGAAATTATGGCAAAAAAGCTTTTGGATACCGGCACTACAGTCTACGGCATGCATAACTTCTATCCTAGACCGGAGACAGGCCTAGACCCAGAGGATTTTAACATGATAAATGGAGAGCTTAAGAAGTTGGGGATAAAAACCTTAGCCTTCATAGTTGGGGATGAGGAAAAAAGGGGGCCTATATATGAGGGGCTACCAAGCTTGGAAAAGCATAGGAATATTCCTCCCTATGTAGCCTTCTTAGATCTGGTCGTAAACTATGGGGTAGACGGCGTATTCGTTGGGGATGTAAAGATATCTGAGCTTCAAGGAAAACTCATCACTCATTATATTGAGGACAAGATAGTCACTATTCCAGTTGAATTCTTGCCAGAGTATGAATATCTATATGATCAGGTATTCACAATTAGGGCAGATTCACCTAGGATGCTAATGCGCTTGCAGGAATCCAGGGAATACGGTACCCCTGGAGAGCTAAAAGAGCCCTTTAACTCCATAGCCAGAAAAAGGGGCTCCATTACCATGGACAATATAAAATATAAGAGGTATTCTGGCGAAATTCAGATATTAAGAAAGGACCTTCCACAGGATGATAGGGTAAATGTAATAGGAAAGGTCCAGGATGATTATTTGGATATAATGGAATGTATTAAGAATAGGGATAAAATTAGGTTTAAAAAGTTGTAAAAGATATGGGGAACTAAAATTAGTTCCCCATACCTTTTACATACTCACCAATTTTTTTGTCCATGCTCCTTATGTGGTTTAAAAGCCAGTCCAATACTATCTTATTTGCATCCATTATAACCAGCAGGTTACCACCAGATTCGTTAAAATCCTTTTTTAATTTTGCTAGCCTTTCAATAAAGCTTGCATGGGCTCTTTTTTGGGCATCAAGCTCGGGATAATCGATTTCTTCCATATAGGCTTCTTCATCCTTAAAATGTTTTTTGGTATACTCGTCTAAGAAGTCAATCATGGTATTTATGTATTCCTGTGCCCTTCGCTCTTTTCCAGCTTCAAACAACTCATTAGCCTTTTCAAACCATATTTTGTGCTGGTCATCAATATGGTCAACTCCAACCGACAGGTCTGGAGTCCACTTAATAGACATAAAATTCCCCCTTATAAATTCTTTTGTTAAATAGATTGTATAGCCTTTTTGTTATAAATTCAACATATTTTCAGAATAATGAATAAATATGTCAAAAAATTATGCTTACAAACCCTATAGAATGGTATAAAATGTAGGTAAGAAAAATGGAGGGGGTGGATTTTAGGGGAAGAATAAATTGTACATATAAATTTAAGCTATTCTGGAATGGAAATGTTTTTAAGGGGGAGCATTAGTTTGGGTGAGAAGATAGTATTCTCATTTATTGTTTGGTTTTGTAGTCTTATATTTATTGGAATTGGAATATATTCCATTAAGAAGAAAACACCAATGCACTTTTGGGCTGGGAGTAAGGTAAAACGTGAGGAGATTACTGACACAAAGGCTTATAATAGGGCAATGAAGGCTCATGGTTAAGAGTTTTTGAAGAAAACTCTATGAGGGCAGCTGCTATTTGGGTAACCTTTAATGATAATAAAACCAAAGCAAGAAGAAAGGCAAAATTATACGAAAGCTATGGCTTTATATATGTTCCACTTATCTTAGAAGAATTTTTCTTAAATTGGAAAGGATTAAATAATTTTAGGGAATTTATTGAAAGCTGCTTGAGTGCATGTTATATGAGAAAGGATGATTAAAAGTTGTGAAGAAATAGGCTTTAAAAAGGCAGATACCTGCTTTATATATTCTTTGGATATATTGATAAGATTATTTCTATACTACTTTAGGAGGAATTAATATGGCCATTTTAGGTATTGAACAGCCAGAAATCATAAATATTACTAATGAGTTAAGATTAAGAAGATTTGACAATGAGTACTCCTTTGCCTTAGCTTGGTATCAAGATGAAGAAATGGTTAAATTGGTTGATGGGTTGGATGCAAAGGTATATGACCTTGATACCCTAAAGAGGATGTATGAATATCTGGATAAAATTGGTGAATTGTACTTTATCGAAGTACTGGAAAGTGATGAGTTTATACCTATAGGAGATGTTACATTTTGCAAGGATGACATGCCCATAGTCATAGGGGATAAAAACTGAGGAGGCAGCAATAAGGCACCATTAACTGGTGCCATCAATCCATAATTACATGGATATACTTCTTAACTATCTCCTCTTTGACATACTTTTTAGATTCTTCAAAGGCCCCATCGGAGTATTTTTTGAAGGTGGCCTCGTCTTTTAGTATCTCCTCAATGGCCTCTATTACTCCATCCAGGTCGCCATAGGGCACTAGTTTACCTGCATTGGGAGTTACTATGGATTTAGCTGCAGGATAGGAGTCATACACTATTACCGGCATTCCAACCGAATAGGCCTCCACTATTACATTACCAAAGCCTTCATAGTTTGATAGAAGCAGCAGGATGCTGTTTTCATGGGCTACTTGGCTAATATCCTTAATAATCCCTTTCACATTTACCTTAGAAAGTTCCAATAAGACCTTGCTAATCCCATCCCCATAGGCGTTTATATTATATTTTGGATGGATTCTGTCTGCTAGTTTGATATATTCCTTTATATTTTTCTGGATTATATCGAATCTTCCCATGTACATTAGGTTGTTGGTATATCTGCATAATTGTTTTCTGGGAGTCTTTGAAGGGTTGGGAACTATATAGGATTTAAAGTTGTATTCAGCACCAGAATCCTCTAATATCTTTAATATCTCCTTTTTATCCTCTTCCGTATAGAATAGGAATTTATCTATGTATTTTACCTTTTCCATCAATATGAAGGGTACCTTTTTCTTTTCCACCGTTCCAAAGGTAATATCGGGCCTATTGGATTGGAATATTATAATCTCATTGCTCATCAAATCCTTTTTGGACAGGAAAATCAGTTTCTGGACTCCAAATACTACTATCTTAGAATTAGGAATTATCACCTCTTCCTTAATCTCCTCATTATCCAAGTCGAATATGTTGATATACTGCTTGATCTTTTGGCTCTTATTTATGGCCATACTATATACTTCCACATTAGGCAGTTTGTCTAAGATCAAATCCTTCTTATTATATACTAGGGGGATTTCTATAAATCTCTGTTCTGGCATGGCCTCTTCTATTAACCTAATGATGGTTTGGACCCCACCTAATGTTTGGGAACACCTATTGGATAAGAAGTAGATTATACCACTATAATTGCCTTTAGTCATTTTAATTCACCTTCTTTTATGGTATATAGAATTATTCGTCTTCATCCTTACATTCATTGATGCCTGTGTTTTTCATTGTGGCAGCATAGGCTCCGTTTATTTCACCTCCTAGAACTATCATGATGCTAGTGATATATAGCCAAATTAAAAGCACTATTATGCCTCCTAGGCTGCCATAGGTCTTAGAGTATTTGCCAAAATTATTTACATAATAGGAAAAGATCATGGAAGCCATAATCCAGCCAATGGTGGTAAATATGGCTCCAGGGAGGGTGTGGCTAATCTTTAGATTAAGGCCTTCCTCTGGAGCAGGGCTAAATTTATATAGTAGGGCAAATATTATTATCATGGAAATAAAGGGTATTATTATACGCATAAGCTCCCATAGATGGATGAAAAGGTCAGTTGCACCTATTAGTCCGAATATATTATTCCCTATAATCTCACCAAAAACCAACATGGCAAGAACTATTATAAGGAGTAGGGCTAAGGCTATGGTAAATATAATTGCTATGGCCTTTAGCCTCCAGTATGGCCTTTTCTTCTTCACATTATAGGCCTTGTTTATGGCCCTAATTATGGCCGTTATCCCCAGGGAACCAGTCCAAAGGGTTAATAAGAAACTTAAGGATAAAAGGGTATCGGAGCTAGAATAGACTATTTCATCTATTATATTTTGTAGTAGTATCTGGGTTTCCAATGGAAGTAACATTTCTAAACCGTTAAATACATCTTCTTGGGCAATGGAAGTATAGCTTAATATATTTAAAAAGAATATTAGAAAGGGAAAAATGGATAGTATTAAATAATAGGTGAGCTGAGCTCCTACAGCCGTTACTTCATCCTCACTAATCCCACATATTAATTGATCCAAAAAATAGTACCAACGCTTGTTTTGGTGTTTTTTCAACCTATCTCTTATATTCAATTAATACCCCACCTTATGCCTATGATATTTCCATCTATTGGTATGATAGCATATTTTGGTCTTGGATTGTTAAACAATTTGTAATAAAGTATATGTTTATCATATTATTATTCTAAAAGAGCACGTTTATGAATAAGGGAGGGAAAAAAGAGAGGCTGAACCTCTCTTAATCCTTTAAGAATCTATTAAACCAATTGGTAATCTCCTTAAGCCTTCTAATCCTGTGCTTGGGCTTACCCGATCTGCTGAGTTCATGATTTTCCCCTTTAAATATACAGAGTCTTGATTCTACTCCGTGGTATTTTAAGGCTGTAAACATCTGTATTGCTTCTACTAGCCAGCAGCGGTAATCTTCCTCTGAATGTATGAAGAGGGTAGGGGTCATTACCTTATCTGCATATTTCAATGGGGAGTGGAACCATAATTTGTCCACATTATCCCAAGGGGTGGCATCCTGCTGGTCATCTACAAAAAAGTAGCCAATGTCCGTTGTGCCAAACTTGGATATCCAGTTGGATATGCTCCTTTGGGAGGCTGCAGCCTTGAACCTATTGGTATGGCCTATAATCCAGTTGGTCATAAATCCGCCATAGGAACCACCCGTAACTCCCAATCTATCCTCATCTATATAGGGGCAGTTTTCTAGCACCACATCTGTAAACTTCATAATATCCTCATAGTCTATGGTACCATATTTACCCCTGATGTCGGCAAATTCATCCCCTCTTCCGTCACTACCCCTTGGATTGCAGAAGAAGACCACATAGCCCTCATTGGCCCAGTACTGCATTTCATGGAAGAAGACCTCTCCATAGACGGTCTTAGGGCCGCCGTGGATATCCAAAATCCCTGGATATTTCTTACTTTCATCGAAATCAACGGGTTTTAACACCCAGCCTTCTATGGTAATTTCACCATCAGTTTTAAAGCTTATCTTTTCTGGGGTAGAAAGCTTTCTCTCCTCTATGACCCATTGGTTGAAATGGGTTAGTTGCTCTTCCTTAAAATTATCCAATCTATATAATTCCTGCAACTTAAGCCCTCTAAGGCCTATGAATACAATATTTCCATCTAATACATCGAAACCATCTACAGAGCCCTTTTCTACCGTAAGCTTTTCTAAATTTCCATTCTTATCTATCCTGTTTATGTAAGAGCTATCGTATTCGGTGGTGATGAAGTATAGATATTTTCCATCTACCTTCCTTGAAGTGCTTCTGCCGTAGCGTACATCGGAATTTACTGAATTCCATAGGCTGTAATCGAAATTTTTAGGGGAGATGACCTTAACATTGCCTTTTTGATCCATTATATAGATATCGTCATTTTCATTGAGGCCATACCTTTCCATATGGCTACCGGTAAATACTATGCTATCCCCTAAGAAGGCGGCATAGGAATAGCTGAAGAATTCATCGTGGGTAATCTTCTCTAGCTTTTCATCTTCTATATGGTAGATATACAGGTCTGATTTTATTGACATCTTGTCCATAAAGGAGTTGGCAATAAGGATTATCTTGCTCTTATCCTCACTTAGTTCAAAGCCTTCCACATTGGTGAATTCATCGGTAATGGGGCTTAAGGTCTTTTCCTTTAAATTGTAGATATATAATCTATTCCTTTTCTTATTGGTAAAGCCTTGTCCATTGAACCAGAAGGGAATTTCATCTAATACTATGTAATCTTCTTCTTCCTTCATATCCTTTAAGGCCTTTTCTTTTTCCTCCTGGGAAAGACCCTCTAGTTTGGGTTTATTATGGTCGTATTCGCCTGTAACAACTAAATTGTCTTCATCTAATATTTCCAGCTTGCTCACATTTAAGGGGACTTCGAAGGCTTTTTTGGCCTCTCCTCCTAGTAGGGATATTTCATAATAGGCGGTAAATTCTTCAGCTTTTTCCTTTCTAGCTTTATCCTTTTTATCCCTTAGGGCAGGAAATAGTAGGGTGTTTTCATCTTTGAATAGGAAACTTCTTTCCTTATTTCCTGAGGTAAGTTTGAAGGACTGGTTGGTTTCTAGATCATAAATATGGATATTGGAAAGGTAATCATTTTCTTCTACATCCATTTCATGAAGTACGAAGGCTAGCTTTTTTCCATCGGGGGAAAACTTGATTCCAGATAAAGACTTATAGCTAGTAAAATCATCTAATTGTAAATTTTTCATGGAACCCCTCCTTTTTAATCTCTATATGTCTATTATACATTAAAAAGGTAGGATAAACTCGTATAAAAGACAAAAAAATAAAAGCCTTTGGATTTACCAAAAGCCTTATTTGTCATTACATTCTTTACATATTCCGTATAGATGGATATCCCTGTCATTGATTATGAATCCATCTAAATGGTCATCATTAAAGAAGTTTGGGGAAATGGGGAAGTCGTAGAGCTTCCCGCATTTCTCACATTTAAAATGGGCATGTAAGTTGGTGTCTATATCATATCTTAATTCCTTCTCCTGAAGAGACAGCACCTTAACAATACCTTTTTCCAAAAATAAATCCAGGGTATTGTATATGCTAGTCTTGGAGAGGGTAGGAATTTCTTCTTTTAAACTTTTGTATATATCATCTACAGTAGGATGGGTTTTATTCATAAATAGATAATTTAATACCTTCATCCTAATTGTAGAAGGTTTTATGTTATGTTCTTTTAAATAGTTTATCAATTTTTCATTACTATAATCCATTTTAACTCCTCCTTTAGGAGTCTGTAAAAGGGCTGGGGTTTGTAAACAGTTCAATTTTGTAATGATTACAATTTTATTATAATTACAATTTTTCCTTCTGTCAAGTATTTTTACAAAAAAAAAAGAGATAGTTTTTCAACTATCTCTTTAGATAAAGGACCTTTCCGTTGTATCTACTGTAATCATCCTTCTTAGATAGGATGGTTAAAACCGATTTTCCTAGGGAATTCAGGGAGATTAAGTAGGGGTTTTCTTCATCGTAATCCAGTAATCCCATTAGGTTTAAATAGATGGAGATATTGAGCAAAAATTCCTTAGTCTTATTATGGCTATAGTTTAAGGTTTCTATGTCATATATTTTGTTTTCTATTAGGTTAACCAATATCTTCATCCCATCTTCCTTAATGGACTTAAAGTCTTCCTCTATTCCAATGGCCACGAGGAAGTCATCATCCCATAGGTATTGGATAAAGGCGGTAAACTGTTCCTCATTACAAAGCCTTTTGAAGCTATGGCCTAGGGAAGTTAAGGCCAGAGTGTTTTCCTCCATTTCCATTATCCCATTATAGATGGAAAATAGATAGAATAAGTGGATTAGGGGAAAATCCTTTTGATTTGGTACAGCTTTTTTGACTTCCTGCCTATTGGCCAGGGAGTCGTTTATTTCCATTAAGTATTTCTTCTTAATGTGTTTTCTCTTTTCCGTTACCTCAATTTCATTAGCAAAAACTGCTGATAAAAACTTTTCATAGTCGGATATGAAACTTAAGGCCCTGTTATTCAACCTAAAATATATATTATGGACTACATCCATATCCACACTAAAGGGAGGGTTGATTTCCCTTAAGCTTTGCATATATTGGAAGCTGTTTTCGCTAATTTCCAGTATTTCCTCATATTGCTGGGTATAGGCTGGATTTATATTTTTTAAAAATCTTAGGTATTTTCTCAGCGTTAATATATGGGAGATGAAATCCCTCTTAGTGAATATAAAGCCATCCTTTATAGCATCTGTTACTAGTTTTTTTACAGTTAGTTCTTTGAAATTTTGTAGGAATAAATTTCTCGACATAAAGTAATATTCAAATAGATCCATGATATTGGTAATATGTTTTTTAATCATGGAAGGAGGTTCTTTTAAGGCTAAATAGGCTTCAAAATCATCTAGTTCATCGTATAGTACGCTTATTATGTCCTTATTTATCTCGCTTTCATCTAGTACTTCATAGTAGCAGTCAGTATATATCCTATAGACATTTAAGCTATAGTCCTTTAGATATTCATCTATGGACAGATTAGGCTGACCTACCCTAATCCTATTGAAGTCTATCAAAACCTCTCCTAAAAACATATCCCTAACATTGGAGGGTAGAAAGCTTATATTGCCTATAAAGCCCTTGTAGTTTATAATCTTACCAATCCTTCCAAAGATTAAATCGCTAGGGTTCAATGTGCCGGAAATATAGGGTTCCCAGACTACATGGCGTTTCCTAGTTAATAGGTCAAATAGGTGTATATTGTTTCCCATTATCTTTTCGATTTCGAATAGGGATACATGACTTTTATTCCTCTCTATTAGTATATCCTTCTCCCACTTGGTAAGGGAGGAAGCCTTTTCTTCCAGCATATGTTCTATAAAGGATTTTCCTTGGTTAGTCCTATAATCTATGCTAATCCACACATTAAAGGCCATCTTGGCCTTTTGTTCATCATGGTCGGGATAATAGAATTCCACAGTATCTAATACCTTCTCCCTTTGGAGAAATTCATTTATATATTTAATCAACTTTCTAGTTGTAGTTTCCTCTAAAACCTGTATTATTTCGTAATCCAATTCAAAACTCATACTGCCCTCCAAAATGATAATTTTTAGCTGGTTCATAATTAATATATATATTATATAACAAGTTTATTCAATGGACAATTGACAATTGACAATGGACAATTTTTTCAATGCACAATCTTAGACAATTCACAATTCACGACTCACAATTGGTTGAGTCTAGCTTTGGGATTTTTTGATTTAGGGTTGTCTTAGGCCAAAGATTTGGGCAACATCACCAGAGGGAAAAAATAGCTTTGTATGCTTTTGAGACAGTCACAAAAATTTTATGACTTCCACTATAACCAGCATAAAACCTAAGCTAGCAGGGTATTGTTTGTCTTATTAAATTAGGAATTGGACAGTTTGTATTCTATTTAGCCAAGCTATTACATATATATCGAATAAGGATTAATTATAAAAGTTTAGAGGAGGTGTTTTTTTGCTTAAGAAACTTTTAAGTTTGACTTTAGTGGCCATCCTTATGATGGGCCTGGTAGCTTGTGGAGGAAGTAAAGAGGCTACTACGGATTTAGGCTTTAAAATTGGTATAGTAACTGGAACTGTTTCTCAGGGGGAGGAGGAGTTTAGGGCTGCTGAAAATGCCATAGCCAAGTATGGAAGCTCCATAAAACATGTAACCTATCCAGATAAGTTTGCCCAGGAGCAGGAAACTACCATCGCTCAAATAACTGCCTTGGCTTCCGATCCTGATATCAAGGCTATAATCATATGTCAGGCAGTTCCCGGCACTTCTGCGGCCATCGATAAGATTAAGGAGGAAAGGGACGATATACTCTTTATTGCTGGAGTACCCCATGAAGACCCAGCAACTATCAGTGCAAGGGCAGATATTGCCATTGAAACTGATAACCTAACCCGTGGAAGAACCATTGTAGAGCTGGCAAAGGAGATGGGAGCGGAAACCTTCATCCACTATTCCTTCCCAAGGCATATGTCCATGGAGCTGCTTGCCCAGCGAAGGGATATTATGAAACGAACCTCTGAAGAATTGGGAATTGAGTTCGTTGAAGTCGATGCCCCTGACCCAACTGGCGATGCCGGAATACCAGGAGCACAGCAGTTTATGATTGAAGATGTGCCCAGACAGGTTGAGAAATATGGCAAGAATACAGCCTTTTTCAACACCAACTGTGGAATGCAGGAGCCCTTGATTAAAACGGTTTTAGAGACGGGAGCCATATATCCAGAACAATGCTGTCCTAGCCCATACCATGCCTACCCAGGAGCCCTCGGAATTGAAATACCAGAGGACAAGGCAGGAGATGTCGGCTACATGTTAGAGCAAATCCATGCTGTAATCGATGAAGCAGGAGCTAGCGGAAGATTTGCCACCTGGAAGGTATCTGCTAATATGGCAATAATAGATGCTGCCATCCAATATGCCATCGATTATGGTAATGGGAAGGTAGACAAATTCGATAAGGACCATATGGTTAAGATATTCAAGGAGATTACTGGAGACGATGAAATTATAATAAACCAATTGGAAGAAAATCCAAACTTCCTATTGTTTGTAGCAGGTTCTGAAATATTTTAAGTGGAGAGGTCGTTTTTCGACCTCCTTCTTCTTAAATTAAGGGGGGATTTAATGGATTTACTCCAAATCAAAGGTGTAAATAAAAGCTATGGTGAAAACAGGGTTTTAAAGGATGTATCCCTAACCATTAGGGAAGGTGAAATCCATGGTTTAGTAGGGGAAAATGGTGCAGGTAAATCTACCCTAATGAATATACTATTTGGAATGCCTGTTATCCACTCGACTGGTGGCTATGAAGGAGAAATCTTCTTTGAGGAGAATATATATAATCCTACTTCTCCAGAGGATGCCATGCTGACAGGAATTGGGATGGTTCACCAGGAATTTATGCTAATACCCGGCTTTAGCATTACTGAAAATATTAAGCTAAATAGGGAAAGAACAAGCCCTAGTATCCTCAGTAAGATCTTTGGAAAGGGATTAGAAAAGCTGGATATGGAATCCATGGCAGGGGATGCTAAAAAAGCCCTAAAAAAGCTTGATATGGCCATAGATGAATTTTTGCCCGTAGCAGGCTTACCCGTAGGGCATATGCAGTTTATTGAAATAGCCAGGGAAATCGATAAGGGAAAATTGAAACTTCTAATATTAGACGAGCCTACAGCCGTTTTAACGGAAGCCGAGGCAGCACGCTTTTTAAAGGTCATAAGGAGATTAGCCCAAGAAGGGATATCCATCCTGTTTATATCCCACAGGCTAGATGAGGTAAAAGAGGTTACAGACCGAATCACCATCTTGAGGGATGGAGAGGTGGTTAAAACCGTTGAAACTAAGGAGATAAGTTTAAATGAAATAGCTAGACTTATGGTAGGTAGGCCAATCGATTTTTCCAAGGCTAAAGAA
>JAAYEU010000151.1 GCA_012728595.1 Tissierellia bacterium
TGGTAATGGATATTTTTTAAGCTTGGTAACGCAAGTTACGGAAAAAATATTATAATAGAGTTAGTATATTTCTAGCGATGCTTTTAGGAGGTTAAGTATGAATAAGTATCTTAGTATAAAGGATAAGGTGTACGATATAACGGAAAAGTATCCCGAAACCATAGATGTATTCGTAAGCCATGGTTTTACCCAGTTAGCCAATGAAAAGATGAGAAAGCTTATGGGTAAGACCATTACTTTGGAAATGGCCTTAAAGACCAAAAAGGTAAATGTGGAGCTATTTACCCAAAAATTGATAGATGTAATTGAGCAGAACAGAGAATCCATAGATGATAGTTTAACTTTACAAGAGGAAAAAAAGGAAGCAGGCGTAAGGATAAGTGGAGTTCTTCCCTGTCCAGTAAGAATTCCTCTAATGGACAGCTTTAACAAATGGATGGAGGAAGAGGGAAAGAGATTAAATATAAGCCTGGCCCATGAATTGAAGGCTGCCTCTTCTGGTGTCGATTGGTTAAAGGATGAAATAGAAAGGGCGGAAACGGAAGAATCTCTTTCCGATATATTCATATCGGCAGGATTTGACCTATTTTTTGATAATAGCTTGATGAAGAGATTTAAGGATAAGTGAACTTTTGAGGATATAACGGGATTGGAAAGATTAAATGAGGATTTCCAAAATGAAAATATAGACCTGCAAGACCCGGATAGGGAATACTCCATAATTGGAGTGGTGCCAGCAGTATTCTTAATAAATAAGGAAGAAGTAGAGGGAGATAAAATCCCTACCAGCTGGGCCGATTTATTAGAACCAGAGTTTGAAAACAGGGTTAGTCTTCCTATTAGCGATTTCGATTTATTCAATGCAATTCTATTAAATATCTATAAGCTATATGGGGAGGAAGGAATAAAGAAATTAGGAAAATCCCTATTTAGGGGAATGCATCCTTCGGAAATGCTAAAGTCCCATATGAAGTCAAAAAGACCTGCTATTACCATCATGCCCTATTTCTTTACCAAGATGACAAGAGAAGGAGGGCCCATGCAGGCAATTTGGCCAGAAGATGGGGCCATTATAAGCCCTATATTCTTGTTATCTAAGAAATCTAAAAAGGATATATTAAAGCCCTTCGTACAATTCTTTGCCTCCAAGGAAGTAGGGGAGATTCTATCCCATAATGGTAGGTTCCCAAGCACTAACCCGGAAGTGGATAACGGCATATCGGAGGATAAAAGGTTCATATGGCTAGGCTGGGATTTTATCAAGGAAAATGATATAGGAAAATTGATAGAAGAATGTGAAAGGATATTTAATGAATCCATTTAGGAGGAAGGTATATGAATTTAGTTACAGTTTCAGGTCCTCCCTCATCGGGGAAGACCTCAGTCATATTAAAGGTTATAGAAGCGTTAAAAGAAAGGGATATCAGCGTTGGAGTGGTAAAGTTTGACTGCCTCTATACAGACGATGATATATTATATGAAAGGGCAGGGGTTCCTGTTAAAAAGGGCTTATCCGGTTCCCTTTGTCCCGACCACTACTTCGTATCTAATATTGAAGAAGTTGTTAAGTGGGGGATAAGAGAGGATTTAGATTTTCTAATTACCGAATCTGCTGGATTATGTAATAGGTGTTCCCCCTATATAAAGGACATAAAGTCCATCTGTGTCATAGATAACCTATCGGGCATTAATACCCCTAAGAAGATAGGACCTATGCTTAAGGCAGCAGATATTGTAGTAATAACAAAGGGGGATATAGTGTCTCAGGCGGAAAGGGAGGTATTTGCATCCAGGGTAAACTCCGTCAACCCTAAAGCAATTACCATGCATGTAAATGGTTTAACTGGACAAGGGGCGTTTGAGCTAAGTACCCTGTTATACGATGAAATGGAAGATGTAGAAACGGTTCAAGGAAGAAAACTTAGATTTCCTATGCCTTCTGCCTTATGTTCCTATTGTTTAGGAGAAACCAGAATAGGAGAAGCCTACCAGCTAGGAAATGTAAGAAAGATTAAACTAGGTGATGAAGATGAATAATATTAAAAATATGACCATAGGGCAATTGCAGCAAAAATACCCCTTTATAATAAATTATTTTGAAGAGAATAGATTGAATGTGGAAGGCTTTGAGGATAAAACCCTTGTAGAATATTTAGACCATTTTACAGAAGAAGAAAAGGAAGAATGGGCCATAGATACTCATAAGCTTTTGGAGGACTTATCCTCCTATATAAGTCAGATGATAGAATTTTTGGGTCTTAAAGATGATAATAAGGTTGAATCTTTGACCATACTAGCTGGTACAGATAAGGATGGGGAGGTAGAAGGGTTTAAGGAACTTACCATCCATAAATCGGAGATAGTATCCATAGTAGGGCCTACAGGTTCTGGTAAAAGCAGGCTTTTAGCCGATATCGAATGGACAGCTCAAAAGGATACTCCAACGGGCAGGACTATACTAATAAATGGTGAGATACCCGATAAAAAATGGAGATTTTCCCCTAACAATAAGCTGGTTGCCCAGCTTTCTCAAAATATGAACTTTGTAATGGATTTAACGGTAGAGGAGTTTATTAGGCTACATGCAGAAAGCAGGATGGTGGAAAATGTAGAAAGAGTAGTAGAGGAGATAATAGAAGCAGCAAACAAGCTGGCGGGGGAAAAATTCGATCTAACCACTCCTATAACCAGCCTTAGCGGTGGACAATCCAGAGCTTTGATGATAGCCGATACGGCTATCCTAAGCTCTTCGCCTATAGTATTGATAGACGAAATAGAAAATGCAGGAATAGATAGGAAGAAGGCATTGAACTTACTAGTTTCCAGCGATAAAATCGTCTTAATGGCAACCCACGACCCCATTTTAGCCCTTATGGCAGATAAGAGGATTGTAATAAAAAACGGGGGAATAGAAAGGGTCATTGAAACTACTGAGGAGGAAAAGGAAGTTCTAAGCCAGCTGGAAAAGCTGGATAATGTAATCCAAAATATGAGGAACGACCTAAGAAAAGGCCTTACTATTACTAAGGAAAAGTTTTTAATAGATAAACAATAGAAAGGGTGGTAATCTTGCATGAAGGTTGTTCAGGAAGCTTTGAAAATGGCAAACAAGTGGTAGATAAAATTAGGATGATGGGTTTTGCTAATCAGCCTATGGTAATGCCTCTTAACATTAAGTGTGAAGAGTGCGGGGAAGAATTCATAATGGAAACCCATGAAGGAAAATGTCCTAAATGCCATATGGTATATGGAGTTACCCCCTGCCATGCCTTTGATCCAAATAATGTAATGGCAGCAGGGAAAAACTATTAGGCTTGTGCTCTTGTGAATTTTAAATTGTAAATTAGGGAATGGCTTCTTTGCCATTCCCTTTACTATTCAAAACATATATTGAGAATTATTTTCAATAATTTTTGTTTCTGTAACATAGGTTACCGATTCAGTAGGAATTAAATATTAAAATATAATCATCAATGAAAGACGAGGGGGTTTTATTTATGTCAATGTTTTGCTATCAATGTCAGGAAACAGTCGGAGGCAAAGGCTGTACTAAGGTAGGGGTTTGTGGTAAAACTGCAGATCTTGCAAACCTACAAGACTTGATGATTTATACCTTAAAAGGGATTTCTGAGTTAGGAGTTAAAGCCGATGAAATAGGCTATGAAATGCCAGGACTTGATAGATTTATCATGAGTGGTTTATTTATGACCATTACAAATGCAAACTTCGATAAGGAAAGATTTTTAAAAGAAATTAAAAGAGGCCTTAGACTAAGGGAAGAAATAAGAGAAGCTCTACAGGAAAGAGGAGTAGACTTAAGCGATTTAAAGGATGCTGCCACTTTCTCAGTTAACTCCGATGATGATATAGTATTTAAAGCTAACAACGATAAGGAAAGGGTAGGAGTTTTAGCTACTAAAGATGAAGATATTCGTTCCTTAAGGGAACTAATTACCTATGGCTTAAAGGGAATGGCAGCTTATGCTGAACATGCTGATAAT
Organism: Tissierellia bacterium; assembly: GCA_012728595.1. Lineage (GTDB taxonomy): Bacteria > Bacillota > Clostridia > Tissierellales > Tepidimicrobiaceae > Tepidimicrobium. The sequence goes on from JAAYEU010000151.1 coordinate 4,002, forward strand.
CTTGGATACAGTGATCCAGAGATTGCTAAATTCATCAGAAGAGCTTTAGCAGCTACATTAGATGATAGTTTAACTGTAGAAGATTTAATTAACTTAACAATGGAAACGGGAGAATATGGTGTTAAAGTAATGGCCTTACTAGATGAAGCCAATACATCAACCTATGGAGACCCAGAAATTACAGAAGTTGATATTGGGGTAAGGAATAACCCAGCCATACTTATTTCAGGCCACGACTTAAGGGATTTAGAAGAGTTGCTAGAGCAAACAAAGGGCACTGGAGTAGATGTTTATACCCACGGTGAGATGCTACCAGCCCACTACTATCCGGCCTTCAAGAAATACGATCACTTTGTAGGTAACTATGGCAATGCTTGGTGGAAACAAAAAGAGGAATTCGAGAAATTCAATGGACCAATCCTGTTTACAACCAACTGTATTGTACCACCAAAGGAATCCTATGCTGACAGGGTATATACTACAGGTTCAACCGGATATCCAGGATTCAAACATATTCCAGATAGAGAAGATGGAAAAGCAAAGGATTTTTCAGAAATAATTGAACATGCTAAGAGATTACCAGCTCCAACTGAAATAGAAAGTGGAAAGATAATCGGTGGATTTGGCCATGCCCAAGTATTTAAACTAGCTGATAAGGTAGTAGAAGCAGTAAAATCAGGAGCAATTAAGAAGTTCTTCGTAATGGCAGGTTGTGATGGAAGAATGAAGCAAAGAAACTACTACACAGAATTTGCTAAAGCCCTACCAAAGGATACGGTAATACTAACAGCAGGATGTGCTAAGTATAAGTACAATAAATTAAACTTAGGAGATATAAACGGAATTCCAAGGGTATTAGATGCTGGCCAATGTAATAACTCTTACTCCCTAGCTTTAATAGCATTGAAACTAAAAGAGATATTCAATCTAAATGATATAAACGAATTGCCAATTGCATATAATATTGCTTGGTACGAACAAAAAGCCGTAATAGTATTATTAGCCCTACTATATCTAGGAGTTAAAAATATCCACCTAGGACCAACACTACCAGCTTTCCTATCTCCAAATGTAGCTAAGGTATTGGTAGAAAAATTCGGAATTGGAACCATATCAAATGTTGAAGATGATATAAAGATGTTCATGGAAGCTTAAAAATAGTGGGATTATCCCACTATTTCAGATTGAAGACAAAGTATAAATTTTTTATAAAAAAGCAGAAAATCCTTGAAAGCAAAAAGGATTTTCTGCTTTTTTGTAGAATATATAATATATAACATATTTTTAAATGAGGTGTTGTTATGCTAACGATAAATAAATCTGATAAAAGAAATCAAGTTGAA
>JAAYEU010000152.1 GCA_012728595.1 Tissierellia bacterium
ATCCTATATCTACTAACGGGAAGTTTTTCGCCATTATCCAAAGTTATATCAAGATTCCCTATGCTCTTTATATAATTTATATTCACCATACAACCTCTATATATCAATATGAAACCTTTAGAACTAAACTCATCTTCTATATCCTTGAATCTTCTGATGGTAGTTTTGTATTTGGTATCAAAGGTTTTTATATATACGTTTCTATCCATAAATTCAAAATAGAGTATATCGCTAGTATATAAGGATAAATCACCATTTAATGTTTTGAATATATGCTTTTCATCTGTTATCTTTTCAATAGAACTTTCTAATGCTTCCTTTAATTCTTTATTTATGTGGGTTTTTCTGATGAACCTAAAGGTATTATATTTAAAAGCCTTATATACTTCTTCTTCCATGGATGTTAAAAATATTAACAGGGTCTCCTCATCCTTTTTTCTAATAATTTCTGCCACCTCTAGGCCATCTAATCTTGGCATACCTATATCAAGGAATATGATATCGAAAGGCTTGTCCTCATTATCATAAGCCTCTAATAAATCCATTCCACTTTCAAATTTATAAATTTTAGCGTCTATATTTTTTTTCTTTAAAATTCTCTCTAGCTCCCTGCCGATATAATCCATAAAATATCTATCATCATCACAAATTCCAATATAGACCATTATTACCATTCCTTAAAGATAATTCTGATTTTAGACTACCATAAACTGTATTTGTAGGCAATAGAAAAACCTCCTTGATTGATACTGGAGGTTTTTCTATTATTATATGTTAAAAATCCTAATACCCCTGAAATACCCTTTATTTCAGCTTGTTTTAGCATGTAAGTGAAACATTTCGCTAGTAAACAGGCTAGTACTATGAATGGAATGGAATATAGTATTGTCAATAATAAGTTCATATTCTCTATATTGGATAAATTATTTATTACGCTGGAATATCCCTCATGAATACGGAAATATTATTAAGACCAATAAGTAGGATACAACTTTTTACCTTGATAATCTTATATTTCTTCAAAATTAATTAATTGCTTAATAATAAATAGCAATTTTATATAATAACCAGCCTAACGTCAACATCGAAGAATTAACTACCCACACACTCTCCTATTACCTTATCTTACCTTACTTCTTCTCTGGCTTCTTTGGTTCAAAGAATATAAACATGGACTGCTTTCCTTCTGCCGTTGAAACTGCTTTCTTTGATAATTTAGCAACATTTTCTAATACCTTTATCTTCATGTTTTTCATATTGTTCCCTCCTTTCTAAAAATTCTTCTTTACATAAGCCTTTCTTTTTGAAAAGGCTTCAATTTTTGAGGGTTTTAATGTTTTTCATAGGTCAGTAAGTTTGCTTCTATGATTAAACTTAATAATTACCACTGGTATCTGCTATTCGATTTTCCCCAATCTGAATACTCTTTTAAATTTTTCTCATAATCAGCCTTATTATGTATATTTAATAAAGACACTACTTTTTCTATTATCTCATCTTTTTCAATATTTAAATTTGTAACAAGCATAATAGAACCTTTATAAAAATCTTGGAAAAACCTGCTATTTATCGCATGTTCAAATCTTTATTTTTTGAATATCAGTTTCTTGTTGTAAGACCTTTCCTTTAATGTTGTTTATTTCTAAGTTATTAATAACAATTTGGCACTAGTATTTTGAACGCTCACTATGCTCATTATCAGAAATATAACCAATATAGCTAATACCTTTTTCAGCACAACATCTCCTTTCCAAAAGTTATATTTGATTAAGTACTCTTATCTAAAAATTTTGCTTTAAGTATTGAATAAGCAATTGTAAGCACTGTTAAAGCGAGCATAAGCCAT
>JAAYEU010000153.1 GCA_012728595.1 Tissierellia bacterium
CTTAGTATGCAGCTTATAAACGGATTTACAGGTCTTTTCTCCTTAGGACATGCAGGCTTTATGGCCATTGGTGCATATACAGTTGCCATTCTTACCATATCCCCAGAGAATAAGGCTATGAATTTCTTCCTAGAGCCCATAGTACCCTTCTTGGCAGATGTTCAGTTAAGTTTCCTACCAGCCCTCATAATGGGAGGGATAATTGCAGCTACATTCGGGTTTTTAATTGGTGCACCGGTATTAAGGCTTACCGATGATTATCTAGCCATTGCTACTCTAGGATTTGCTGAAATCATAAGGGTGGTCTTTACCAATACCCAATCCTTAACCAATGGGGCCCTAGGCCTTAAGGCAATTCCTAAATATAGTAGCATATTGTGGAGCTGGATTATAGCCTTTTTAACCATACTATTCATGGTTTTCTTAACGGAAGGTAGCTACGGAAAGGCCTTTAAATCCATAAAGGAAGACGAAATAGCAGCCAGATCCATGGGGATAAACTTGTTTAAGCATAAGGTTATGAGCTTTACCTTTAGTTCCTTCTTGGCAGGAATTGGTGGAGGTCTAATGGCAGTCCACCTAGGAACCATTGACCCCAACATGTTTAGGATAGCCTTAACCTTTAATATAATCCTCATCATGGTACTAGGGGGAATAGGAAATATAAATGGTACGGTAATTTCAGCAATAGTGGTAACTGCCGCCATGGAGATTTTACGATTTTTAGACAGCTCCATTAATTTAGGCTTTATCAGACTACCAGGTATCCCTGGTATGAGGATGGTTATATTTGCCATAATCCTTATGCTGGTGGTAATCCTTAGGAAGGACAGATTAATGGAGGAAAACTAAAAAGGATGTGAATAGCATATGCTTAAGATAGAGAATATGACCATGAGATTTGGAGGAGTTATAGCTGCAAATAAATTTAATGCCCATATTAAAAAGGGGCAAATAGCTGGTTTAATCGGGCCTAATGGAGCGGGAAAGACTACCATCTTCAATGTAATCAGCGGTGTGTATAAGCCTACGGAAGGTAGGGTTAAGTTCAACCTAGATGGTAAAGAAGAGGATATAACAGGCATGAGGCCTGATGAGATAGCCAAGCTTGGAATATGTAGAACCTTTCAAAATATAAGGCTTTTTAAGGACATGTCGGTATTGGATAACGTATTCATAGGAAATCATCTAAGGATTAAATCCAAGGTGTTTTCATCCCTATTAAGGACTCCAGGATATAGAAAAGAAGAAAAGGAGATGCTGGAAAAATCCCTCTACCTATTGGATAGAGTAGGCCTTTTAGAGGAAAAGGACGAAAAGGCCCATTCCCTTCCCTATGGTAAGCAGAGAAGGTTGGAAATTGCAAGGGCTCTGGCTACGGAACCAAGGCTACTCCTACTAGATGAGCCAGCAGCAGGCATGAACCCTCAAGAGAGTAATGAACTAATGGACTTCATATTGAATATCAAGGAGGAGTTCGATTTAACCGTATTCTTAATCGAACACCATATGGATGTTGTAATGGGAATATGTGAGGAGATTTTCGTACTAGACCATGGACAACTCATTGCTCAGGGAGACCCGGAGGCCATTCAAAAGGACCAAAGGGTTATAGAAGCTTATTTGGGGGTGGAATAGATGCTTGCGATTAACAATCTACACATAAATTATGGAGGTATAAGGGCAGTAAGGGGAATTAATTTAAGCATTGAAGACAATAAGATCATAACTTTAATTGGGGCCAATGGGGCTGGAAAATCTTCAACCCTAAGGGCCATAATGGGCCTGGTTAAGAAGGCTGAAGGAACTGTCAAGTATAACGATGAGGATATAACCAACCTCTCTACCATGGATATTGTGAAGAAGGGAATAGTATTGGTGCCAGAGGGAAGGCAGGTGTTTCCAAACTTAACTGTAGAGGAGAATTTAATCTTAGGGGCCTATACCATAGAGGATAAGGAGACCATTAAGAAGAATATGGCCACGGTTTACGATATATTTCCTAGGCTGAAAGAAAGATATTGGCAGAAGGCTGGAACTCTTTCGGGAGGGGAACAGCAGATGTTGGCTGTTGGCAGGGCCTTGATGATTAAACCCAAGGTCCTCATGATGGATGAACCCTCTTTGGGCTTAGCCCCAATACTAGTCAAGGAGATATTCGATATCATAAAGCACATAAACGAACAAGGAAATACAATTCTCTTGGTAGAACAAAACGCCAAAAAGGCCTTAGAAATAGCCCATTACGGCTATGTACTTGAAACTGGAGAATTGAAACTAGAAGGAAGGGGACAAGAACTTTTAAATGA
>JAAYEU010000154.1 GCA_012728595.1 Tissierellia bacterium
TCTAATTCTTCATCCAAGAGCTTGTATCTCCAACTGCTAGCCCCTTCTACTCCGGCAAAGGATAGCTTTTTAAATCTAGTGGTTCCAGGCCTACTACCTTTTTCTAACTCATAATTTTGGTCTGGCTTTAGAATTACAGCGGGACCACCACGAACCTCCCTTTCCGTAAGCCTAAATTCCCTGTAGCCTTTTACCTTACCCTCCTTATCTGTCGCTAGCAATAGTAGATAACTTCCAGGGGTTACTTTTTCTATGTTATCATTCACTTGATAATCTTGTGCTCCCTCAACTCTGCTATCCAGCTCCATATCTCCAAAGGGCTTATCTCCAATCTTATACATCCACTTTGTAGCATCTTTTATGTTGGTACTGAAATCCAAAAATTCAAATCTAGTACTATTTTCCTCACCACCTGGTAAGGGACCAATATAATTGGTAGTTGGCATCAATAGCGTAGCGTTGGGATTTCTGATGGAGTCCTTACCCAATTGGAAGTGGGCATAGGCTTTTACCCTGCCAGACCTATCGGTAGCTAATAAGAGTATCCAATCGCCAGCTGCTGCTCGGATATCCTGCCCTTCCCTATAGCCGCTAGTTTGGGGCACTATGGAATTATACTCAACTTTTTCATCGTCCTCTAACAGTTTTTCGTTGCTTACTTTAATTCTCCACTCTTCTACCCCTTCAATGCCCTTAAAGTTTAATTGTGTAATCTTAGTGGTACCTGGGCCTGAACCCTTTTCTGCTGTTGAAAAATGTTCTCCTTCTTTTAATTCAATAGCAGGCCCTAAATTTATATGGGCTTCAGTTAGCCTAAATATGGCATAGCCCTTTACTTTACTTTCACTAGTAGTAGCTAATAGCATCAAATACTGGCCAGGATTTGCTGGGATATCAGTTCCAGCACTAAATTCTGTACCTTGTGCATTACTATCATATTCGGGTATTTCTGGCTCTTCATCTTGGATTAGATACATCCAAGTAATATTGTTACCTATTGATTGGCTTCCATATAAGCCTTCAAAGCTAGTGGTATATGGTGTAGTTCCTTTTACGGGTCCTACATAATTTACTCCTTCCTGAAGCCGGATTGCAGGTGGGTCCTTTATTGGGTCATCATAATCCTTTAAAACAATTTTTGCATAGGCCTTTACTCTGCCCTCAGCATCTGTAGCAAGTAACAATATGATATCATCCATATTGACACTTATATTATCTCCTGCCACATAGTCTTTACTGCCTTGGACTGTCTTGTTGAGAATAGGGGCATCAAATTCAGTTCCCACTACATACATCCACTTGCTAGCCCCTTCTATTCCACCCAAGTTTAATGTTTCAATCCTTGTAGTCCCTGGGACTGAACCCTTTGTGGGTTGGGAATAGTTTTCTTTTGGTAGTTCAGGTGCAGTTTTTCCCTTTACCATATCATCTGATAATTGGAATATCCTATATCCCTTGATATTTCCATTACTATCGACAGCAGCTAATAATAGATAATATCCTACGCTGGCTTTAACTTCATTACCTACAGGATTAATTGGATTATCCCCTATTTCATTGATGTTTACATCCAATTTAGGCACATTTATAGGCTCCTCTTTTGCAAGCACTCTCCAAGCTGTTGCTTCGATGGAACCAAAATAGAGGGCTTCAAACTTACTTGTACCATCTTCTGCTCCAGGAACTGGCCCTACATAATGGGCGGTTTCTTCCAATCGTGTTGGAGGTAGAGAAATATGGCCTTTATCTATTTCAAAAGTTTTATATCCTTCCACAAGGCCCTTTTCATCTATTTTCATTACTAATAGATATTTCTTGAAGCTATCCTTAATAGGGTGGAGCTCATTTTCATTAGCAACTACAATATCTCCACCTGAATAGGAAATAGCCTTATCTAAATTCATGTTCTTATACACATTGGCTATTGGGCTGTTAGAAACTGATACCTTCCATTGGCCGTCTTCAAGACCATTTATAACCACAGCTCCAGCATATTTTTCTCCTTCTCTAATTTCAATACTATCTAATTCAAGTTCAGGGGCTAATTCCCTAGGCTTGTTTATCATGTCTTCTTCTATTTTGATATTAGCATAGGCCTTTAATTTACTGTCCTTATCCACAGCATAGAGGCCTAGTATTTGTCCTGGAGCTATTTCAATATCCTGATTCCTATAATAGGCTTTGGCATCTTCCAAGACCATATCCTTAATTAAACCCTTATCCTCCTCATCTAATATGCGAATTTGCCATTTACTAGCTCCTGGAGGAAGGAGTAGCGTGGCTATTTTAGTAGTTCCTTCTTTAAAGCCTGGTTGAGGGGTAGAATAATATTTTCCGTCCATTAGCAGGGGACTGGAGGCGTAAACATATTCTTCTGTATTGAAAGTATGTTTTTCTAATTTTATTTGTTTTAATCGCTCTTCAATAATAGCCTGATTGTCCTCATCTGCTAAAAAGTCCTTAATTTCGTTAGGGTTTGTTAAACCTTTTTCCTTAATTAACTCTGCCAAAACTTCCAGTTGCTTTTCTTCTTCTTCAGCTAGATTTATATATGTCCCATCTTCAGTAAACCGATAGAATTGTCTTACAAAGTTAGGGTCATGGCTATTTCTTAATATATCTTGACTTAATTCCACTTTGTCTGCTGTGCTATTTGTATATATTTTCTTAAGGCCTGTATGGATAATATATCCTGGCTCTATTGGTGCGGTATAGGCTAAGTTACTTATAGCCATTATCAATAAAAGCACTATGGCTACAACTCTTCTTCTCAATCCAATCACCCTTTCCATATGATGGGACAAGAGGTCTGACCCTTTGTCCCAATTATTCTAGATTACCTGACCAAATGAATTCTCCCTGGTCATCATAGATTTTATACTTATACCCCTTTAGTTTGGCTAGATGGAAATGGAGACATAATAGTCCATGAAAATGAAGAATTTAGGCCCGATGCTGAAAAGGGCTATGTAAATGTGGCAGAAATACTGGATGGCAAGCTAAAGGACATAGTAGAAGCTAATGAAGATAAGAATATAGTTAATGATTTAAAGGACTATGATGGTCTAGAAAGAAGTTTCTTTATTGAGGATATGAATGAAGCCGATTGGAAGATTGGGGTGGCAATATCCACTGAGGAGATACAAAGTCCATTTAGAAATGCTATAAATACCACCATCATAATTACTGTAATAATAATCATTGTTACAACAGCAATTTCCTTTATAATTGGAAACTCCATATCCAAACCCATAGAAAGATCTGTAAAACTGGCAGCTAAAATAGGGGAGTTGGATCTAAGCCAGGATGTGTCTGAAAAGAACCTAAAGAGAAAAGATGAAATTGGCCAGATGGCAGTAGCCTTCCAATCCATAATCGACCATTTAAAGGATTTTTCAGCCAGGGTAAGCCAATCCTCAGAGCAGGTGGCTGCATCTTCACAAGAGCTAACATCAATCTCTCAGGAAGCTGCCTCTGCATCCAATAGCATAGCTGAATCAGCAGGTCAGATTGCCATGGATTCAGAAAACCAACAAAGGGATATATTGAATGTAGTATCTGCAATGGAGGAAATATCAGCCCAGATTGAGGAGATATCAGCAAATGCAGAGGGTATAAACAATTTAAGCCAAAATGTTTCCATTAGTTCCGATGAAGGCAGAAACAAGATAGAAGAAGTCCTATCCCAGATGAGAAGTGTAGTTGAAAGTGCAGATAGAGTACACTCAACCCTGATAGATGTAGATAACAGCTCTAAAGAGATGGACAGTATCATACAGGTAATTCAAGAGGTAGCAGAGCAAACCAATCTACTTGCCTTAAATGCAGCCATAGAGGCGGCAAGGGCAGGTGAATATGGAAAAGGGTTTGCTGTAGTAGCAGAGGAGATTAGAAAATTAGCAGAAAAGGTTCAAGACTCCACAGAAGATATATATGGAATAATAAGGAATAATCAAGATATAATTGATGAGGCCAATAAAAATATGGATATAAGCAAGGTGGAGCTGGACAAGGGACTAGCAACAATAGATGAAACAAAAGATGCCTTCATGGCCATTATAGATTCAATAGCTGAAATATCTGAGCAGATAGAAAGCATATCCCAAGCCATAGCACAGGTAGCCATAGGGACTGAAGATGTAGTAGGTTCTGTAAGCTCCATAGAACATGTATCAAGGGAGATCTGGGAAAGTATTCAGAATGTTTCAGCAGCAACAGAAGAACAAGCAGCTGCCATGGAGGAAATCACATCAGCCAGTGAAAGCTTGGCCATGCTTGCAGAAGAGCTTCAACTTCTTATATCTAGGATAAAAATGTAATGGGCAGTAGGGTTATACCCTACTGCCCCATCTTTATTTCATAAATACTTCAGTAATCATATCATAAGCTAACCCTCTGGTTACAACTTGGTCATAGGGAATATACATATTTGCCAGTCCAAGCTCCAAAGCCTTATTATAATAATCCTCAGGGTATTTAACAAAGTCGATTCCATCTACATAGCCCATTACTCGCATAATTACAGTTAGTAATTCTATGTATCTTACACTGGCATCGGGCTCAAACTTATGGTTGGTAATACCCTTCATAATATCGAAACTGTATGCCAAATTAATATAGGGAGTAGCCCAGCCCTTAACATCTAAGAAAGTTTCCTTATCCTCATAAAACCGGACTAGATGTTCTAAGTCCTTTAACCGTACTCCTACGGTTGCCAGTTCCTTTCTTGTCATCTCCTTATCTAAATCTTTATATTCCATCACATGATTGTTGGCAGCCATAGCCATATTTGGAATTAAGATTAATCCGATTAACACTAAAATCAATACCCTCTTCATAAGGACCTCCTATTCTTCATCATCTACTACCTTATATTCAAAGCTTGAAATAGGGCTATCATTCATGCCTTCCTTGGTTGCATAGGCCCTAATGACGGTATCCTCTTCTATTTTAATAGGGCCTGTGTAAGGAGTTCTATTGGATGGAGATGGAGCTGAGCCATCTAAGGTATAGTATACATTAGCTCCAGTGGTGTTGGTATATAGTGTAATTGTTGTACCCTTTGTAACTTCACCTGGAGGTGGATCCGCAATTACCATTTGGACCGTATCTTGGGATATTACTATTTCCTTTACTATATACTGATTCACATCAAAGGCTTGAAGGAATACATTAACATCCCATAGGCCGATTACTTCGGATATTACATCGTGTAGGAATACATCCAATGCCCTGTCTAGAGAATCATTCCATCTTTCGTCATTTACATTAAAGTCCATATATACCAACAGCTTATAATCATTGAAGCTAGTTCGATGCAATTTATACTCCATTGGAATTCTAAGCTCTCCAGATGTAAAGGATCCATACCTATTTCCTAAGAACTCTTCCGTCTCCCTTTCCAAATATGGAGAACGAATCTTGCCTTCGTCGATTAAAAACTCTATGCTATCCCTAAAAGGATATTCAATAATTCCACTTATCCTTAGTCCTGGATAGTACCTACTTATAATGCTATCTATTCTTTCTAAGAAGCTGATTTTACTATATAGGCTCCAATTATCCATAAAACTTCTGTCGTCAGGATAGACTGTAAGCTCTAGATCATAGCCGGAAATTCTAGCAGAATAATCGAAGTATACCCTGTAATACCTATCCAATTCCTTTCTCAGTAAATCTTCTATAAATTGAGGATCTATCTTTTCTGTCATATCCAATCCACTATCTATAAACTTAAATACTATATTTCTCATCTGGGTATTAAATTCTACATAATTGTATCTAGACCTGTTAGAATACCTTATTTGGCCTTGAATCTTAGCATCTTCATCGTATAAGCTGGTGATGGCAACGAATATATCCCATATATAGGTTTCTACATCCAGCCTTGTCAACCTTCGCCATCTATAAAGGCTGTCAAAACTTATGTCAAGATAGTACCAAGAATCACTGCCATCCCTAAGATCGATTTCAACTTCTAAATTTCCTATGCTGTCTAAATGTTTATTCAAATACTCTTTCATATCTTTTAGGGTGTTTACTTCCTCATAGGGGATTTTTACATCCATGATGATTCTTTTCTTTTTCTCCAATTCAGCCAAGGCCTTTTCTTCCCTTAAACGAAGGGAATTCCTATGGCTAACCAGCCTATTTATATCGTTATATCCAGTCTTTTCTACTAAAATACCATTTCCATCTATATTTATTCTGTTGCCATTAAACTCAGGGGTTATATATAAAAGGGGAGAAAGGGATATCAAAGAAACATATACATCATCCCTATATATTAAAGGCTTCCTATCTAAATATACCTTCTTACCATCTAGGAAAATATCTATATCGGAAAAACCTACCCTAATATTTTTAATTACTCCTTCCCATTTACTAGGGCTATTATCTCTTCTACCCTGAAACTCCCTTATCTCATTATCTATTTCAGCCATCTTTCTTTTCATGGCTTGAATTTCATATCCTCTTTGGTAAGCAATAGCTTCTATGGAAAGATCATCTATATTGAGCTTTCCATAGGAATTTAGCCATAAGGTCCTATTATTAGAATTAAAACTATACCCCAAATCCAAAGCTTCAGCTACTTCCTTCATAGGTACCCAAAGCTCTCCATCATATAAAAAGACTTCCTTATGGGGGAAATACCTACCTTCCACCTGCAGCTTAAAATCCCCAAACAAAGCATCAATCTCCATCATCTGACCACTTCCATAACTAGGCCCAGGAAGGGATGGAAGTAAAATGAGTATAATCAATAAAAAAACAATAGCTCTATTTTTCAAAACCATTCCCCCTTATCCTTTACTAGCATGACAATTTTCTTCAAACATAATATCGGCATACCAGTGAAAAAATTTAGGGCATAGTGTATAATGAACTCAAGAAATTGCTATGTTTGCCGATAAATATTACTAGACCTAATAAATAACAAGGGGTGGAATCTGTGAATAATAGAGGCAATAAAATTAAAAAAACAATTTTATATATGTCATTATTATTATGCTTTTTAATTAACAGTGTAGTTTTTAATACACCAACTAGTTATGCTCAATCAGAAGCAAAAGTAACCATCACAAATTATTATACAAATTTTAGAAGGACTGAAAAACTGATTACGATAGATGATGAGTCCATTAAGGATTATGAAAATAAAAGGTTAAAGGTTCAAAACCACGATAATAAATGGCATGATCCAATAAGAATGAAATTAGTAGGACAATCCATAATAGAAGCGGAATTGGATCCGGGATTAGTAATAATGAATGCTGTAGTTTCGGGTAGGATCCAAGAAGGAACTCCTCCTGTTTATAAAAATGTAGAAAAAAGATATTCAAATATAAACGAGCATGGGATTCCAGAAATAACAAGTGTTGATAAGCCAGTAGTTAAAATTAACGAGCCTGTTATATTAAACGGAAAAGGCAATATAGGACAACTGGCAGATGCCAATTACACTATAACAGTAGGAGGAGTATTAGCTGAAGTTGAATCAGTAGAAGAAAATCAAGTTAGTCTGGTTCCAGTCAATGGCGCACAATTTCCTAGCGGGGTTAGAGATATAGTTATAAGGTATATAACTACAGAAAACAGTTACGAATTGGAAACCACTTTAGTATATAAAAATGCTGTTCGTATAACTGGTGACCTTGATATAGAAGGTGTAACAATGTTCCCTACAATGGGACCACCTGGTTCTAAAGTTTATTTTACAAGAAGCACATTTCCTAATAGAGAAGGTTACGACATTTATTTTATCAGGGATATAAACAACCCTGAGTTTACTGAGGAAAACATGGCAAAGAATATGACTATAAGTCTAGAATCTGGCGATAAAGAAGAAATGGTAATAACTGTAGAAGTACCAAAATTAGATCCTGGCCCTTATTATGTAGTATTTACTAACAAAGATTCTCAAATATATGGAGTGGATAGTACTTTTATTCTACCCCAGCAATTTCAAATAGTTTCTGTGACACAAAGTCCAACTATAGATAGTATTCAACCAGATAGAGCTCCTTCAATGACACCAACCGAGGTACAAATAAATGGTAATTTCTTTGTAAAGCTTAGCATTGAAGGATTTACTCGTACAGACACCAAACCAATAGAAATTAATAAAGGAAACAAGGAAATAACGATTAATTATGGTTCTGGCAAACTAACTTTGCCAGACGAAACAGGAAAACCTGTTGAACATTACGTAAATGTAGAAAGAAAAATTCAAGTATATATAGGGGAACCGTTAGAAATATTGGAATTTCATTTTGACGAAGAACATGCTGGTGATCCCAATACTTTTAAGGTTAGGACTGGCACTTTTACATTGACAGAAACTCAGGTAGAAGATGTAATCATATTAATAAAAACTATAATTTCAAGCACTCCGCCAAATGGATTTAATGCTGAAATGAGGCAAGAAATTATTCGCAGAAATGGATTTACTTATTACCCTGCTACAGAGATTCCCAACGTTACAGAGGTAATACCCAATGTAATTCCAATTGAAGAAATAGATGGCTCCTTCTATTTAGACAGCAGTATGGGAAGGCTTTTATTATCAATAGAGGGTGAAAAATTCTTAGTTACGCGATATGAGGATGGAACAACAGAAAAGGTCAGCTATCCAAAGGTTACCATAGGTGGAGTGGTAATAAATCCAAATGAAGACATAAAAGAAGGAGAACACAAACCTTTAAAGTTCGAAGTATTAAATAATGGTACCGTTGTTGATGGAACCTTAGGTAATGAAATAGGCAATAGGATATTAATCGAGCTAAAAGCTGGTCAAGAAGGATTTAAAATAGAAAATAAGGATAATAGAAATGTTTATATAAGAAATCCGCTTAGGCAAAGCAAGAATTTTGATGAAATAAATTGGATTTTTGAAGAGAAAGTTGAATTTAAAGCAATAAACAAAAATGAATTTCCGGTTATAGAAAATGTTAGACCCAGCTTAGTTCCTATAGAGGGTGGCGAAGAGGTAGTTGTTACTGGTTCAAATTTTAGACCGGGAGCTAAAGTGTATATCGAGAACAGACTGGTTCCGGGAGTAAATATTTCTGGTGATGGGAAAACTATAACTTTTAAAGCACCAGCAGGCTCTAGACCAGGGGAAACATTGCTTCAGGTTATCAATCCTGAAGGAGGCATTGCAACCCATGTATTTACCTATACCCATACCTATACGGAACCAAAATTAAGTTATCTAAATCCTAAAGAAGGAACTGTCAATACATTAGTAACAGTAAAAGGTGAAAACTTTTTAGCTCCAGATCCTACAGTAGTAATTAGTGGCATTAACAATGTAGATGAATCTATAATATATAGGCTTATTGGAACCAGAATATTAATGGACGGATACGATATAAACGAGTACAATAGGGGTGCACAAAATAGGATTGAGTTAGTTAGATTTGACGTAGGAGAAGTGTTCCAATACGATCCTATAGACAAAAGAGTAGTTTTAGGAGAAAGTTATGATTCTACAGTCTTATACGATGATAGTAACAACAAATTTTATACTATAGTTCGAGATGTAAGAAATGATTACTACATTGAAGGTGGGGAAGGTAATCGATATAAGATATCCTACTTTGATGGGGAATTTAAGGCTGATGACTATGAAATAACTCAAGGTTCAGATGGAACTTTGGAATTTAACGGATTGACTTTAAAAGCTTATACACCATTTAAAATTCAAGATAATAAAATTGTAGGAAATAGAGTAAAATTTGTGGATTCTAACACTTTAACCTTTAGTGTACCAAATCTAAACTTATCTCCTTGGAGGGGAGAAGGTAGCTACGATGTCTCTATTGTAAATCCAGATACTAAGAGGGAGACTATTAAGGATGGATTCTATTTCTATGCATCCTCTAGTACTAGACCAATTGTAAAAGATGTAATTCCTGACAGAGGACCAGAAAGAGGGGGCAATATAATCCATATAATAGGAGATACAGAAAATTTAGATGACGATAGAATAGGCTTTATGGATACAGGAGTTGCAAAGACTCAAGTATTCATAGGAGGACAAAAGGTACCAGATGAAGATGTTATTGTTTTGCCAGGTGGAAGGAGGATGGAGGTAAAAGTTCCTCCTACAATAGAAAATATTAAAGAAAAAGGTACCGATAGGATAACAGTACCCATAGTAATAGTAAATCCTGATGGTGGTACATTTAGCATATCCTATGAAAATCCTTTAGAAGTTGAAAGACAGAGTGGGGAGGAAACTATAAAAAGAAAAATAAGAGGTTATACCTATATAGTACCTACTAGTAATCCTAGGATTACTGAAATCCATCCAAGAGAAGGCTCAGCAGGCGGAGGATATATACTAGAAATATTTGGTTACGACTTTAGAAACTTTGAACCTTTTGTAGATATAGATGGGGATGGCAAATATACAGAAGGTGAACCATTTGATGATATAGATGGGGATGGCAAGTATACAGAAGTGGCCGGTGATGATAGAGCCAAATCAAAATACAATCCAGATCTTGAATACTTGACATCACCTATACTACCAAAAGTGTATTTTGGTAATAAAGAAGCTGAGGTTACACAATTTGGAACTGGATATTTACAGGTTATAGTTCCACCAAATGCCCCAGGTACAGTAGACTTATTTGTAGTAAACAACGACTCAGGTATATCCAACAAAATTAGATTTAATTATACGTCCTCTAATCCAAAAATAACTAGCATAGTACCAAATGTAGGAAACGTTAGAGGTGGAGAGAAGGTAGATATCCATGGTACAAATTTCGAGAACAACAGAATTACTCTGGTTAGGAAGGATAATGATAACAATACAATAATAGAAGACAAACACATGCCATTAGTTAGGTTTGGAAGCAATTTAAACGAAGAGTTACCAAGAGAACATGACAATAGTGGAGTGATACGTCCTAATTATGGAGCAAAAGTAAAGCTCGATGGTGGTATAGAAGTATACTATAACGATAGAGAAAGAACTGTTACAGTTTCCTTAGAAGAAAACAATATAGTCTACACTAATACCTATGAAAACTATGATGGAGAAGAAATTTTCATTAATACAAAGGATTTAAAAAGTGAAGATGAAAACTATCCTTACCAACAACTAATAAGAATATTAGTAGAAAAGAATAGACTTCTTGTATCTGGAAATTATGCACCAGAAGCTGAATATAGGAACAATACCCATGTGGTTATTACCACGCCAGCATATCATAGGATAGGTAGAACACCTATATTCATAATTAACCCAGACAAGGGTAAAGGAGAAGGACATTTTGAATTTAAATATCCGGATAGTAAACCTAAGATTGAATATATAACAAAAGACGGTGGACAGGAACCAGTGCTGGAGAATAGAGAGGAAATAAATGGAGATGCCTTAGTACTAAAAGTTGATTACAAAGGTGGAAACATTGTAACAATTCATGGTACGGACTTTAGAGAAAATGCCATTATTAAAATATCCGATTTACTAACTATCAGAGAAAGGGACATAGAATATAGATTACCAACTGAATTAACCTTTGTAATGCCTCCAGTTCCTGAAGCAGCGGCCAATAGGCTTCATAGAGTTGTAGTTGAAAATAGGGATGGAGGTACTGCATCATCAGATACTTTGGACCCACCAATATTTATAGAATTTGTAATAGGGGAATCGAATCCTGAAACATATACTATAGAGCCGGATAGAGGCCCAGCAACAGGAGGTACGAAGGTAAGGATAACGGGAGCAGACTTTAGAAAAGAGATGGAAAAATATCCATATGGAAGGTTAAACGTATATTTTGGAGATGCTAGAGTAGATGAAAAAGATATTAATTTTATCGACTACAAAACAATAGAAGCAATTGCACCACCATCCAACACCTTAGGTCCAGTACTAGTAAGGGTAGAAAACCCAGATGGTTCTATATCACAAGGTGACATTAGGTTCACCTATATATCCAAACCAAGAATAAACGACATCAACCCCAAGAAACTGTTCACCAACGATACAGAAACTGAAGTAACCATTACTGGAAGCCAATTCATGCCAGGTGCTAAAGTAATAGTAGGAGGAAGGATAGTTCCA
>JAAYEU010000155.1 GCA_012728595.1 Tissierellia bacterium
ATCTTATGTATTAAATATGAATGGTGAATCTTATAGGATAAGAGAAACTAGAGAGTGGTTAGAAAAGAGCAATTAATTTTTTTGTTTCAACTGGCCCAGTTTTCGATTGAAATATGGTACAGTTTTCGGTTGACAAATACATCTGGGTCAGTTTTACTTACATTTACTTCTTATATTCTACTTTTTTTACTCATATCAAGTGGTTTTTAATCATGTATTTGCCTATCCTCATTGATCTCCTTTTCTAGCAATCTTTGATAGCCACGAGCTTACTTTTTTAATTTAACTTTATTATATTTATTTTTATTAGCATTTGCTTTTACATGAGTTGAATCAATAAAAACAGCATTTGCATCGATAAATCCTGCATCTTGTGCTTCTTTTAAGATATGTACAAATATCTTTTCAAATATATCTGTATCCTTAAATCTCCTTAAATAGTTCTTTCAAAATGTAGTAAAGTTAAGTATTTTATTATTAAGACCGTAACCAAGGAACCAGCGATAAGCCACATTTGTTTCTATTTCAGCTATTGTTTGGCGCATTGATTTAATGCTAAAAATGTATTAGATGAAAACGATTTTAAGGAGAACTACTGGATCTATACTTGGTCTGCCACTATCAGGACTGTATTTATCTTTTACTAAATCATATATAAAACTAAAGTCTATGCAAGCATCAAGTTTTCTAACTAAATGATCTTCAGGTACTAATTGATCTATGTAAATAATTTCAACTTAAGTTCTTTTATCAGAATTATTTATTGTTAACAATGACAACACCCTAATCAAAACTATTTATATATTATATATTATATATTATACAAAAAAGCAGAAATCTTTTTTGACCTTAAGAATTTTCTGCTTTTCTATTAACTTATTATACTTTGTCTTCAGTCTGTAAGGAAGGACTTAAGTTTTCCTTATTTAATTTATATATGTATCCACTACTTTAATTCTAATTTGATGTCATAGAATTTTTTGCATTTATATATTATTACTTTTTTAAGTTTCTCTTGTCCTAAAACATCACAAAATGATATAGCCTTATTAAGTGATTCCATATATTTATCATATCCCAGATTATATTCGGCAATTCCCTTGCCATAATATAAAATATTTAATCCAGGATATTTTCGTTTATATAGACAGCAATCGATACCTAAATTTGAATATTTTAAGGCCTTACTGTACTGTTTAATTAATACATATATGCCAGATAAATTATGACAGAGTTTTGGATAGATTTCATCATCAGAATCAATCATATTTATGCAGAATTCTAGTATTTCTATTGCTTCCTCTTTAGACTTTAGTTTTCTTAATAATAATGCTATATTCATTAGAATCCTTATTTCAGTTGAATTATAAACATAAGATTGATAATTAGAGAGGGAGAAATTAGGGGTAGTTATACAAATGGCTTCTATTAATGTTTCTAAGGATTTGGTAGGATTGTTTTCTTTATGGTTAATGATAACTGCTTTAGTAAGTAACATCAATTGCCTAATAATTTTTTGGAAATACTGATTTTTTGTATATGATAGCAAATCATCAAAATCTTCATATTCCTTTTCCAGAGTATCATATTCATTTCTATCGAATTTAACTTCCATTCTATTTTTTAAATCATCAAAAGTTTGGAAATCCTCAAGCCTATATTTGAGTAATATCTCATTTAAGTCTATTTTTAGAACTGCTGATAAATCGTCAAGAATTTTATGGCTGGGAATATATTTTCCAGTTTCAATTTTTCTAATAGTTTCAATGCTTACAAAGGATAATTTGGAAAGTTGTTCTCTAGTAAGATTATGAATTTTTCGAATAGAGGTTACCTTTTTACCAAAACCTTCTAGGTTATAGTACATAAAATCACCCTAATTAAATCAATAAAGGTAAATTATAAATGTAATTCATAATTATACCATATAATTATGAATTGTCAATACAATTATAATTGGGTTGATTTTAATAAAT
>JAAYEU010000156.1 GCA_012728595.1 Tissierellia bacterium
CCATCTCTGTTAACAGATGTTAAACCAAACATCTTCCTAGTGTTTAGTATAAAATTAGCAAAGTCCTTATTTAGATTGTTGTACATCTCCTGACGCCATAGTAAAATTTGCCTGTCCTGTTCTACCCTGTTTACCTTAACCCTTTCTACAGCCATTAGGCTTCTTATCATCTCTTCCGTATCTATACCTGATGCCAAACCTGTAATTCTCATATTGTTATACATTCTATCACCACCTAAACCCTTTCATCTACAATTATTCCTGCTATTTCCCATATGGCTGCCACTAGATCCAATATCTTCTCTGGAGGTATTTCTCTTATTATCTCCTCAGTATTTACATCTATAATCTTTACCATAATTTGTTTGGTCTTTTCATGGATTGAAAATTCAAACCTTCTATCAAAAGCAATAAAATGTTTGTTGGCTGATTCGATGGATTCTATCAATTCCTCTTCCGTATACCTTTTAGCTTCTCCTTCAACTTTTATCGGTTCTATTGGCATATCGTTTCTGCTGACTTTTCTAGCCATTTCTATGGGATAAGTTGTCATTTGGTTATTTACCCCTTTTATTTCCATCCTAATGCCCCCTTAATCATTCTCTAATCTATATTCTATATCGACAAATGAGCATTCAATCTTTAACATTATATTTAGTTTTCCTCTGCCAAAGAAAAACGACAAATACGTATAATCCCTTGGCTAAACCAGCCATAAATGCCTTCCATGGGCCTTTGGTTATATTTATGGCGTTGAAATAGAAAAGGGAATTTATAATCTGATTGGGTAATAGGCCTAAGATAGTTCCTAATACATAATCCTTGACGGATAGAGATGTAAGACCAGCTATGTAGTTTGCAAGGGTATAGGGGATAAAGGGCATGCTTCTTAAGAAGAATATGTAGCCTAGACCATGTTTTTCTATTTGGTGTGATAGCTGCTTTAGGCTAATCTTTCTTTCCTTTCTATTGTAGATTTTAATTATGATTTTACGGATATCCTCTTTAAAAATTCTTGATATGTAAAAGGAAGCTATGGCTGCAATAAAACTTCCCCCTAGAACGTAAATCCATCCCTTCAAGCCAAAGAAGAAGGCTGCTAAGGGAGAAAACCAGGATAGGGGTACAAAAAAGACCATGAGAACTCCAGAAAAGAAGGTAAAGAATATTCCAAACCTTCCCTTCCTTCTTTCCGCTAGGAAAATACTTTTTATATTCTCCCTTTCGAATATACCTAGCTTAATGCTTAAATAAAGGAATGCCAGAAAAAAGGTTAGGATAAATCCCAATTTAATATATCTTCTTTTAACCTTCATATCATCTACTCCCTATATTATATTATATACTATATTTGTCATTATTAGCCTACAATATTATTAGCTTGTCCTCTACCCATTTCATTGTTATAATAATTATTGCAATATAAAAGGTGAGGATTAATATGAAGATTGAAAAGATTGGAATGAGAACCATAAAGACGGCCTTTGCCGTTTCATTTACCATCTTTATTTCCAATATTCTAAACTTAAAAAGCCCTTTCTTTGCTGGAATCGCAGCTATAATAGCTATGCAGACTTCCGTATCCGAATCCCTGTCTAGAGGCAAGGATAGGATGTATGGAACCGTATTCGGGGCTGTTATAGCAATGCTTTTCTCCTACTTGGCACCCGAAAATGTAATCTCCACAGGAATAGGAATTTTAATCATAATCTATATATGTAATATCCTAGGCTTGAAAAAGTCCATCCAGCTTTCAACCATGGTATTTTTATCCATCATCCTCAATCACGATGAAGGAAGCAGATTAAACTATGCCCTTTATAGGACTATGGACACCTTAGTAGGGCTAATTATAGGAACTGCAATCAACTACTTTATAGTGCCTCCCAATATGGAGGCAAGGATTGAAGAGATGATTGATAAAACTTATTTTGAGATTAAAGGAATGATAGAGGGAATCATTTATCAGGGAGAAAAACCCTCCTTGGAGGATTTTAAGAAATACCTAATCGATATGGAAGAAAACTATACCATTCTCAAGAAGGACAGCAGACTAAGCTTGGGAAAACCCCACGACACCAGCAATTACGATTGGATATTTACCGCCTTTTCAAATATCTATAGCAATTTAAAGATTATTCTATCCATAGAAAAGTCACCAATTATTAACGAAAGGAATAGGAGGGCTTTAGAGGAAATATTTGATAAGGAGATTACCTCTTCAGATGAAGATAGTCTGGATGAATTGGATTTAGTATACAATTACCATTTAAATGAACTATTAAATGGATTAAACCATATAGACGAATGTTTATCTAGAATAAAAGAACAGAACTAAAAAGAAGCTGGACACACATCCAGCTTCTTTCTTATTTGCAATTTCTTTTAGAACTTACTATCATCTATGGAGTCTAGCCATTCCTTAATAGGCCCTACTACCTCCTTTATGGTTCCATCTTCAAAGGGGCTCTTAAGCCCTGCTAATTCTACTAGTTCTAAGAAGGGCTTACTGCCTCCAGCCTTACAAAGCCTTATATAGTCCTCCCAAGCGGCCTCCTTATCTTCCATCATCCTTATCCAGAACTGGAAGGCACAAACTTGAGCCAAGGTATAGTCTATATAGTAGAAGGGATTTCCAAATATGTGGCCTTGCCTGAACCAGTAGCCTCCCCTTTCTAAGAAATCATTGTCTTCATAATCCCTAAAGGGCAGGTACTTCTTCTCTATTTCCCTCCATTTAGCCTTTCTTTCCTCAGGAGTAGCCTGTGGGTTTTCATAGACGAAATGCTGGAATTCATCTACAGTTACCCCATAGGGGATGAAGCTTACTGCTCCGCTTAAATGGCTGAATTTATACTTGTCCACATCTTCTTTGAAGAATAATTCCATCCATGGCCAGGTGATAAATTCCATGCTCATGGAGTGAATTTCACAGGCTTCCAAGGTTGGGAAGCTATACTCTGGTACTTCATAATCCCTACTCAAGTAAGATTGAAAGGCATGGCCTGCCTCATGGGTTAAAACGTCTATATCTCCTCTGGTTCCATTGAAGTTGGAAAATATGAAGGGGGACTTATAATCGGGTATATAGGTACAATAACCACCGCTCATCTTACCC
>JAAYEU010000157.1 GCA_012728595.1 Tissierellia bacterium
CTCTACTCTCTAATCTTATGGCTCCCTCCGACTCCAGTAGTTTTATTGCAGATTGAACTGTACCTCTACCAGTGTTAAAAATCTCTGCATAATCTCTTATAGTTCTAATCCTATCCCCTACATCATAACTAATAAACTCTCTTGCTAAGAGCATGACAACCTCACCATTTTTGGACATTAATTTTCTCTTAGAACTCTGCATCTACATCTTCCTCTTTCAATAATATTCATCGTACAGAATATTGTACATTAATAATACCATATAGAAAAAAGCTTTGCAAGGCTTTTGGTTGAGAATTAATTTTTTGAATATTAACCATCTGTTTGAATATATTTACCCTTAATAATGTGATATAATATATATTATAAAAAACAAACGGGAGAAAACGGTATGAGGAATCTAGTAAGTATTGAGGAGGAATTAGAAAAATTAAAAGCATATCTATCTGAGGACGACAGAATAATTGCTTTATATATTTTTGGTTCCTTTGGTACAGAATATGAAAGAGAAAGCAGCGATATCGATTTTGCGATTCTCTACGATGGTACAATTTCGCTAGAAGAGGAACTCATGTTAGAAGTAGAAATTAGCGAAATATTTAATAAGCATGAAATTGATCTTGTAAATTTAAATAAGGTTCCCTTAAGTCTTCAACACAAGGTCATATATACAGGTGAACTTCTCTATTGTAGCAATTTTTTAAAACTATCAAATTTTAAGGAAATGGTTTTTAAGCTGTATGGCGACTATGGTATAACTTTAAAATTCTTTTATGATGACTATATAAGGGGAATGGTGAAAGAATGACAATTGATAAAGATAAACTAATAAAAAAGATAAGTATAATTCAAAACTCATTATCTAATTTAAGGGAACTTTCTAAATCGAGTCCAAAAGATTTTTTATCAGATTTTAAATACTATGATTCTGCCAAATATAATCTACAAGTTACTATTGAGGCTATGATTGATATAGGGAATCACATTATATCGAGACTTAATTATGAACCGCCAAAAACTTATGCAGACACTTTCCAAATACTTTCCAATCACAATATTTTACCTTCCCAATCAGTAACTAAATATAAACTTATGGCTAGGTTTCGCAATAGAATCGTTCATTTTTATGATGACATTGATAACAATGAAGTATATAAAATTATACAAAACAACTTAGATGATTTCGAAGATTTTTTAAAATATATAGGTGTTTTTTTGGACAAGTAACAGCCACCCTTCATCCCAATAATCATTAGAATGAAGGGTGGTTTTCTTATCTATTATCAGTTATGGCTTGGGCTACTTTAATGTTGGATATTAAGGATTCAAGCTGTATTTTGGATGATAGACCAAGGCTTAGTCTATCGAAACAAGCATTGGCTGCTGGATGATAAGGTTTTTTTCTTTCTTCGGCCTCTTTCCTAGCAGGGATGAAGTCTTCTATAGTACCTACACGAACTCTTCCCTCCTCTACCCAAGCAAGCTTTACTCCTTCTGGCCAAAGGGATAGTATTTCTTCGTCTTTAACCGATACAAGACCATGACCTAATAAGGCCGTTTCCACTAGAAAATTTAGCTTACTCCCATCCATCAAATTCATGCACATTCTCCTTATTAGTCAATTAAGCACATGCTAAAAACAGAGAGTATAGCCACAGAATATAATTGGAGGTTTTCTGTTAAGGTCCCTTTTTATAATATATGTCAATCGGGGAGGGAACTATATGCGGCATACCCTCTGTTGTAAGCATATTAAGTCATCATTCCATTTTCTTTTAAAATTTTTTCCATAACCCTAACCTTAAGTAATTTTAACATAGTAAATTACTTAATTCCAATTAAAAAAATCTATGGCCTTGTAAATCATATATACGATATTAATAAATCCCATCAAGGTCCATACCCTGATGGGATTTATCTTCCTATTGCGCTGGTATCAATATTTTTTGGTTGGGGAATATCAGGTGTGGGTTTTGTAGTTTGTTGAATTCAGCTAGTCTTTCCCAAGTTAACCCATATTTTTCTGCTATCTTCCATAATACATCCCCTACTTTTACTATATAGGTGTCTGCTACTCCTACTTCTTCAGTTTCTTCCACAACTTCTTCTGCTGGAACTTCCTCTATAGCTGTAATCCTTCCTTCAACTTCATATTCCACTACTCCAATCTTTTCAATATACTTAATTAAAGCTTCATCAAGTCCTTCAAACTCTCCAACTATTGGAGCGTCTTCAAACATGGTATATCCATCTCCACCAACTGCCATAAAGTCGTTGGTAGCAAGGGTGTAGCTTTTATCCAGTTCTATAGGTTCTCCATCAACAAGCAGTTCAACTATTCTATTGCCAGCTTCTTTAGATGGATCGATCTTATAGGTCATACCTGCTACATGTGGGAACTTTCCTGCCAGTTCAGGATAGGTATCCACACCATGTTCTAAGGCATTGAGTATCTCTTCCCCAGTCAGTTCTAGTACCACTATATAGTTGCCAAAGGGGAATACCTCTAATACGTTTCCTTTGGTTATTTCACCAGCTGGAATGGAAGCTCTAATTCCTCCTCCATTGGTCATGGCTACATCCGCTCCCGTTATATCCAGCATAGCATCTGTGGCTAAATTACCTAGGTTTGATTCTCCTGCCCTTACAACCTCCCTTTCTCCTACCAATTCAACATTGCTTTGCCCAATTGCTACAGATAAAATCTTTTGGTTTTCCTCCTCAAGCCTTGCTATCTCCTTAGATATCTCTTCATCTTCTTCTAGTTCTAAGGCCTCTTCAAAGCTTATTAATTTGGCTTCTTTTTTGGCTATTTCTCCATCTACAAACTCAATATCTACTAGCCCTATATTCTTTAAATGCTCTCCCGCTTGAACTATGAGGGTATCCCCTACTAGTTTTCCTTCATCTAGCTTGGTGTGGCTGTGGCCATCTACAATAATATCTATTCCCTCAACCCTTTCAGCTACATCTGTAGCTTTAGGATGGCTTTCCTCATCCACCCCAATATGAGCCAAGGCAATGATTAGGTCTACTCCTTCTTCCTCTAGCTTTACAACCATTTCCTCAGCTACAGCTACTGGGTCTCTAAATTCAAGGCCTTCTGTGTTCTTAGGATTGGATTTATAGGTGGTTTCTTGTGTAGTTAAGCCAAATATTCCTACTTTAAGGCCATCTATTTCTATGATGGTATACTCCTGTAAGTCTCTGGTTTCATCTTCCTTGACAACGTTTGCTGCCAATATTGGGAAATCTGCCATTTCGTTTAATTCTACTAATCTTTCATAACCATAGTTAAAGTCATGATTGCCTGGTACCATTGCATCATAGCCTATTTGGTTCATAAGCCTTATTATGGACTCTCCATTGGATACAGTTGCAATGGGAAGTCCATGGGTGGTATCTCCAGCATCCAATAATATTAGATTTCCTGCTTCTCTTAATTCCTTTACTAGAGTGGCTAGTCTTGCATATCCAATTAAATCGTTATCATTGCCTGTAACCCTACTATGAACGTCATTAGTATGGACAATAGTTAGTTTTACTACATTTCCTTCCTCAGCAAAGGCTGGGTTTTGTACTGGTCCAATTATTAGACCCAGAACCAATACTAAGGATAGGAATAAGCCTAGTAATCCTTTGTTTTTTACCTTAAACATTTAACTTCCCCCTTTTGAATTAATAATTAATTATCAAATACCCATTTAATGGGCATTATTCACTAAAAATATGGATTAACCCTTAAAATGTTCCTTACGGAAGTAGCTGAAACCCCTATATTTTCCCCTATTTGCTTATAGGTATAGCCCTGATTTCTCCCTAGTTTAATATATTTTAATTTATACTTTGTAAGATACCTCTTCCTAGAACCAGTCTTTATTAGGTTGAATTCAATATCAGTGGGACAACAATCCTTTAGTATCTTATCTAGGTTATCCCTCTTTCTAATCCCTTGTATACTTCTTATAAAGGACCTTGTTCCTATAATGGGTTTATTCTCATAAAAATTCTCCAAGGCCTTAAAATTAGAGGTATTCAGTTCCATAGCCTCTTTATATTTTTCTATGGCCACCTCTCTGTCTAATGAAAGGGATTCCAATAGAGTGTGGATATCCACCATATTATCTATATTTAATCTATAGAACACATCGCTACTCCATTTATATTCCTCTATATTACTACATATATTAGCAATTACCGGCTTATTATGTATGTATCTAATTAGGTTTAAAAGAAACCTTTCGTCTTGAACTAATATACTATTATACCTTCTTTTGAAGACAGGCCCCCTTTTATTCCTTTTAAAATTATAATATTTTGCATATTTTGTATTTATGTTGTGCATTATCCTGCTTATGGGCGTGTTTAAAGTTCTCATTAAAAAGTGGTATTGATTATCCATTATGGCATAAGCAAATACCCTAAAATCGTAGACCTCCTTAGCTTCATTTAAAAGCTTCAATAAATAAAACTTATCCTCATCTTCCTTGAAGATGGGAAGCTTTCCATCTCCAGATTGGATTATATGATAAATAGCACCATAATATTGTATTCTTGGCTTTCTTCCCATAATATCCCCCTGATTCCCTATACTGGTATTATATTTTAATATTCTACATAATTTTTCTATTTCCTTCTTTTTATAGTCTTTTCATCTTTTCCTGGGAAATAAATAGGGTTAAATGTAAAACCATCCAAAAACTCTGACAACAAATGACTTTCAAAATAACCTACCGACAATTCCTTCCACCAGCTTTGCTAGTAGATGGGTAGGTTTCATTGTCAGTAGGTTATAATGAAAGCTCTATCTATTTAGTTTTGAGGAATGATTATCTTTTGTCCTGGGAATATTAGATGTGGATTTTGAAGTTTGTTAAATTCCGCCAGCCTTTCCCATGTAGTGTTGAACTTTTCGGCAATCTTCCACAATACATCCCCTGCTTTTACTATATATTCTTCTAAGCTTACTTCCTCTTCTACAATTACTTCTTCTACTACTACATCCTCTTCTACACTATCTTCTATACCTTCTAACATTTCTTCTGGTATTAAGCCTTCTTCTATCAGTTCATATACATTTAAGGATTTGATATTGATGCTTCTTCCATCTTCAGAGACTGGTATTACTATATTTCCTTCATTCACCTGCTCTATTATATAATCCCTTAATGGGTGATCTAAATCTGCCCCTATGATTTCCCAGTTATTATCTACCTTTGGCTCTATAGTTCCTAATTCCCTTATATGCTGAGCTATAAGGCTTCTTAAGGATATAGGATCTGATTCGAAATAAGGTTCATTGCTGATAATTCCCATGCTTTGTAGTCCGCTTAGTCTGTAGTTGTTTATGGCTAGTTTGAATACATCGTCATCCTTAACTGCTTCCCCTTTAAAGGTTAAATCTACTATCCTTTCCCCTGCTGGTTTGGAAATATCTATCTTATATTCTACTCCCTGGAACATGTCGTAATTGTAGGCCCTAATCTCTGGGTTAAAACTTATGGTCACATCTCCCGGCTTATAGGTATTGTAATAGGCTGCTGACCATTCCATATAATCCTTTAATTCCTTGCCTGTAACCTCTACTCCTACCAATGTATTTGGATACTTATAGATGTCGAATATGCTGCTGTAGGTTATATCACCTTTTCTTATATTGGAGGAAGGTTGGAATAAGGCTGCTGCAGATATGTCTGCTCCTGAATATTTAAGCTGAACGTCGTTTATAAGGTCTATTACTGCTGTATCCCTGATTTGTGCTTCAGGAATTCCCTTCACTTCAGAAGGTGGATGAAAATCTTCTGCAGCCTGACCTATTACTTCTTCTAAGAATTCTAAAGTTGCCTGATGATATTCCATAGCATACTCCTTTAATTCCTCTGATGCCTCATAGGCTACCACATCAATCAATTCTACCTTCTTATCGATTATTGTCCACTTATCCCCTTCCCTTTCCAATTCTAAGTCGAATCTTACAACTTGTCTTCCAGCATCCCTTGCCCCACCAACTAGGGTATTTCCTATGGTTTCGGCCACTGATATATGCTGATGACCAATTAATGCTAGATCTATTGCTGGATTCTCTTCAATGGCTAGCCTTACTGAGTCTGCATCTCCATATTCTGGATCTAAACCAGCATGGGCTACAATTATTAATAGGTCTACTTGATCCCTTAATTCCTCTACATATCTTTTGGTTGCTTCATTTATGGCCTCAAACTCCAGCTCTGTAACCTTTGGACCATCCCATCTTGGAATATTTGGATTAGTTAAGCCTATAATACCGATTTTTATGCCAGCAACTTCCTTTATTACATAGGGCTCAACAAAATCTGAACCGTCCTTCCATCTTACGTTGGCCCCTAAGATTGGGAAGTCAGCTTCTTCTACTACCTTATGGATTAATTCAAGGCCAAAGTTAAACTCGTGGTTCCCTAATGCCATGGCATCGTAACCCATAAAGTTCATTACATCTATTACTGGGTGGGGGAGGTCTAAATTGTTATTGTAGAGGTCGTCTGAAAGGATTGTCCCCTGTATAGTATCCCCATTATCCAGTAACAAGGTATTGGGGTTTTCCTCCCTTACCGCTTTAACTACCGAGTAGATTTTGGTCATCCCCAGGTCATCCACTTCTTCTCCATCCTCATAGGACCAATTATAGATATTGGCATGGATATCCGTAGTCCCTAGGATTGTCAAATGAACTGTCTGACTTTCAGCCTTCACTGGTATAGTAAATATACCAATGACTAATAGAAATGATAGGACAAGGCTAAATAGCCTTTTGAATTTATAATTCATTATGAACCCCCCTTATATATTAGGTTAAAATCATGATTTTAACCTTGTAGACCTGATTTGAATATAACCCGTTCCTTTATTAGCCCTGATAAGCCTCAAAATTTTAACACCCATAGCTTTTAAAGTAGGATGAAATTGGACATTTGTCCATTCCTATATGATTTTATAATTTTTTAATAGTCTAGGATACAGGTCATTGGACCTAAATTACTCCATTAAATGGGATTCTAATATTTGATCTCTTCTTAATCCTTCTAAGCCTAGGTAGAACTCCAAGTTATTTAATAGATAATCCAATTTAACCGGTCCTACCAGTTCTGAGCCGGTAACGGCCACCCCATATCTATTAGCCTCTTGTTTTATCAATTCAAATACCCTATATAAGGGGGTATTGGCACAATCAAACATATTCATGGAAACTACTACCCCATCCCTTTCAGGGAATTTGATACCAACGGCCCTAACTGTAGAAAATCCACCACTAGGCCCCCTTACCGCCCTGGCTATTTTTTTGGCTATTTCTACATTTTCCGTTGCTAGGAAGACATTATAGGCAGTCAATCCTTCCATATCGGCACTTACTATGGTTGCTCCGGCCTTTTCACTTAACTTGCCATCTACCGATAGATCTGGTTTTCTCTTATCATAATCTGGATGGTTTGGATCCTCTAACAAGGCCTTTAAGCCTTCATATTGGCCTTTTCTTATAAAGGAGATGCTCTTCTTTTCTTCCGTTCTAGCATTTTGACCTGAGAAGAATATGGGCACCTTGTAGCTTTCAAACAATTCCTTTCCAATTTCCTCAGCTAATTGGATGCATTCCTCTAGTGTAATATTCCTTAATGGAAATATGGGTATGGTATCCTGAGCTCCAATCCTAGGATGGGTACCTTCTTGCTTGGTCATATCTATTAATTCATAGGACTTTCCAGCCATGGCGATTAAGGCTTCCTTTAAAGGCTCAGGCTCTCCTATAACTGTAACCACCGTCCTATTAAAATCATATTCTGGTTCATAGCTTACTAATTTAACCCCTTCTCTATCCTTAACCTGAGCTACTATAGCTTCTATAACCTCTTTTCTTCTTCCTTCGCTAAAATTAGGCACTGCCAATATGTATTTCTTCTTACCCATAAGGACACTCCTTTCTATTATAGTCCCAAACATAATAGCATAATTTAGTACCTTTTTCTTTGTAGGTTTTCTATAAAAATTCCCACATATTAAGAAAAGATTCTATTAGCTGAAAGCTAATAGAACCTTTCTCTAATCAATGTCTTGTTGAATTCTTAAGTAGATTCTCCAACTGCCCTTCACTTAAATCCCAATGGTAGAATAAGCTGTAAAATTCCTTCACCACTTCCTCTATGTCGTAATCGAATACCTCTGGGTATAGTAGGTTACCCAGCCATCTTACTCCAAGGATTCTGTTAACGGATGGGGGTCTATCAAACCAGTTAAATGGCCTATTGGGAATTTCATAAACCTCCCCTTCTTCTACCGCCTTTATACTCTGCCAAGTAGGATCTTCAAATATGCCAGAGTAATAGCCTCCCCTCTCATCATCCCAGGATATGATTAAATCTGGATTCCAATTTAGTAATTGCTCTATGGATACCAGGGATTTTCCTGTATCAGCCTTTACCTCAACTTCTGCTACATTTCTTCCCCCTACCAAATCCAATACCTCAGCATGCCAGGAACCAGAAGGCTCCGTTTCCAATCCTTCAGGCCCTTGGGCATAGTATACCGCCAGCCTTTCATCCTCTGGAATATCTTTAGCTAAATTCTTGGCTTCATCCATGGTCTTCCTACAGTATTCAGCCAATTCTTTGGCCCTTTCCTCCTCTCCTAAAGCCTTTCCTAATACCTCATAGGCTTCATCTAATCTATGTATGTCGGAATCAAGTATTATAGTGGGTTTACCCGTTTGCTGTTCTATCTCTTCCGCATCGGATAAAGATTTTTCTACATTCTCTTCCATTATTATTAAAAAGTCTGGGTCCAATTTTAAAAGTTCTTCTATATTTATAGCATTTTTACCAGAGCCGCCTAGATTAGGCAGACTATGATATTTCTCCGGTATAAACTGCCTTTCTCCCTCCCTTAAATCGTAATTCCACCCTATCATCTTATCAGGATTTAGGGTATATAAAAGGATGGTACCTGTAGGTCTAGTGGCGAAGGCCTTATCTGCCGCTTTTGCTAGCCTAATAGTCCTTCCTGCCATGTCCACTATTTCAATTTCCCCATCATTTTCTTGAGCTTCTTCTACAATATTTTCCTCTTCAGCAACAGGCTCATTTTCTGCCACATTGGCTGCATCCTGACTACAACCAACTAAAATAGATAATATAAGGATTAAAATTAAAGATAGTGAGATGAATCTTTTTAACATCTTATCCTCCCCTTCATATTAATGGTAAACACATCTTTATATTTCTATTATCCAAATTAAACTCCACTAGCTCTAAATCCACATCGTATAGTTCTCTTAAATCCCTTTCCTTTAAATTCTCACTGGGTTTTTCTATTTCAGCTACCCGACCATTTTTTACTAGCAAAGCTTTGCTTCCATATAAGAAGGCATGCTCCGGTAGGTGGGTGGCCATTATAATGGTAATGCCCTTTTCAGAACAGTTTTTTAGATGTTTGAGCATTACCATTTGATTCCCAAAATCCAAATTGTTGGTAGGTTCATCCATTATTATTATTTTAGACTGCTGGGCTAGGGCTTGGGCTATCTTTACCAATTGCCTTTCTCCACCGCTTAACTGTGAATAGATCTTGTCCTTCAGATGGGATATCCTAAGGAGCTCCAAGGCCTCCTCTGCTATCCTTTCATCCTCCTTAGAGGGAGTAGATGCAAATTTTAAATAGGAGGTCCTCCCCATCAAGACTATATCCTTAACCCTATATTGGAAGGTGGAATTAAAAGATTGAGGAATATAGCTGATAAGCTGAGCCCGCCTCTTCCAAGGCCAGTTTAATATGCTTTTACCTTCCACCAAAATATCCCCTTTAATGGGTTTTATCAGCCCAATTATGGTTTTTATCAAAGTCGATTTACCTGAACCATTGGAGCCCAATATACAGACTATATCTCCAGAATCTACTGTAAAGTTTACATCCTCTAAAATATTTTCCTCTCCATAGCCACAGCTTAAAGCTTTAACCTCCAACATAATTTCAGCTCCTTCCTCTGTTCAATAATAGGAATATGAAAAAGGGTGCTCCTATTAATGAGGTCAGTATGCCAAGGGGAATTTCCACCGTAGTAAGAGCCCTTGCAATATTATCTATCAAAAGTAGATAGGAACTTCCTAGTAAGATGGTAGTAGGAATCAGTAACCTATAATCTGGCCCCACCAAAAGCCTTCCCAGATGGGGAATAACAAGGCCTATCCATCCTATTATTCCACTTACGGAAACTGCTGCTGCCGTCATTAGAGTCGAACAAATTATTACTATAAACCTAATACGCCCCGTATCCAATCCCAGGCTTCTTGCTTCATCTTCATCTAATGAAAGAACGTTTAAATCCCATCTTAATAGGAATAGGGGGGCCATCCCTAAAAGTATAGGGATGGAAATGTTCTTTATATCCTTTGGCATGATTCCCGAAAGACTTCCCATAAGCCAAAAAGTTATGGCTGGTAGTTTGTCTTCCGTATCCGCCATATACTTAATTAAGGATACAAAGGAATTGAATATGGAACCTATTAAAATACCAATGATTACTAAAGAAATTAAAGGATCAGCCTTAATTCTTTGACTGATGAAATAAACAAGGGCTACGGCCAAAATCCCAAAACAAAAGGCCATAAGTTGGATTCCCGCTGTGTTAAAGGATAGGAATATGGCCAAGGCTGCCCCAAAGGCAGCCCCAGCAGAAACCCCTAATATATCTGGAGAAACTAAAGGATTTTTAAACATCCCTTGATAGACTGCCCCAGATAGGGATAAAGCTGAACCTACCAGCATTGCTCCCATAATTCGTGGGAGCCTTACCTGAAAAACTACAACCTCTACGGTATCTGACCAAGTCTTTTCTATGGGAAAGGCTTTGGATCCCAATACCTTCAATAGGGTGATAATATCAATGGGATATCTACCAACGGCGAAGGAAAAGAGGAAGATCCCAATTAGAATTATTATAAATGGGTAGATAGCCCTATATTGCCTTCCCTTCCTATTTAAGATGTCCATAGTCCACTCCTTTTCGTTATTCTTTCCTTCGGATAACGGTTCTAAAAAATTAAATGTCCTTAAAGAACTTGTCATAAATTATTGCCACCGCTTCTTCTGCTTCCTCAATAAAGCCTTCATAGGCCTTTAATAAATCCTTAGCCTTAGGGGTCAAGCAGGAACCTCCCCCATCTGCCCCTCCAGTTACGCTAGTTAAAAGATTATATCCCAACAGCCTTTCGGCCCTACGAATAATTGCCCAGGCCTTGCTATAGGACATGTTTAGCTCCTTTGCCGCCTTATTTAAGCTTCCCAACCTATCCACGGTTTTTAATAAGACATAAGGGCCTCTCCCAAAGACCTTCTGTCCTTCTACACTCATCCAAAATCTACTTTCCAATTTCAATATTTTCACCTGCTTTTATAAAGATGGTGGGCATCCTTTCCATACTTAACAGCCTGAATTTCCGCCATTATAGCTAAGGCTATTTCCTCTGGACTCTCTCCGCCTAGATCTAATCCTATAGGAGTATAAACCTTGGATAAGTCTTCCTCGGTGAATCCCTTTGCCTTTAGGTTTTCAAAGCATGTTTTAACCTTATTTAGACTTCCTATCATACCAATATACTTTGCATCACATCTAAGTACGGCTTCTAAAACATCTTGATCGAATTTATGTCCATGGGTAGCAATTACTATATAGCTATTGTTGTGAATCTCTATATCCTTTATATTCTTAACTATATCTCCTAGAATAAGGTTTTCCACATTGGGGAATAATTCCTTAGTCAACCTTTCCTTCCTAGTATCTAAAACGGTAATGGAGTATCCCAGTATATGAGCCATTTTAGATAGTTTTTCTGCTATATGGCCTGCCCCAGCAATAATCAATTCCTCCTGTGAGCTATATACCTTTATAAACAGGCTTACCTTTCCACCGCAAATCATAGGAAGTACTTTTCCTTCCTTAGAGTTCCTATCTAAATCGTAATCGATTAAAGTGGATTGCTTCTTTCTGATGCATTCTTTCGCATCCCTTTTAGCCTTTTCCTCTAATATTCCTCCACCTATGGTCCCTGCCAACAGATTCCCTTCCTCATCAACCAGCATGGAGCTTCCAACTCCTCTTGGAGTTGAACCCTCAGCCTTTACAACAGTTACAGTAGCCACCGACTTGTTCTTTTCTATACACTCATTTAGCTTGTCCAATAATCGTCTAGCCTCTATCATATTATGCCTCCCTTTGTAATCGAATATATTCTAAAGCCTTCAATACCCCATCTCCTATTGCCCTAGCCTTGTCCGATATTGTAAAAGCCAATTCCCTTCTACATCTGGGGTCTATATCCCCAATTTTAAGCCCCTTTTCCACCATCAGGCCTTCCTTAATCATTCCCCTAAGGATACCATCAAAATTTGCTACTAGCTTTTCATCCCCTACTTGACATATAGTTTCCCCTTTTTTTATTAAATCTCCTATCCTATGAAAAGCTTTTACTATACCAGAAGTAGGAGCTCTGAGAACTCTTTCCTCAGCATATCCCATTACTGGAGCAGGAAGACCAGTGTTTTCTTGTGCTCTTCCATTAAAAATAACCCTGCCTAAATTAGGGCCTCTATTGCTTTCTATTACCAAATCCACATCTATTCCCGCTTCAAATCCCGGCCCTACCCCTATGGTTATGGGTGCCATTCCTTTATGGGTTCCTAGGTTCTTCTTAGCTATAATTGCATCTACCACCGCTAAAGGTTTAATCTTATCTATTATATCTCCCTTACCATCGATGTAAACAGGTATATGACCCTTATCAAGTATACTATAGATATCCTTCAAATCCTTTGCTAAAACCCCTTTTATGCCTTCTACTTCTACTTGCCCTTCATAAACTGCCTCACTAAAGGCCACAGTTCTTCTAACAGTTAAAGGCTTGTCTATTTCTAGTATAACAACCCTATAACCCGCCTTATAGAGCTTATAAGCAATTCCAGAGGCTAGATCACCACCACCTCTTATGATTACGGTTTCGATTGCTTTCACCCCCTTACATGGCCTAGGCGTTATTCTTTAGCTAATATAACGCTTTCCTAATAACCCGTCTATTTAAAATAAATATAACACAAATCCTTCCTATAAACATTGTTTATTATTCACAAAAGTTTGAATATTTCAACTTCCATTCTAGTAAAAGATAACTGAAATATAGGTCATAGCTGTATGGGTATCAGCCTACTTTATCCTTGAAATTTAATTGGATTTTAAATAAAATAACTCCAATCTTTTTGTTTATATGGTCCAAGTGAATCTTGTCTGATATTTTCCTAATGGCTTGGGTATCAGTAGTTTTTCATCCTTTACTACCAACTTACCCCTTAAAAAAATGGTTCTATAATAAATGTTGGGGTGGAAAATAATTTACCCTAACATTTATTTTTTCTAAAAATAAAATGCACTCGTGAAATAAACCTGCTAAAATGTTAATTGGTTAAAAAAACATACAAAGGAGGTTTATTCACAAGTGCA
>JAAYEU010000158.1 GCA_012728595.1 Tissierellia bacterium
AGCCTATATATATGAGAAATTGGGAAGTAGTTGGGTGTTTTTGATTAAAGGTCTGATGTTAATTATCATGAGTATCTTGACCTTTAAGCTAATCCATGTAAGAACCGGATTAAAAGATATTAAAAATGTAAGGGAAACATAGACCAAATCTATCTTATTAGGTGGTGTCTATATGGATATATGGATAAGGTTTAACAATATACTGAGGAAAGTCTTATTTATTATTTTTTTTACCGATATTTTTTCAAGGAATAGGGGGAATAGGGTAGGATTAATCATCTATGCTGGCTTATTGGTTTTAGTTATTATAAATGATTATTTAAGGTATAAGCACCTTTATAAAAGTTCTAGGACCGTATTTTATGCCTCTATAATAGTTTCAATCACCATTGGGTCGGTTTTGAAATTCTCTGTAGGAGGAAATATAACAATTTATCTATTTATGATTTTAGTAGATATTGCTTTTTTAAAGGATGTGAAGGCATTAAAATACCTATATACTATAAATGCCTTAGCAATTATATTTGTTCCTCTTTTTAGATTTGCATGGTTGGATGGAATAAGCATCCTCCAAGTAATCCTAGAGTCTCCTAGGGATTTTTTGATGATGGTTATACTGGTATTATTTTCTTCGGCTTCCCTATTCTCCTATAGGGCACTATTAATAGAGAAAAACAGGGTAGAAAAGCTTAATAAAGAAATAGAGAAGCTTACCATTTCTAAGGAGAGAAATAGGGTAGCCCAAGAAATCCATGACAATATAGGCCATAACCTTATAGCCTTGAATATGAATCTGGATGTACTATCCAATATGGTGGATAGTGAGAATGAGATTAAAGAGATAGTAGTTAAATGCCAAAGCTTAACCAAAGATAGCATGGAAAACTTAAGAAGGGCAGTATATGCACTAAAGGATGAGAGTGTATTTGAAGATTTTAATAAATCACTGGAAGAATTAAGGCAAAATATTGCCCACAATTCTAATATAAATATAGAGTATCATATAGATTCTAAAATTGACCAATACTCACCAGAATACAAAAGCCTCCTATATACTACCATTAAAGAGAGTATAACCAATAGCATTAAACATGGGAAAGCAAGGGGGGTAAAAGTCAATATAGAGGTTAAGGATAAGATATATACGACCATAGAGGATGATGGGCTAGGCTGTGATGAAATTGTTAAAGGCAATGGGCTAAAGGGAATAGAGGAAAGGGTTAATAAAATTAATGGCCAAATCCAATTTATATCTGAAAAAGATAAAGGGTTTAGGACAATAATAGCATTGCCTATTTAACCCTTCTTGCAGCTACTACATCTACACCTAATCCTAGGATATTTTCTATTATCAAATCACCCTTTTTAATGGGGGCAGTAACAGTAGTTGTCCTAAAGATTTCCAAGCATTCTTCTATCTTATCCTTGGGAACTACTCCTGTAGTTTTTACGGGCAGGTGTTTCATGGGAGCATTTTTTAGTAGCACCCTACCCGTTAATACCCTTGAAGGCTCAGTAACTTCTTTTATCCCAAATTCTATTCCCCTACCACAGCTATTTCCTTCAACGGTATAGCCACTAGCAGCCGATTCATCCTTATATATAGTAAGTTCACAACCAATAGGACAGACTTTACATTTTTTTATTACCTTATCCATTGATTTATTCGCCTCCAAAAAATATAATATTGTCTACAAAATTCAACCACTATATTATATCATATTAATAAATATGGTGTTGGGTTATAAATTTTTGAAAGGAGTGGGAATATGGCTAAAAGCATCGGAAAGGAGTTTATGGAAAAGACCAAATACCAATATTTAGAAGAGTCAGATCAGCAAAAGGGATTGCCCCAACCACCTCTAGAATTGGAATATGATAAGGATGGAAAGCTAATAGACCTGCCTAAAGTAGAGGATATAGAGGTTAAGCCTTTAGATTAAAGGGAGGCTATAGAAGCTAGAAAAAGCCTAAGAAAATATGCCGATAAAGCCTTAACCCTTGAAGAATTATCCTACCTATTGTGGTGTACCCAAGGGGTTAAAAAGATTACTTCAAGGCCATCAACCTTAAGAAATGTTCCTTCAGCAGGGGCTAGGCATTCCTTTGAAAGCTACTTACTAATAAACAAGGTGGAGGGGATAAAGCCCGGCTTATATAGGTATTTGGCCATAGACCATAAGCTTTTGGAAGTCAATACAGAGCCAGCTATAGCCCTTAAGGTGACTAAAGCTTGTCTTGACCAGGTATTTGTGAATAATAGTGCTGTAACCTTTATATGGGCCAGTGTAATCTATAGGATGAAATACAGATACGGAGAAAGGGGCTATAGATACATACACTTGGATGCAGGCCATGTTTGCCAAAACCTATACTTAGCTGCCCAATCCATAGATTGTGGAGTTTGTGCTATTGCTGCCTTTGATGATGATGAGATAAATAACCTACTTGGTTTAGATGGGGAGGAACAATTTGTAGTCTATATTGGGACTGTAGGAAAGAGGATATAGTTGGTCGGCGGAATTCTTATAACTGTGAATAATGGGGTAAGTTTATATAAAAAACACCTCGTAAGATGGGGTGTTTTTTATTGATTTCCTTATTAAATTTTGATAATATTTTGCAGACGTCTAAAATTTGGAAATTGAAAGTAGGGGTTTTTCAGTGCTTATTGTGGCAGAGGATTTGACTAAATCATTTAAAATTCCTAAAAGGAATGCTGGTATAATAAATGTTTTTAAGAATCTTTTCCATAGAGAGTATGAAACTATAAATGCTTTGGATAGAGTATCCTTTAAAATCAATGAGGGAGAATTGGTAGGATACATAGGACCAAATGGAGCAGGCAAATCTACTACAATAAAGATATTGAGTGGAATTCTTACGCCAGACTCGGGGAAATGCCAAGTATTAGGTAAGGTTCCATGGAAAGAGAGGGTAGAACACCTACGAAATATTGGAGTAGTATTTGGGCAGAGGACCCAACTATGGTGGGACTTACCCGTTATAGATTCTTTTGAACTTTTGAGAGATATATACAAAATTCATCAAAATGATTATATGAAAACTAAAAGGATTAATTTCTATAAGAAAAACAGGCCTGATTTAGAGTTTTTTTAAATAGAAGGATGGAATTTTTCAAATATTTTAAGGAAAAGACGGATTTTAAATACTATCTCTGTGAAAACCCCTACAGCTTTCGGTATCTAGTAATAATAAATAGCTCCCAAGCTATGGAGCCATTAAAGCTTTAATATATTTTAAATAGAGCTTAGTTGGTATATCCATATTTATTGAAATATGGTAAGATATATTGTAAATATTGAATACATTGAATAGACGAAAAGGGGGATAAAATGGATAGGCCGAATTATAGATTGATATTTGGAACTATTATGGTTTTACTTTTGTTCTTCACCATAATCTACGAGGATAGTTTAATCACGGCAGATCCCTATTCATTAGATAGGGGATTGGAATACGTGATAAATGATTATGTTTTAAAGGTAGAGCATCCCGTTAAGCCCAATCCTTTAGATAAATTAG
The DNA here is from genome assembly GCA_012728595.1 of Tissierellia bacterium. GTDB lineage: Bacteria > Bacillota > Clostridia > Tissierellales > Tepidimicrobiaceae > Tepidimicrobium. Next base: position 3,547 of record JAAYEU010000158.1, read on the forward strand.
GTACAGACCCCTTAGGCAGAAATGTGCTTAGTCTACTAATTAAAGGAAGCAGAGTAACCCTAGGGATTGCTTTTATCTCTACGCTTATTAGGCTAATTATTGGAACGCTTATATCTTTTATTACTAAAGATAGGACTAAAAGGGGAAAGCCAGCTATTTATTATATATTAAGCCTTATACTAAATATAGCTATTGGGTATTTAATCTTAAGCCAATCCTTCTTTAAAGAATTGAAGCTAAATACTGCCATATTGGTTTCTGGTTTGATATTGGGAATTTTTGGTTGGGGAAGGATTATAGTTTCTTTGAAGGCAAAAGATGATAAGGCTTATGGGGATGTAGCTTCATGGTTAAGGGATAAAGTCCCCCATATTGTAATAAACTTCTTTAGGGAAATGGCAGTAACCCTCATAATACTAGCAGTACTAGGCTTTTTGGGAATTACCATTGGAGTTAATAAGTATGCAAGTATTGACACTAAGTTTGGAATCATGCCAAACTACAATCCAGAATGGGGAGGCATGTTGGCAACAGCTAAAAATGCTATAGAATTTAAAGCCTATTGGTTAGTAGTAGGGCCAGGCCTATTCTTCATATTTGGTATATCAGCCTTCCTATTAATCTCTAGTGGCTTGTTTAACAATATTAAAGTTCATGGCAGTGTAGTTTCTAAAGGTATGTCAAAGATAGGAAACTTCCTGTCACCAAAGCAGTATGTAGAGGATGTAAAGAGATTTTCCTGGAATAGAAGCAGGGTAATAGCAAAAACCTTTATAGCCATAATCATAATAATGTGGATTACCCCTTCTATTAATGCAGTAGACGGATACTATCAAATCAACAAGGAGAGGTTTAAAAAGGATTTAGAAACCATACATGAAATCCAAGAAAAATATGGGATAAATACTTTAGAAGCCAAGGATAAAATAGGTGATTATATAATAAAGGAGCTAGAGAAAATTTATAGATTAAATCCCCTATTTGAGGATGAATTTGTACAGCATATAGATTATGAAATAGAAGACCCTGCTAGTGGTGAAAAGGAGCTAGTTCAAGCTAGAAATATTGCAGCTTTTATCTGGGGAAAGATTAGCAATAACCCATTGGTTATAGTAACTGACTATGGTGGAGAATTATATAGAAATGGTACTTCCGTTGCTGCTACCCTGGAGTTGGCTAGAAGCTTATCAGAAAAGAATAATCAAAATCTGGCTAGCAGGACTATGGTCTTCTTATTCGTTGATGGAAGCTTGGAAGATGGTTTAGGGGTATATAATGCTTTAGGCAACAAGCATATCGATACAAATAGCTTCTATATATATCTAAATTACCTAGCTTTAGGAGATGACAATAAAATATTTATGGATACATCTTCAGTCTTTAGCACCTATAGGAGGCACTACAGGAATATAAGGAATATTAAGGAAAGGGCAAGGGAATTGAGAATCCCCATTGAACAGGATTATTTTGGCGATATGTTTATAGATATTGAAACCTTCATTGAAAATAAGGTATCAGGATTAGCTTTAAGTGGAATAGGGAAGGAAGAATATGATAAGTATTTAAAATCCAATGGAGAAAATCAAGATTACAGCAATAAAATCAACATAGACTCATTGGAAGAACAAATACAGTTCTTAATGAATGTAGCAGAGAAGTACGCCTGGAGCGACAAGTTCTGGTTAGGGGATAAATACTAAAGTCTATTGTAGGGCTAATTAATATTAGCCCTATTTAACTTTTATTATCATATTATCGATTATATGGGAGGGATGTACTTGGCTTTAACAGAAATGGAAAAAATTTGTCCAATCTGTGGTAAGGACAATAACTGTCAACATGGAGAGGGTAGCTGTTGGTGTACACAAGTTAAGATACCCAAATTTGTTTTGGAATTAGTACCAGATGATAAAAAGGGTAAAGTATGTATCTGCAAGGACTGTATAGATAGATATACAAGGAATAATGGTTAGGAGTGATAACATGGTATTAGAAGTATATCCAGATATTTACCTATTAGAGATACCACTACCCAACAATCCTTTAAGGGCCTTAAATAGTTACATAATCAAATCGGATAATGAAAGTTTAAT
>JAAYEU010000159.1 GCA_012728595.1 Tissierellia bacterium
AAGGTCTTGCCATTGGTGGTGATGATTATATAACTAAGCCTTTTAGTTTAAAAGAGTTAGTCTCTAGAGTTAAAGCACACTTGAGACGTGAAAAGAGAAGGATAAATAAGGTAATTCCCAATGCTTTAACTTTTAAGAAAATGGATATTGACTTAAAAGGATTTATAGTTCGAGTAAACAACAAAAATATAAATTTAACTAAAAGGGAATTTGAAATAGTGGAACTACTGGCCTTACATCCTGGGCAGGTATTTTCAAAGGACCAGATATATGAAAAGATATGGGGGTATGATGGACTGGGAGATACTTCTACAGTTACAGAGCATATAAAGAATATAAGATCAAAGATAAGTTCCCAGGATAAAGAGAATAAGTATATAGAAACTGTTTGGGGATTAGGTTATAGGTGGGAGGCCTAAGCTATGAAGGAAAGAAGCTTTAAAAGCAAGTTCATAATAGCTTTTATAAAGATATTAGCTTTAAGCCTTATTTTTTCAATACTAACTTTTATAATATGGAGTTTGACTTTTGATTACATAAGATTTCCTGCTAATTACTATGAAAGAGAAGTGGTAGATATAATAGAAGCTATAAGTACTAAACATGACGATGTTTTAAATAAAAACTTTCAATCAGTATTGGAGGAAACAGTTCCCAGAGGAGGTATACTCTATCAGGTATTAGATGAAAATGGTAAAATCATATATGGAACTTATAATGAGGAAATAATTAAAGGTAAAAAGAATCTAATGAACAATTTGAATTCCAATATAAGATTAGGAAGGGGCCTCTATGCTAGAATAACCCCAATATTGAATAAGGATAACAATATTAAAGGAGCAACGGTCTTTATTTATACCTTAAAGAGCATGCAGAAAACAGAAAACCATTTTTTATTTTTATTATCTAATATGATGATGTTATCACCATTCATATTTATAATTATGTTCACCCTAATATATGCAAAAAAATTGACCAAGGAAATCAATGAGCCAGTTAGGCTACTGTTGGGTGCTTCAGAAATGATTAAAAATCAAAATTTAGACTTTACAATTGAGTACAATCAAAAAAATGAGTTTACGAAACTAATAGCTGCCTTTGAAGATATGAGAAAAAACTTAAAAGAATCCCTCATAAGACAGTGGAAGTTAGAAGAGAAGAGGAGGGAAAATATTGCTAACATTGCCCATGATTTAAAGACACCTCTAACCATTGTCAATACATATGTTGAAGCAATGTTAGATGGTACAGTGAAAGAAGAAAAGATTAAGGATTATTTAGAGGTTATAAAAAGAAATAATGAAAGGGCCTTAATCTTATTGGTGGATTTAAATACATTATCCGACGTAGAAAATCCAGATTTTACTTTAAATCCTGTGGAAGTAAATATTATTGATTTTTTAAACTCTAAGGAAAAGGACTACAAAATTTTATGCGAAAATAGGGGCATTGATTTCAAAATAGAGATTGAAGATTTTAGAATAAAAAATATAACTGCTAAGTTTGATATTAAGTCTTTAGAACAGGTTTTAGATAACTGTATATCTAATAGTATCAGATATACAGAAAAAGGAGGATTTATAAAAGTAAATGCCTTGTGCAAGGAGGAAGAAATAGAATTTAAGGTTATAGATACAGGTAAAGGATTTTCCAATGAAGACTTGAAAAATATATTTAATAAGTTTTATAAAGGAGATAAGTCTCGCTCCTTTTCATCAGGGCATTCTGGTTTAGGCATGTATATTGCTAAAACGATTGTGGAAAAACATGGTGGAAGTATTGAAGCAGAAAATAATACTCCAAAAGGAGCAGTTATTAGGTTTAATATAAAGCCAATGGCCATATGACGGTTTATAGAATCTTAACTTTGCGTTAATTTGGACTTTAAGGTTTATTGGTAGTATAAGGACAGGTGAGCTTATTATTGATTTGTCGTACAAGCTCTATTTAAAAAATATAGCAATAAAAACCTGCTTAAATATATATTTTTATAGTATAATATATTAAGTTTTGTAGAGAGGAATTTTTATATACTGGAAGCAGGAAATATAAAACAGGATATATAAAAGTTGATATAAGTGGGGAGTTGTTTATGAAGGTACTGATTACAACAGATTTATATATTCCAACTATCAATGGCGTAGTTACGTCAGTAATCAATTTAAGTAAGGAGTTAGAAAAGTTAGGACATGAGGTTAGGATTCTAACTTTGTCCCAAAATAATATATCCTATAAAGAAAAGAATGTGACTTATATTGGTTCAAAAAATGCAGGAAAAATATATCCTGGGGCGAGGTTTGCCTTAACCTTTGATAATAAATATATTGAAGAGATAATAAATTGGAGTCCCGATATTATACATTCACAATGTGAATTAAGTACATTCCGAATGGCAAGAAATATTGCCAATAGGTTACACATACCAATAGTCCATACCTATCATACAGTATATGAGGACTATACTCATTATTTTTCACCTAACAAGAAATTAGGCAGAAAGATTGTAGCCATATTTACCAGAAAGATATTGGAGAATGTTAACTCTGTTATTGCGCCAACAGAAAAGGTTAAATCTCTATTAGCTGGATATGGTATAAATAAAGACATATATGTTGTACCTACTGGCATAGATTTAAATAGATTTAATCTAAATTTTGGAGAAGATGAGAAGCAAAAAATAAAGGAACAAATAGGTATTTCAGGTAATTATAAAGTTCTCATAACAGTTGGTAGACTTGCTAAAGAAAAGAACATTGAAGAAATATTGTTCTTTGTTTCAAAATTAAAGGATAAAAATATTGTATTGCTAATAGTTGGTGATGGACCAAATAGAAAGGCTTTGGAGAATTATGTAAACAAGCTAGGTATTAGGGAAAAGATTTTATTTACTGGAATGGTTTTGCCAGAAGAGGTCCCTAAGTATTATCAACTGAGTGATGTATTTGTCAGTGCATCAAATAGTGAAACTCAAGGCCTAACATATATTGAATCGTTAGCAAGTGGAGTTCCTGCTTTATGTAAAAGGGATCCTTGCTTAAAAGGTGTAATTAAGGATGGAATAAATGGATGGCAATACGATTCCTTTGAAGATTTTAGTCAAAAATTAGAATATATTCTTGATAGTGAGAGACATGTTTTATTAAAGGAAAATGCTAGACGAGGGGCATGGTCTGACTTTTCTTCTGAAGCCTTTGCAAAAAAAGTTGAATATGTTTATAAGCATGCAATGGGTCTAAATTATGAGATGGCACAATGAGATTACAATTACTTAGATCTAAAATAAATTGAAGGTGCTTGAGAACTAACTTTTATTAGAAGTAGATTCTTAAGCACCTTATCTTTTAGATGACCTAGTTATTTTGGTAGGATAATTTATATTTCAATCTACTTTAAGCAATTTTAATTTCAAGTTTTTTAAACCTATTAACCATTAATACTTCCTATAACTAAAGTAAAATATCTTTTCTTTATAAATCTTCTTTCTAAAAATACAGTTTTCCAGCAACACTTTTTTCGTTTATATTAAAATAATGTGTAATGGAAGTGAAAATTATTCGTATTAACACATGAAGGGAGATTTAATTAACTCCAATATTGCTTAGCTAAGTATACGGAGTGGACAGGAAGGAGGTTTTAAAGAAGGTGCAGCAAATTGCGTTAGTAGATATTTTAGGCAAGAATAAGACTAGGGAAGATTTACATGAGAAAAACGATTTTACCTATATTTTTGAGTCCTATTATAAAAAGGTTTACAACTATATATACTATCGAGTCAATTGTCATTATACAGCAGAAGATTTAGTAAGCCAAGTATTTGAAAAGGTAATGTATAAAATAGACGTATACTCTAAAGAGAAATCTCCCTTTGAAGTATGGCTATTTGCCATAGCTAGAAATACAGTAAATGATTATCTTAGAAGTACCACAAAATATAGGTTTCTATCTATAGATGTTATTAAGGATTTGGTATCAAGGAAAAAAACTCCAGAAGATATAATAGAAACAACTGAAACAAATGACGAGCTTTTAAAAGCTTTAAAAACATTAGATGTAAGGGAGCAAAACATTATAGCACTTAAATTTGGGGCAGAATTAAAAAATGTAGAAATCGCTGAAATACTTGATCTTACTGAAAGTAATGTTGGGGTAATACTTTATCGTGCCATGAAAAAGTTAAAGAAAGAATTAGAGAGAGGGGAGCGATATAATAAAAAGAGTATTGAAGATAGATTTTCCATGCACATAGATGCGTATTTTAGTGGACTGGAAAGGCAGAATAAGCTGGAATCAGAAGAGTATAATGAGCTTTTTGAAATAGGTAAAGCTTTGGCCGATAATGATTTCAGCAAGAATAGTAATAAAGAGGGAGTATATGCTAGAACTTTAAGTAAGATTAGCAAATATAAAGGAGTGGGTATTATGAAAAAATCAAAGAATCTTAAACATTCAATTACTAAGGTGGCTTCTATTGCATTGGTATGTATATTAGGTTTTTCCGTAATGCAAACAGCCTCTGCACAGGAGTTGGTAGGCAGAGTATTAAAGACCATATCTCTTGGGCATATAACAGTATTTGAAGAAGAATATGGAGAAATAGAATCGTTCCCAGTTCCAGAAAAACTTAAGGGTAAAATTTTTGATAAGGATGGAAATCCAGTAGAAATATTTTCAGAAGAACTTGAAAAATTATATACAGTCGATGGAGAGGAAATTGCAACCTTTGATTTAGAAACAGGAGAGATAAGAACTGTAGCGGAATTGGATAGGATGATGGAAGAAGAAATACTGATAGTTGAGGATACTGATAAATTAAATGATTATACTTGTTTTGATGTCATACTTCCTGATTATTTGCCAGAAGGTTATAAATTTGGCAGAGCGGGATTTTTTAAGGGTGAGAATGGTAGTGTAGAGGATTCCAAATATATTGAACTATACTTTACTAATGATAAAACGGGGGAATTCATTTATATGCAACAGAGATTTGCGGATGAAGAGACCGCATATGCAACTGGAGGAAGCAAAGTTGAAAAAATACAGGTAAATGGGGTGGATGCAGTATTATATGGGAATAGCTTGGATTGGGAATATAATGGCGTTATCTATATGCTAAATGGTAGAGGAATTGCAAAAGATGAGTTAATAAAGATAGCAGAGTCTATTAAATAAAGGCTTGCTAATTATTTAAGTTTAGATGATCCATTCAAACAAAGAATCTCAAATTTGAGATTCTTTGTTTGAATATAGAAATCTTTATTTCACATAGAAAACCAATACCTATGTTGTTACTTCTAACTTATTTTATTCTACATAATTATTAAAATAACCTTTTATATATACAACAGGGGTACCCTTATCTCCACTTCCTGAAATTAAATCGGCTAGGGAGCCTATTAGGTCTGTAAGCCTTCTTGGAGTAGTACCTTGTCTTTCCATAGGGTCTACAGGATTAGAATTTTTGTGTTTTATATATTCATAAATGGCTTTATTAAGTTCTTCTCCTTTCAAATTGGCAAAGGTATTATCAGCAAGATATTTGAGCTTAATTTCATTTGGCGTGCCTTCAAGTCCTTTGGTATAAGCTGGGGATACAATAGGGTCAGCTAATTCCCAGATATTGCCTACAGGATCTCTAAAGGCACCATCTCCATAAATCATGACTTCAACAGTTTTTTCAGTTTTATCTTTAATCATATTTTGAATTTTATCAACGATAGGCTGGCAATCTCTTGGGAAAAGCTTAACTTTTTCTTCTGTGGTTTTGTTGGAACCTAAAAGACCATATGTCTCATTATACCCACTGCCATCAATAGATTTAGTTAAGATATCATCAAGGCTATAAATTTTATTGGCACCATTTGCTTTTAATATTATTTTCGTTCTAAATCTGGAATGTATATCACAGGCTAAAACATCTTTAGTATAATTTAAAATGGTCTTGGGATCATTTGAAAATATAATTTGGCATTCAGTTCCATGTGCTTCAATAATGGATTTATAATAATTAATATAGTCAATTCCAGTAAAAGGGTGTTTTTTGTATCCAAATAGCCTTCTAAACTCTTTTTCAGTTAAAGTATCTGTCCAAGGATTAATACCTTTTTTATCTAATTCATCTAAACTTATTAAGGGGTTGCCTACTTCATCAGAGGGATATTGAAGCATTAAAATAATTTTTTTAACTCCTTTTGCAATACCGCGAAGGCAGATGGAGAAACGATTACGGCTTAAGATGGGAAATATTACACCAATTGTTTCCTTTCCAAATTTTGAAGTTATGTCTTTTGAGATGTGGTCTACACTTACATAGTTTCCTTGAGCACGAGCAACTATAGATTCTGTTACGGAAATAATATCTTTATCATCAATGGAAAAACCTTCTACTTCTGAAGCTTTTAATATGGTACTTACAACTATTTCTTCAATATCATCTCCTTCCTTTATAATCGGAGTACGAAGCCCTATAGCAATAGTACCAGCCATCCTTTCCATATTAACCTCTCCTTTAAGTTAAATTTCAACAAAATCATTACACTTGTAATATACACTATTTTATGATATAAGTAAAATAAATATATATTATACTAGGTATAAGGAGTGCTTATATGTCTATAAAACTAGATCTGTATAAAATTTTTTGTGAAGTAGCCAAACATGGCAGTTTTTCTAAGGCTGCCAAATCCTTATATATGACACAACCAGCTGTTAGTCAGGCAATTATGCAGTTAGAAAGCGAATTAGAGATACGTTTATTTACACGAACGCCTAAAGGGGTAGTTCTAACTAATGAAGGACAGATTCTATTTGAACATGTAAATTCGGCCATTAATTTAATAGGCGTAGGGCAAAGGAAGGTTATTGAGTCTAAAAACCTTATGGCGGGAGAACTAAAAATAGGGGTTGGGGATACGATATCTCGCTACTTTTTATTGCCCTATTTAGAAAAGTTCCATAGTGCATATCCAAATATCAAGTTAAAGATTGTTAATGGTACTACTCACGAACTTTGCACTTTATTGAAGTCTGGGGAAGTTGATATAGCAATTTGTAATTTACCAGTTAGGGACTCTTCATTGGAAATAATAGAATTAATGGATATTCATGATATATTTGTCTGTGGAGCAAAGTATAAAGAAAAACTATCTATGCCATTAAGCTTTAAGCAATTGGCTAAATTACCATTGATATTACTAGAACTTAAATCAAATTCCAGATTGTATGTAGAGAAGTACATATTATCTAAGGGGGTTAAAATAGAACCAGAAATTGAACTGGGTTCCCACGATTTGTTATTGGAATTTGCAAGGATCAATCTTGGTATATCCTGTGTTATAAAAGAATTTTCTCAAGAATACTTATCCAATAAACTGGTATATGAGGTCGAATTGAATGAAGAAATACCTAAAAGAACCATTGGAGTTTGTTTTTTAAAAACCGTATCCCTATCACCTGCTGCTACAAAATTTGTTCAGGATTGTGGTATAGGGACGCTTTGATTGCCACTTCTTTTATTTATTTTACAAATTATTATATTATCATTAATATAAAAATATCAAAATAAAGGAAAAAAGAAAAGTTTGTAGAATACTACAACCAGAGATTATACCCGTTGTTTAGGAAAGGGGGATAATATGCCTAGAAAAGCAAGGGAAAGAAGTGAAACAGGAATATATCATGTGATGCTTAAGGGAATAGACAAAAAGGATATTTTTGCAGGAAAGCAAGATTATGAAAAATTTTTATATTATGTAAACAGGGCAATGGAAATAAGCAAATTTGAAGTATATGGTTATTGCCTTATGCCTAATCATGTTCATATTCTACTTAAAGAGGGAACAGAGAAAATTGGAGATGCAATTAGAAGAATAGCAGTTGGATATGCACAATATTTTAATATAAAATATGGAATAAATGGGCATCTTTTTCAGAATCGTTTTAGAAGTGAGCCAGTGAATGATGATGTATATTTTTTGATAGTTTTGCGATATATTCATCAGAATCCGATTAAAGCAAATATGGTAATAAATATGGAAGATTATGAATGGAGTAGCTATAATGAATATATCATGAAAAGTAAAAGAGAAATAACTAATATAAAGTTTGCTATGGAATTATTTTCAAACATTAAAAATTTTAAAAAATTCATGATGGAAAGAAATAAAGATAAATGTTTAGAATATAATGAGCGAATAAGATATACTGATAAGGAATTAGAAAAAATGATTATGTCAATTATTGATATTTCGAAATTAAAAGAATTAGATAAAGAAACAAGAGATGAGGTATTGAGGGAAATAAAAAACGTTACAAAAGCTAGCAACAGACAATTATCAAATGTAACTGGGATTGGTAGGGGTATTTGGGAGAAGGTATAAGGAACGGATGGCAAACAAAGCGTCCCTATGACAAAGCGTCCCTATGACACGTCATTGTCCTGTTATTTTTCCACCCCATACTTCCTTTTATAATAGTAGACTGCCAATTGTGTCCTATCCCTAAGACCTAGCTTATCCAACATATTAGAAATATAGTTTCTAACAGTTCCTTCGCTTAAATATAGTTTTTCTGCAATTTCTTTATTGTTTAACCCTTCTGCTACTAAAAGAAGGATATCCAATTCCCTTTCCGACAGGTCTGTATCGATATTGTCCCTTTTAGAGTATTTCTTAATATTTGACACAATCTTTGAATCAAAGACTAGATTTCCCGAGTAAACTGCATTGATGGCTGGAATAATTCCTTTAATATTTTGCTTTAATATGTAGCCTTTACAGCCCAAGGAAAGGGCTGATCCTATGTATTCATCATCTTGGAAGGTGGTTATAAGCAATATCCTGGCTTCAGGGTCTATTTTTAATATTTCCCTAGTTGCATCTAAGCCGTTTAACCTTTCCATCCTTATGTCCATAAGCATTAAGTCGGGTTTATATTTTTCATAAAGTTCTACAGCTTGATGGCCATTATAACCGACTGCCAATATCTCTATTCCATTGGCTTCTATTATGGTTTTTAAAGATTCTACTACTAAAGGATCATCATCTATAATTATGATATTCATACCTATTACCCCTTCATTAAAGTTAAGTGAATTTTAAAGCCCTTATCAAAACTATAATTTACAAATCCATTATATTTATAGGCTATTTCTTTAATAGAAATAAGGCCAATGCCTTTACTTGAAGTTAAAGTATTCTTATTAAAATTAGTTCCATTATCCTTTATTATTATTGTATAGAATTTTGGCTGGTCTAGTATAGTTACTTTTAATTTGGTTGCATTAGAGTGTTTGACACAATTGGTAATTCCCTCTCTTACAACTGATAATATATCGAATTTCAAATCATAGCTTAAATCTTCTTCAATTTTATATATAAGCTCTATATTTAAATTGGGAGTTTCACCACATAGTTTTTCAATTTGTCTTTTTAAATCCAAGGATTCATTATATAGATTATGAATGCTCTTTCTTATATCTTCCATTCCTCTTTTTAAGGTTTCTTGAAGGATGTCCAATTTTTTCAGAACTCTGTCCTCTGTGGATATAAATTTTAAAGCTTCCACTTGTAATATGCTGCTGCTTATCCCGTGACCTATTGAATCGTGAAGTTCTCGTGCAATTCTATTCCTCTCAGTAAGTATGGCAATTTGGATATTCTTTTCTCGGTCTATTCTCAACTGTTCATTATATTTTTGCAAATAGAGAGTATCCTCCTTTAATTTATCCCGCACTATCTTGTTCTCGTTTAATAGAATATTATGTTCCTTTGTCATGGCTGCCAAATGAATTGAGATAATCGAGAATAGAAAATTTATTAATGAAAAATCTATCCAAATTAATGGAAATATCAGCAAAACGTATTTACCATAATCCAAGTACCCATTATATAAGATTAAGGGCAAATAGAATAGGCAATGGGCATTGTAAAAACATAATATTAAAAATAGGGTATAGACTGTTATCTTTATTCTATTGTTAGTAATTAAATCTAAAAAGCAAGAAAATATGATACTTATAATAAAATAAAAATGTAAATTATCATTAAGATTAATGCTGAAACTATTATATAAGCAGAGCATCAGGATTAAGGACTTTTCCCAAAACTTTCTCATTGTTGGTTCCCCCTACAGCTAATCTAATTACTAGTTTAATTATACTAATATTTGTTAGTGAATACAATTTTAGCTATGACATATGTCATACGAAATACTAACTTTATACACTACAAGGAAGGAAATTAAAATTATATAATGGTCTTACCAAAATAGGATAGGAGTGGTTTAAATGGTAGTAAAGGTTAAAAATTTAGTTAAAAGATATAAGGAAATAATAGCTCTAGACCATTTCAATATGGAAGTAGACGAGGGTGAAGTTTTAGGGCTCCTAGGACCAAATGGTTGTGGCAAGACGACAGCCATAAACTGTATATTATCCTTGCTAAGTTTTGATAAAGGAGAGATTGAAGTCTTTGGCAAGAAAATGTCCCCCGATGCATATGACATTAAAAGGCAAATAGGCTTGGTTCCTCAAGAGGTTTCTGTATTTGGAAATTTAACTGTAAGGGAAAATATTGATTATTTTTGCGGATTATATATATATGACAAAAATTTAAGGAGACGATTTGTGGATGAAGCCATAGAATTTGTAGATTTAAAGGATTATGTGAAGTTTTATCCTAAAAAATTAAGCGGTGGGCTAAAAAGGAGATTAAATATTGCCTGCGGAATAGTCCATAAGCCTAAGTTAATCTTTTTAGATGAACCTACCGTTGCAGTAGATGCCCAAAGTAGGAATTTTATCCTAAATGGAATAAAGCAGTTAAATGAGGAAGGTAGTACCATCATATATACCACTCATTATTTAGAAGAAGCGGAAATGTTATGTAAAAGGATAATAATAATGGATAATGGCAAGGATTTGGTTTCAGGGACAAAGGAAGAATTAAAAGCCATGATAACTACATCAGAAAAGATAATAGTTAGTTTTTCTGAAATTCGAGATGAAACGGTTTCAGAGATGAAAAAACTACCTCATGTGATCGATATAGAAAAGGATGGAGACGATTATATGATAAAATTCGAAAACGGCTTTAACAACTTAACAAATTTACTGGAATTTATTAAGGAAAAGGAATTAACATATACCAAGCTTCACAGCCAACTGCCTACATTAAATGATGTATTTTTGGAGCTAACTGGAAAGGAGCTTAGGGATTGATATGAAAACTCTATTAAGAAATTGTATATATCAGGGAAAAAACCTAATTAGGGAGTTTGGATTTTCATTTTGGTGTCTAATATATCCAGTAATATTAGCAACTTTTTTTTACTTAGCTTTTAATGGAATGATGGATATAGAACTGGAGGATATCAATATAGGAATAGAAAAGGGAAATAGAATTGAATCTATATTAGAAGAAATTAAGATATTAAATATTCATAAAGTTTCCCAAGCTGAGGTACAAGAGAAGTTAAACAATGGCGAAATCCATGGTTTTATAGATAGTGACTTAAACCTAATGGTAAAAGAATCTGGCATAAATCAAACTATTATAAAGGAAGTAATTGAACAGATAAAGCAGATGGAAAGGTTAAATAAGCCAATTGAAAACTATGACTTTGAAGCAGACCATATACTGGATAGGAACCAAGAGGCGAATTTAATGGTAATTATATTTTATTCATTAGTTGCTATGGTTTCCACCTATGGAATCTTTGGAGGTATTACGGTTGTTAGCGTGATTCAGGCAAACTTATCACATATTGGAGTAAGGCTCAATGTTACTCCATTGAAAAAACATGAATTTCTAATAGCGGGAGTAATAGTGGGATTAGCCTTGAACCTATTTGCCAATGGAATATTGTTCATATTCATTAAGTATGTTTTAAAGCTAGAATTATTAAATGAGTTTAAATATAGCAGTATTTTTATAATACTAGGCAATCTTTTTGGAACTGCTCTTGGAATGTTTATTGGTGCTTCCAATAGAAAAAGTGAAAATGCAAAAATTACAATGGCTGTAGTTATTGTTCTATTCTTTTCCCTTTTATCAGGAATGATGGGACCTAATATTAAAGTAGTTTTGGATAAGAATATTCCAATTTTAGGCAGGATAAATCCTATTTCGATTATTAGCAATAATTTATATAGGTTAAATTTATTAGGGAGCACTAGGACCGTTAGAGAAGGAACCTTAATCCTTTCTTTATATTCAATATTATTTATTTTTTTATCCTACTTATTTTTAAGGAGGCGGGACTATGACAGTATATAAATACTTTATTAAAATGGCGTTAAGGAATAAATGGTTAATTCTTTCTAATACTCTATTATTTTTCTTTTTTGCAATTATTAATACCTCTGGACATATTCAAGAAGAAATGAGCTTTATTGAAACTAAGTTGAATATTGGGATAATAGATAATAGCAATAGTCCATTGTCCAATAGTTTAAAGGATTATTTGGAATCGAAAAACAATATAATAGATGTTTCGCCGGAAGAGGAGATTATAAGGGAGCAGATTTTTTTGCAAATAGTAGATGCTGTAGTAGTAATACCGGAGGAGTTTGAAGAGAAGGTAGTAAGCAAGGAAAAAGTCATTGAGGTTTACAGGGACGATAGAAAAGCTGAATCCATACAAATAGAACATCAGATTGAAAAATTTCTTCTATTTGCCAATGCTACCCATGAGGAAGGGAAATTTGATCTCAATGCTATAAAATCGGCATTAAGCGAAAAGGTTAATGTTAACATGATAAGGGATGGCAGTAGGGGGATAGACAAAGGGACTAACGAGTGGTTTAGATATTATTTTAACTTTACCGCTTATGTAACCATAGCATGTTATATTTCTGTTATAGGGTTGGTGATGGCTGATTTCAATGAATATAATATTGAGAATAGAAGGAAAATCTCCTCAAAGCGGTTTTTAAGGTTTAATAAGGAATTATATTTAGGTCAATTATCATTGGCTGGTATTATTACATTCATATTTATACTAGGAAGCATTATTATAAAGGGAAAATATATAAGGGAAATAAACTTTAATATCTACCTTGTTAATACTATAGTTTTTTCCTTTTCCATTTTGTGTCTTACATTTTTAATAAACAACATTACCCGAAATAAATTTGTAACAAACTGCCTATCTGTAGTATTGTCTTTAGGTACCTCTTTCATATCAGGGGTAATGGTGCCTCAACAGTTTTTAGGAGATAAGGTTTTGACCTTAGCTAAGTTTTTTCCCACTTACTATTTTGTGAGGATAAATGATATGCAGACTAGCTCATTATTAGGTGTAAAAAATGATATATTCATGCAATTGCTATTTGGCCTAGCCTTTTTACTAGTGGGGCTATATTTATCTAAAACGGCTCAAGAAGTCTAATTATAGTTGAGTTTTATTTTTCCTATGCTTATAATAAAAGTGGAATTAAACTGATTAGAGGGTGAATATATGTCCCATGTAAAAACTAATGCCATGAGGATTTTAGATAGCAATAATATAAAATATAGCATAATTACTTATGATACTAAGGATAAAAATATAGATGGACTTTCTGTTGCCAAAAAAATAAATAGAAAACCGGAAGAGGTATTTAAAACATTGGTAACTCAAGGAAATACCGGCCAGTTATATGTATTTATAATTCCCGTAGCGGAAGAATTGAACTTGAAAAAGGCTGCAAGGGTTTCTGGAGAAAAGAAGCTTGATATGATTCCCGTTAAGGATATACCTAAATACACAGGTTATGTACGAGGAGGCTGTTCCCCTATAGGCATGAAAAAGGCATATCCAACCTTTATCCATGAGTCAGCTATGCAGCTAGACACTATAATTGTAAGTGGGGGTAAAATTGGAGTACAAATTGAGTTAAATCCAAGGGATTTGCAGCTAATAACTGGAGCAAAAATTCAAAAGTTCATAAAACTGCGTGAATAATCTTATAGACCAAAGTAAAAGTTTTAAGTAGCTTAACGAAAAAATTAAGCTACTTTATTTTTAATATCTAATAAAATGGGTATTTGAATATTAGATTATCCAAATACTATTAGTATAGCAGGAAGTAGAGAGGAGATATTGAAAGTGGACTATAATAAACAGATAAGGGAGATAGCAAGCTATTTTAAAGCCAATGAAAAATCTAAGGAAGATTTCAAAATAGGAATGGAGTTTGAACATTTTGTAATAGACAAAGAAAGCCTAGAGACCATTTCCTATTATGGAGAAAGTGGAGTAGAAGAGACACTTAAGGAGTTGGAGAAGCATGGGTGGAATGGGGAAGATGAAGGAGAGTACTTATTAAGTCTAAGGAATGGGAACAAGGTAATTACATTGGAGCCTGGGAGCCAACTGGAATTTAGCGTTAAACCTCAGAAGAATATTGAGGATTTAGAAAAGGAGTATATGGAGTTTCTTAACCAGATAATTCCCATTCTGGATAGGAAAAATCAGGGTTTAATAGCTATTGGGTATCATCCTGTAACTAGGATTGACCAAATAAAACTACTACCTAAAAAAAGATATGATTATATGTTTGAATACTTTAAGACTAAAGGAACCCATGCCCATAATATGATGAAGGGAACTGCTTCATTACAGGTAGCCATAGATTATAAATCTGAAAAGGACTATATTAAAAAGTTTAAGGTAGCCAATGCATTGTCTCCCGTACTTTATGCCATGTTTGATAATGGATATTATTTTGAAGGGAAAAGATGGGATAGGTTTGGATTAAGGGCCTATATTTGGGAAAATTGTGATAAGGATAGATCTGGAATAGTCAAAGGGACCTTCGATGAGGACTTTGGTTATAATAAATATGCTGAATACATCCTAAATGGTCCACCCATATTTATAGATGATGGGAAGAGGATGTATTATACGGGAAATAAACTGGTTAAGGAAATATTCGATCCCGACAATTATTCCATTGAAGAGTTGGAACATATTCTCACAATGTTCTTTCCAGATGTAAGGACCAAAAAATATATAGAAATACGAATGATGGATTCTGTACCTTATCCATTGAATTTTGCTGCACTTGCACTAATAAAGGGCATTTTTTATAATGAGAAAAACTTAGATGAAATCTATAAATATATAAAAGATATAAACATGGATGATGTGGCAAAGGCTAAAATGAGCATATTTGAAAAGGGTTTGGAAGGACAATTTAAGAATAGGTCCATATATGAAATGGGGAGTAAGATTATCAAGATGGCCAAGGATGGATTGGATTCAGACGATAAGAAATATATTCTACCCTTGGAGAGCATGTTTAATGAAAGGAAGAATCCTTATAGGGTAATTGAAGAAAAGGAACGGCTAGGGAGGAAGGAATCAGTAAACTGGTGTATATTAAACCATTTAATAGGGGGAAATAGATATGGACGGACTAAGTGTAACTAAGGAATATATAGATATAATTAAAGG
>JAAYEU010000160.1 GCA_012728595.1 Tissierellia bacterium
ACGATATACAGATGCCTGGAAAAAGCAATATGATAAAAGAACCTCCGTAGAAAGGTGTTTTAGTAGATTAAAATGCTACCTAAACTTCGATACTATAAGATCTAAAGGTTGGATAGGCTATACTAAATAGGACAATTTTAAGGATATGTTTTTAGAAAACAAATTATCCTTGGAGGAATGGATGTTAAAAGCAAGGGAGTTTAATATTCCTGAATTAAATTCTTTTGTTAATGGAATTAAAAGAGATATAGATTCTGTTAAAAATAGTTTTACTAGCAGATATTCAAATGGATTATTAGAAGGAAAGATTAACAAAGTAAAAGGAATTAAGCGTATGAGTTATGGCGGATGTAAGAGAACCACGATCCTATTGACAAAGAGCCATAAAAAAATCCCCCAGGAATAAATTGGGGACTATTATCCATATGGTAATTTGTTCAATAATCATCAGTATCTATCTATTTATAGATAAAACTTCTAATTAAGTTGATTTTTTTACAATAGAAGCAAATAGTATAAAGAAATTAAAAAAAATACTATTGGCGCTATCAATGACACTATAGTGAACTTCCTATTAGAGAAATATTCTTTTAGTAAAAGAATTATAGATACCAAAATGAGACCAATGCCCATAATGACATTAAAAATTTCTTTAGGAATTAGTAGTAATTTCTTTAAAGGTATAAGCATAATTATCAATATGGCAGTTATCCAAGAAATAGTTGTTATTATCTTATTTCTCACATTTTCACATCCTTATATATCAATCTATTAAATTGCTCCTATGAGGTCTGTTCTTCCTGGATCTGAATAGAAGTAATACTCAGACCACATCTTAGGCCTAGGCAGATGTAGTGTATCATCATCATAATAAGTTATTTTAATGTAATATACGCGATCTAAACCTCTCGCAACAATTACACCAGCAATTGCGGTAGCGGCAGCCCAAGTCGCAGGTCCCCCTACAAGTGCTATTATAGCCCCAGCAATAACGGATACATCTCTTACATCTGTTCCAAGTGAACCATAACTTCTACCTATTTCAACGGCGTCATTAGGAGCAATGGTATCTAACTCTTCTTCAAAAGCTAATTCTTTGCCATTTAAATACATCTTGTTTTCATTTCTATTATAAATAATAATATATTCACTTCCTTGTGAATTAAATTCTACTATAGTCTTTGCAGCAGAGTAAGTATATTTATACACTAGGTCTCTTCCATCTATTTCCATGAATATTTGTCCCTTAAAAGGCTCTATAAGAGAGCTAGAAAAATATGATGAAGCAAAACTTGTTGATGTAGAAAAAAGCATTATCATACAAATTGCAAATATGCATACACTCTTCATTCCATTATATCTATTTGACAAATTTTATTTCCCCTTTGACTTTAATAAAATTTTCAAGTTAGTTTTTTAGAAGTACGATTATTTCTATTCAAGTTTCGTTTATTTCCTTTTTATTTGAATACTATCAATTATATAATGTTGTTACCCTTGTTTTTCTAGATAGTAGTTCTAAAACAACAATTATTAGTTTCAATATTTCAAATTTCATTCCAGTTGTCTTTCTACATTAAAAGATTAACCATTATGTCTAAATTAACTATATCTAATACTTTTGCAACCTATTAGATTTATTTAATGCTTTTTAATCTTTCATTGCCATCACCTCAAACAAGATTCTATATCCCATATTGATTTTCATCCCCCCCTTTGCTTATTTTTATTATACTAAACAAAATACCAATTTCAATCAAATCTAAAACAAATTTCTTTACATAAAAGAACAACAAAGCTACTTTCTCGATGAAATTCTTGTTTCCCCTGTTAAGTTCTTTAACCTTTTCAGATAGGGCTTTAAGCTTACAGATATATGGGACAGTGAGGTCTGATCTCAATGTCCCACACTAAAGAACTCTTCTCCGTACCGTACCCGTCTAATCCATTTCTTTTACAGTAACCCCTAACTGAATCTCTTGACAAGCCAAGTTCCTTTGCTATTTGCTTAGATATTAAAGTATCATAGTCATAGTCTTCTTGCACTATTAACGCTTTAATAAGTAAGCTTACTTCTATTGGAATAGGCTTTAACTCCTAGCTTATTTATTATCCGTTAGTGCCCAACTGCACTTCATATGTAAGTACCCATCCTTTAATTCAGCAGAAAGCTCTCCATTCATTTTATCCATTAAACTCTGTGCAATAGATAGGCCTAATCCTGTTCCTTTACCTGACCGAGTTTGATCTGCCATGTAAAATCTATCAAAAAATAATTCAACATCCTTCTCTGTTAAATTTTCCGCATCATTGCTTATAGTTAAATCTACAGTTGTTTTCGACTTTTCAAGTATTATAGCTATATTTCTATATGAATATTTTATAGCATTAGAGACAAGATTTTCTATAACCCTTTTTGTAGCTGATTCATCTGCATTA
>JAAYEU010000031.1 GCA_012728595.1 Tissierellia bacterium
CATCTCAACAGCTCTTTGAGATCCTCTTTTATCGGTAAAGTAGTTCTTTCTAATTCCTCTTGGTATATATCCTTCTTCATCTGGGGTTCCAATTTCTTCACCTTTAGCTATCTTTAAAGCTAATGGTACCATCTTTTTAACTGCATCTCTCATTCCTGCAGCAGAGTTCTTAGTGGATACTATATATACGCTCTTTTTGAACATATCTGCTCCAGGGTTTTCAATATACATTCCAGTTAGAGAAGGAATTCCCAATTCGCTTTGTACTGCATCTGCAATTGTACCACATGCTACTCCGTATCTTCCTGCGTTAAAGGCTGGTCCTGCTATAAATAGATCTGGTTCATATTTTTTTACCATTTCTAGTATTTCAGCTTTTGCTTCTTCTACGTTTTCGTTGAAATAGCTGTCACCACAAATAATAGTTGCAACTATTTCAGCCTCTCCTTTAAATCCTGCATTTATAGCCATACCTGGTCCTACAACTTCTTCTCTAACCTCTGGTTTTATATGGGCTTGTTCTTCTCCACCGATTCCGGCAAAGAATTGATTTATATAATGGACAACTTTAATTTTCCCCATTAATTTCCCCCCTCTCCTTTTTTTCATCGGGAATTAATCGTTGTATTTACCGTATTGTTCTCTTATGCTTCTTACTTCTTCGATTATTTCATCAACATCTAGAACCATTTCCATCATACCAACTTGTTCATCATAAACGTCTGGATCTACTGATTCTTTAAACTCTGGCTCTACTGGATGATAAACTCTAAGTCCTAACTGGACTCCTGCTAATGGACCTGCAAAAGTTGGGTCTCCAGCTGTAACTGTTTCAGCTGCTAAACCAGCTGCTTCAGCTTCAGCTCCACCGATTATTACGATTATGTTTTCTGCACCGTATTTTTCAGTTAAATCTTTAACCCTCTTTTGATTTTCCAGGTCCATTGCTCCTGCTGCAGTTCAGACAAAACACTCAGTGGATGAGAACACTACTTCGGCGTCTGTGGTCTTAACACACTCTTCGATGGCTGGTCCTGGGATGCCATCTCTATCGCCAATGATGATAACTTTTTTGTTAGCATCAAATATTGACATTACTACCATCCTTTCTTTTTTATATTTTATTTTATATTAATTAAAAATTTATGTCTTTTTAGAATCCTTTTGCTGACATTTTGTTGAATCCTATTTCATTTGTTGCACCTGTAATAGCTTGAAGTTCTACTACTATTGAACCATCTTCTTTAAGACTTCCGTCGAATCCTCCAGCTATTATGTCAACGTATTCTAAGGATCCAATTACCTTATCCATTGGTGGTAATTCGATAAGCTCATTAGCATTTCCTGCTGTTACTACTGCATCCGCTAATGGATCTGCGTCAGCTAGTGACTGGCTTGCACCGTCTCTACCAGCATATTCGTCAGTTATAATTACTGTCTTAATGCCTTTTTGCTCAATCTTCTTGCAGTTCATAATTAAGTCGGTATCTGGGTTTCCGAATCCTTCTTGTGATATTATAACTCCATCTAATCCTAGATATTCAGCTAACTTAGCTGTCCAGTTAGATGATCTTTCCTTATCAGCTAGGTATACATTTTCGTTAGTGATTATAACCCCTACAAAGTTTAATTCCTTACCATGAGCTGCTAATAGGTCATGAATAACTGGGTTATTCATTTGATGGTAAGTTGTATTCTTATCACATGCGGATACACAGTTGCCACTTACAATTGCACCATCCATAATTTCAGTTGGATACATTATGGTTGGTACTATTTGCTTAGCGTCTACTCCATACACATAGGTGTCGTGTAGTAGTCCTTGTGTTTGCAGCATTTGAACATATCCTATCTTTGGAAGATCTGGATACTTCTTAATGCTTTCTAACAGGGTATCTACTTCGTACACTTCTACCTTATCTGGAGTAATATCTCTAGCAGCTTCAGCTAAATATGCAGCCGCTTTAAATCCAGCTAATCTTACAGCTCTCTCGTGGTCGTGTTGTTTTAATCCTTCAATGGGTTCGCATCTTAATACTACGTTTACCGTCTTTGAGAATGGTGTATATTCTGCTCCTGGTCCAGTCATGTCTACAATACCTTCCTGGAACCCTACTATCTTTCCAGTTGTCATCACTGTACAACCTTTTAATACATTGGTCTTTCCACTACCAACAACATCAACCTTTGATAATATGCCTGGGAAAACTCCTCCCGGTCCTTCAACCTTAACTCTTGGTTCAACGACATCCTTTACAGGAGTAATCCTTACGCTCTCACCAGGTCTTGCTATATCTACGTCTACTTCTACTAGGTGCTCATCTTCTTTGATTAGTGCAATTAATTCTTCTTTATTTACATATAGCACCCCATTTTCAATCTTGGTTTCTTCACCAAATTGAACGTCATTAATAAGCACATGGCCTAATTCAAGACGCATATAGTTCACCTCCCCTTATTGTTAAAGCATCTATCTTAACTCTGGGCAAAAGCCCAGAATTAAAATCTATTAAACATATTTCTTAACCATTTCTTCTACAGCAGTAGCTGTTGCTTCTGATTCAGCTAATCTTTCTACTTCCTCTCCATCCTTGTAGATGATTATAGCTGGTAATCCCATTACCTTTTGTTTGATTGCTAATCTTCTTGCCTTAGTAATGTCTAGAGAACAGAACTTAACCTTATCACCATATTTTTCTGCTAATTCTTCGATATGTGGCATTAATGCTTTGCATGGTTCGCAAGTTGGCCCCCAATAGTCTACTAGTACTGGTCCTTCTGCCTTTAATACTTCCTCTTCAAAATTATCCCTTGTTAACTCTACCATTAAGTATCCCTCCTATTAATTTTTTTAATCATTAAAATTTTCATTTATATATTTTTCAGCCTGAACAGCTGCTATTGCTCCGTCAGCAGTAGCCGTTACTACTTGTCTTAATGATTTAACTCTAACATCTCCTGCAGCAAATACTCCTGGAATATTGGTTTTCATATCTTCATCAGTTACTATATAGCCATCTTCCAATTCTACTTTGCCTTCGAATAAGCCTGTTGCTGGTATAAAACCTATGAACGGGAAGATTCCAAAGGGTCCATCTTCTTCATCAGCTACTATTTCAGTTGTTTCGCCAGTTTTAACATTCCTTACTACCATAGATTCAACTATTCCATCGCCTTTTATCTCTTCCACCACTGTCTCCCACATGAATTCTATCTTGTCATTATTAAAGGCCTTTTCTTGGATGGATTTAGCGGCCCTTAATTCATCTCTTCTGTGGATAATGGTAACCTTTCTTGCAAATTTAGTTAAGTACATACCCTCTTCTACTGCAGTGTCTCCACCGCCCACAACATATACTTCCATGTCTTCAAAGAAAGCGGCGTCACATGTAGCACAGTAGGAAACTCCCCTACCAGTTAATTCTTCTTCGCCTGGACAACCTATTTTTCTTGGATTTGCTCCTGTTGCAATTATTACAGTCTTTGCTTGGTACTCGCCCTTTTCTCCCTTAAGTACCTTGATTTTTCCTTCTAATTCCACTTCCTTAATGGTGTCTATTACTTTTTCTGCTCCAAATTCCTCGGCTTGCTCCACCATTCTGTTTACTAGTGTTGGGCCTGTAGCGTTTTCAATAGAGCCTGGATAGTTTGCAACTTCTGCCGTTGTAACTATTTGTCCCCCAGCCTTTTCCTTTTCAACTATTAATGTCTTTAGTCTAGCTCTTGAAGCATATAATCCGGCAGCCAAGCCTGCAGGACCAGCTCCTATGATGACCACGTCATAGATCATAGCTTTTCCTCCTTTAATTATTTATAGTGTATATAAAATCAAGTGTGAATAAAACAGCGCGAGACGTTTATGATTCTAATGAGTATAAGGTTCAACTTTGGTGAAGAGTTAGATTCCCACATTACTATGTTATGTAATGTTTCCTCTATTCTGTAGAAGTGAAATATCAGATGTTGTTCCTAATTATATAATAATAGAACTTCTTTCATAAAACAACCTTCGTTTTTTATATGTCCATCATAGGTAGTTTACCCTAAGCAAGATGGGGTTGAAACATAAAAAAACAGAATAGAAGGAAATATTACTAGCCTTCTACTCTGTTATAAACCTGAGAGTTTCTCCATACTAATGGATTGCTCCTTCGGTGCTTAACGCTTTTCAGAGTTTCGTCAAAGCACGGTCCTTTTGCCTGAGATCATCGTCATAAAATGGCAAACTTTATGACTTATTCCTTCGGCGCCAAAATTACTTTGGTCTCTCCCGCACTTCTCATCCGAACCATATTTAATTTTGACTTTTTTTTCACATCCCTCTGTTATTATAATATAAGTTCTTTATAAAGACAAGGCCTTTTATTCAAAAATATAATGTTTGAATTTTTACAATATTTAAAACTGATCCAGTATATATAGGGCTATATTTGACGAATGGTCTGAAACCCTTTCGTAGTTACTCAACAAGTCTAAAAATACCGCACCTGAAGTTGGAAGGCATAGATGTTTGTTTAGCCTATCGATATGGGTTTGCCTATATTTTTCTTCTAATTCGTCTATCTCTTCTTCCAACTTAAGAATTTCTCTAGCCTTATCAAGATCGTTATTCTCTAGACATTCTAAAGCCATATTAAAGATCTCTAAACTTCTAGATGAAATATAGTTGAACTCTTCAATGGCTTCTTCTGAAAACTCCAGGTCATCTTCTATTGCCGTTTGGGCTAGTTCAGCAATATTATCTGCATGATCTCCTACCCTTTCTATGTCGTTTACTACATTTATCAACATGTTGACCTGGGCATGCTGAGCTTTGGTTAATGGGGCATCGGAAAGCTCTACCAGATACTGAACTATGTCGCTTTCTAATCTATTAATTATTTTCTCTTGAGAGAATACTTCCTGGGTTGATTTTTCATCCTTTTCTACAAATCCTTTCGCAGCAGTAGTTAAGTTGTCTGCAACTATTTGGCCCATTCTAACAACTTCCTTGGTAACTTGTCCCAAAGCAATGGATGGTGTTTCCATAATCCTTAAATCTAAGAACCTAAGCCCTACCTCGTCTACCTCTTCCACATCTCCGGGTACAATCTTAATAGCTGCCTTTACCAATAGATTAGAAAAAGGAAGTTGAATAATTACGTTTATAAGATTAAATAATGTATGGGCATTAGCGATTTGTCTTTGTATATCATTAGGAGAAATCTTTAATACTATCGCTTCTATGGGGTTTCTAAGTATAGTCATAAATATAATGGTACCAATAAGATTAAATAGAAAGTGTAAAACTGCTGCCCTTTTTGCAGTCTTATTAGCACCTATACTGGAAATCATAGCAGTAGTTGTAGTTCCAATGTTGTCTCCAAATAGTATTGGAAAGGCGATATTTATATTTATAAGTCCTTGGGAGGCTAAGGCTTGTAATAAACCGATAGAAGCACTACTACTTTGTATAAGAGTTGTTAATCCTAAGCCTACTAATATCCCCAAAAAAGGATCTTCCAGTCTGATCATTATATTTGAAAAAACGGGATTATCGGCTAGCGGTTTTAATCCTCCCCCCATCATATCCATACCTATGAAGAGAATTCCAAAACCTATTAATATTTCAGCTACATTCTTTGTCTTTTTATTAGACGCCACAAGCCAAATAGCTACCCCCGCCGCTACAGCTAATGGCGCAAGGTCCGTTAAGTTAAAGGCAATCAATTGGGCAGTAACGGTTGTACCGATGTTGGCACCAAATATTACACCCACAGCCTGATGCAAGGTCATAAGACCAGCGTTAACAAAACCTATTACCATAACGGTGGTTGCACTACTACTTTGTATAACCATGGTAACCAAAGCTCCCACAATAACTCCCATAAGCTTATTATTAGTCAGTATCTCTATTAATCTCTTTAGCCTTTCCCCAGCAGCCTTTTGTAACCCTGTCCCCATCAAATTCATACCATATAAGAAAAGTCCTAATCCACCTAACACCGGTAATGCTATGTCCATTTTTATCCTCCTGACTAAAATATATTTGTTAAAAATATGAGTTATCCCCATCAAAATGAATGAGAATCACTCAAGCTGTGGGAAATCTAACTGCCTTAGCGCTTCAAATAAGATGATGTTTACAGAATTTGCTAAATTAAGGGATCTGTCAATATCTTTTTTCATGGGAATTCTTATGGTTCTATTCTCATTTCCATCTAGAATTTCTTTAGGAAGGCCCTTGGTTTCACTTCCAAAAACCAAAAACGAATTTTTTGAATACTCTACATCCGTATATCTATGTATAGCTTTTGTCGTAGCATAAAAAAAAGATTCGCCCTTATACTTTTCAGCTAATTCAGAAAAGCTATCATAATAGCGGATATCTACCAGGTGCCAATAGTCTAGCCCAGCTCTCTTTAGATGTTTATCGTCTACGGAAAATCCCAAAGGTCTAATAAGGTGAAGGGTTGTATTCGTTAGGGCGCAAGTCCTTGCAATATTTCCAGTATTCTGTGGAATTTCAGGTTCAACCAAAACTATATTTAAGCCCATAATATTACTCTCCTCTAATGGTGATTTAATACGTACTTTTCTATTGCCTTTGCCACTCCATCTTCGTCATTGCTAGCTGTAATAAAATCCGCATAATTCTTAATTTCCTCAATCCCATTTTTCATACCAATGGCAAGGCCAGCAACTTTCAGCATAGATATATCATTTTCATTATCCCCTATGGAAACTACCTCTGCAGGCTCTAAATTTAGCTTTCCTATTAAATATTCTAAAGCCCTTCCCTTTGAAACTCCTTCATTCATTACTTCAATATTGGTATCCCAGGAACTGGATATATCTATCCCTTCCACAGTCTCTAATTTTTTTCTAAACTCAAGTAGTTTATCTTTATCCTTTTCTATAAAAACCACCTTATAAACATTAGGCTTTTTATGGTCTAGTATCTCCATTGGATTTTCAAATAATTCTACCTTTATATTCTGATTCTTCCAATATTCCCCATTGTGTTCATGGTAATTAAACATTTTGGCATCAGGCTTTCTAGAGTAAAAAGTATCTTTTTCATAAAAATGATAATAAATGCTATTTTCTTCAGCTAGTTGGATTGCTTTTTTTACGGCTACTAGATCCATACTGCTTTCATATACTATATTTTCACCTTTGGAACAAGAGATTAAAGCGCCATTACAGGCAATAACTGGGTTGCCTTTAAGGCCTAAGGCCTGATTAAAGTACAGAGCTGAACTTAAAATCCTTCCAGTAGTTATTACGATATGAATTCCCTTTTCAAGGGCTTCAACTAAAGCCTTCCTATTCCTATCCGATACCTCTTTTTGACTATTTAATAACGTCCCGTCCATGTCTATGGCTATCAATTTATACTTCATTGATGCTTCCTCCTATTCTTTAGCCAAATTTAATATACCATAAAAAAATAAATAGTCAATAAAATTTTTTATCGACTAATAAAATCCAAATTTTTCCTCTCTATTTCCAATAGTCTCTTTTTTAAGTCAAGGCCTCCTCCAAAACCTACTAAATCGCCATTAGAACCGATTACCCTATGACAAGGAACTACAATCAGTATAGGGTTTTTGTTTAAAGCATTGCCTACAGCCCTATAAGCTTTTGGTCTTCCAATTTTTATAGCTATGTCCTTATAAGTTCTGGTTTCCCCATAGGGAATATTTAAAAGCTCTTTCCATACTCTCATTTGAAATTCTGTCCCTCGTAAATCCAAGGGTAGGGAGAATTTTTTTAAATTCCCCAAAGTATATTCTATAAGCTCATGGTGATAACTATAATCAGATTTATTCACCCTAATGGCTTGTCCATATTTTTTATTAATATATTTAAGCATATTCTCCCTATCCTCTGCTAAAGAAAGGTATACTATTCCCTTGTCTGAAAAAGAAATTAACATCTTCCCTAACTTGCTTTCAAAATCGTAGTATTTAATCCTATCCATCCCTGGTTAACCTCCATTGCTCCCTAGCAAGTTTTTCAATCATTGGGTTAGATTTAATATGGGGATTGGATAGAACTCCATTAAACCATTTTAGAGCCTCCTCCTTCTTTCCAATCCTTCTATTTATTTCCCCTAATAGATAGGCTAATCTTATCTCATCCATATTGCTGCCAACTAAGGATTCATTATAGTAGCTAAATTCATATAGCTCCTTTGTAGTGGATAAAAAGCGGTTTTCCTCCTCTTTGTCACCTACAATCCTATATAGCCACGCTATACTTAAAGTTAAAGAGCCTAGCTCAATTTTAGCATAGTCTAAAAGCTGTCCAACATAGAAGGCTAGTTTATAGGTAATTATTGCATCTTCATCAGACCTTATATCCCCATAACTTCTTTTTTTCCATTTTGCTGTTATGTTATCTAATATAATCTTCTTATCTTTGTTGGAAATACTATCGAATCTGCTCTCTGATGCGGCATAGCCACAATAAGGGCAGACAAAGATCTGATATATAAGGGGGTTTACCCCTTCATAATAGGAGAGCAAATCTTCATCTCTTTTTATTAACTTCAAGCGAGACATGCGAACCTTTTTTGTAGTAAATTCCTTATTACAAACAGGACAATCAACGCTTTTATCGTATAATAATTGATCTAATTCAGCCATAATAGTTCCCCCTTTATTCTTCATTTCCTCCATCTTCTTGTAGTTCATCAAATTCATTATCTAATTCAGCTTCCAAATTAGTCGATGTATCGACTGCTTCTTTAGCAATCTTATAAATGAAGTTTTTGGGTCTATAAAAGTCTTTGCTAATTAGGTCCCTACTTACAGTTTTACCATTCTTGATTATGGACTTATAGGTGTTCACCCTATAGCCAGTTCTTCCTGCCTGAACTAAAACCTTACTACCCGGTTCTAAAGTTTCATCTACAATTACTTCTTCTTCAGCTGGAATTGTTTCTACTATTTCCGACTCAATTTTTACCGTATAATCCCTGGACTGCTTATCCCCATAAATATAAAAATATAGTCGATTCCCTACAACCTTAGAGTCGATATATATGGGATAATCGAAGTCATTCCTAAATTTTAAATCTAAGAATCCATAGGCTACTGCAGCATCCTGACCAAAATTCACATAATTCGATGGTATTGAGTGGGGTGACCTTTGCAAAATAGTTACATCAGCTAATAGTAGGGCATTATATAAAGTTGTGGATGTTTGACATACTCCTCCTCCCACATCTGGGGTAAATTCGCCATTTAGGATAACGGTGGCCTCCTTATACCCAAATTGCTTAGCCCTAGGCCCTGTAGTTTCATTAAAGGACATGGTTTCTCCAGGCATCAATAACTTGCCCTTAAAAGCCTGAGCAGAAAGCCTTATATTTTCTATCCTATTTTGGCTACTTCCCTGAAAGGAAGTAGAGTATTCACCAATAACTCCATTTATCCTACTCAATAGACTCTTAGTAACCTTGGGGATAATATTTTCTACTGGTATTTCTATGGTATCCAATTGGTTTATATTCTCATAGATGGCCTGGCTTAGTCCTTCCTTATCTACCACTCTACCCACTACCTCATCAGTAATGGATATATTACCATTGTTGAAGTGAAATTCTGCATCCTTTGCATCCCTATTGATTTCTTGGCTTATAAGCTCTACTATGCGGTCTATTTTTTCCTTACTGATGTTGGACTCTAGTGGAATTACAAACCCATTCCGCTTCACATGTATAATATCCTTTATTCTCTTAAAGGCGTTGCCTTCTCTGCCAATAGAATAGGCCATATTGATAATCTTTTCATAGTCAAAACTAAGCCCTAATTCATCTAACCCATAGACGTATTCCTCATCCAGGTACTTAAGCTTCATCTTCCTGTTTTTAACTTCTTCCCAGTGGTTATTTTTAAGGTATAAAAGTCCTTCCTCCTTGGTCATAAGAGACAAGTCGTATTTGTCAACCTTTACACCCTGGTATATTAAGTCGGTATTTAAAACCTTATAATATCCATAGAAACCTAAACCTATAATAATTACTATAAAAATAGATAAGAGTATGAATACAATTTTCACTTTTTTGTTAGCTCTTTCCATATCTGGCCTCCAAATTTATATTTTATTTATTATTAAATATATGTACTGCCTCTATTTAGCATACTACTTACTCCAATAAATTTCTATTTCATCTCCATCTTTAAGAGGGGCCAAGTATTCAGCATCTCTACCGTTTATTTTAAGTACTAAACTACCTCTTGGTTTTGATAGGTCGAAATCTATATAATCGAAAATATCTACGAATACAAACTCATCCTTATTGTATCTAATAATCCTTTCCTCTTGATTTATATATAACCTTATTTCCTTATCCTTAACAATTTTTATCTCATCGCCACTTTTAAGTGGGGTACTTAAGCTAACCTTATTGCCATTTACATAGACATCGGATATGGAAATGGCTTCATCTAAATCTTTTAAAAAGTCTGCCACATTTTCTATTCTAATAACTTCTATCCTGTCCTTTTCTTTCACTAGAGGGTTACCACTTACAATCTCTCCGTTTATCTTAACCTCTCTTATTAGGTTGTACTCCTTGCCATTGAGAAATACTATCTCTTCCAAAGGAATGCATTGGGATAAATAGGGTTTGGCTTTTTCGCCTTGGCTAGCTTCTACTATTGTTACCACATCGCCATCTTGCAACTGGGTATTTAAGTTCCCTATCCTTCCATTTACATATATTTTAGCTTCTACACCTTCTTTTCCCATTATTACTTTCTTTTCCCCATTCAGGTAATATATGAAATCTTCTCCCAATTTAGGAATTAGCTTTCTGGGGTTATATCCTGTTAAAACCAATATATCTGAAACCTTCACCCTTTCAACATTAAATAATCGAATCTCCTCTCCGTTAAAGGATATTTCAATAAAGTTTTTATACCTCTTCATTAAGCTTTCTATGGCTATTCCAATTGGAGTTATAATATCTGGTCCCTTAATGCTTTCATCTAGCCCTTCCAGCTTTTCAATAAAGCTAGTATCCCTTATCGACACCCTTTCCTTTGGAAGGCCTAGTTTATCCGCTATACATTCCTTTAATCCTGGCATTTGGCTGCTGCCACCAATTAAAAAGACTGCACTGGGAGCTTTCCCATTAAATTCTATAATCTTTTCTACTATCTCATTGGCTATATCCTCTATGGTTTCATATATGCTATCCACTATTTCCCTGGTGGTAAGTCTATGTTTTATACCTACCACATCCACGAATTCATGTTCTTCTCGGGAATTGAGTTTAACTTTTAATTCTTCCCCAGCATTAAAGTCTAGTAAGTATTTTTTAGATAGGGCTTCTGTAATCTCATCTCCCGCTTTAAAGGTCATGGCATAAGCTATAATCTTTCCATCTTTGGTTATAGCAATATCCGATGTGCCTGCCCCAATATCTACCAGAGCTAGGTTTAATAGCCTTAACTCCTCCTTAATAGCCACATCTAAAGCTGCAATAGGCTCTAGCGTTATATTTCCTACCTCAAGGCCAGATTTGGATATAACGGAATATAAACCCTCAACTACTATCTGGGGTAGGAAAGTAGCCAAAAGTTCTACTCCTATATAATTCCCCCTATGACCTTCCAATTTATCCATTGTGACTCCGTTTAAATAGTAATCCATTACGGTATGGCCAATATTATAATATCTCAGCCTATTATTTGGGTCACTATCGTTTACTATTTGCTGGGCTTTTTGGACGGCCTCTAATTCCAAAACTTCTACCATATTCCTGCTAATCAGCACATCATTTCCTATTTCCTTCTCAATTTTCACCCTACAGGTCTTTAAGGACCTACCTGCAGCTGCAATGGAGACCTTCTTTAAAGGGATATTAAGGCTATCTTCCAATTCCCTCTTTATTTCCTTTACTATTTCAGTAACTCCATCAATATCGTGTATCTGGCCATCATACATATTCCTCTTATTATGTTCCTTGATGGAATAATCCAATATTTTAAATTTTTGGTCTTTTGTAAGAGTGCCTACAATTCCAATTACAGTTCTTGTACCTATATCCAAAGAAAAAACCAGCTCTTCCTTCAATCTATCCAACTGTTCCATAATAACAGTCCTCTCCTTATTTATTAAGCTCTTCCTTATAATAGAAACAATAATCCGTTAACGGACATTTATGGCATAAAGGCCTTCTTGCCTTGCAAATTCTTCGTCCATGGAATATCAATAGATGATGGGCTTTAGACCACATCTCCTTCCTTATATTTTCCATTAAATCCTTTTCCGTGTCCAATACATTTTTGCTATCTGCAAGCCCAATCCTATTGGATACCCTGAAAACATGGGTGTCAACAGCTATGGCGGGTTTTGAAAAGGCATTGCTTAAAACCACATTGGCGGTCTTTCTACCAACACCAGGCAGGCTCATCAATTCCTCTAATGTATCGGGTACTTTCCCATCGAATTTTTCTATTAGGAGTTTGCAAGTAGCTAAAATATTTTTACTCTTGGTCCTATAAAATCCACAGGATCTAATCCTTTCCCCCAATTCCTCTATGCTTAATTTTAGATAATCTTCGGGAGTTTTCAACTCTTTAAAAAGTTCTTCCGTAGTTTTATTAACTTGCACATCTGTACATTGGGCTGAAAGAATTGTGGCTATTAAAAGCTCAAAGGGGTTTGAATAATTTAACTCTGCCTTTGCATCTGGATATAAATCCATTAATATCTCTATTACCCTTTCAATTTCCTCTTTTGTTAACATCTTCTTCATTTAATCACCTACAATATTTCTATGTTATAATCTATTATCTCTACCCTACTATCTCCATCGATAAATTTTAACACTTTGGAAATAGTTTGATTGGCATGGGCACTATCATTGGTAACACAAGCAAATCCAATTAAAGAAGTCTTCCAGCTATCGTTTAAGCCTACTTCTGCTATTGAAACATTAAATCTAGACTGGATTCTAGCCATTATGCTCTTTATGATGTGCCTCTTATCCTTAAGGGAGTTGGCCTCATATAGCATCAGTTTTATTGAACAAGTTCCAACTATCATACATTCACCCCAAAGCCTATTCCTTGAATATATTTTACAACTCTACAGGCTTAATTTCAATCTAAAAGAACATATAGCTTAATTAGTTAAAAAAAAGAGGATAAAATCCTCTTTTTTTAACCTAATATCTTCATTTCCTTTCCAACCTTTTCGAACACATCTACGGCCCTATCCAACTGTTCCTTAGTATGGGCTGCAGTTACCATACATCTAACCCTTCCAGTTCCCCTTGGCACAGTTGGGAATACTATACCTGAAACGAATACTCCATTTTCTAATAATTTTCTACTAAACTCCATAGTCTTTGCTTCATCACCAATTATAACTGGAGTAATTGGAGTTTCACTATTTCCTGTATTAAATCCTAGTGTACCCAGTTTTTCTTTGAAGTATTTAGCGTTTTCCCATAGCCTATCGGTATATTCAGTGGATTCCATTAACATCCTAATAGCTTCCACTATGGCTCCTACTGCAGCAGGTGGTAAGGAAGTACTGAATAGTACAGGTCTTGCCCTGTGGTTTAACCATTCATACATGGTTTTGGATCCTGCCACATATCCACCTATTACTCCTATGGCCTTAGATAGGGTACCTATTGTAAAATCTACCCTTCCATGTAATCCAAAGTGGTCTACAGTTCCCCTTCCACTTTCACCTAAAACTCCTGAACCATGAGCATCATCCACATAGGTCATAGCCTCATATTTTTCAGCTAATTCCACTATCTCTGGTAATTTAGCAATGTCTCCATCCATGCTAAATACTCCATCGGTAATAATAAGTACATTTCTATATTTATCCCTATTTTCTTTTAGTAGTTGCTCTAGATGGTCTAAATCTGAGTGTTTATATATCATCTTATCGGCCTTACTCAATCTAGTACCATCGATTATGGAAGCATGATTTAATTCGTCGGACAGGATTAAGTCTCCAGCTTCTGTTATAGCTTGGATAGTTCCAGCATTACAATTAAATCCAGATTGATATATGAAAACGGCTTCCTCACGTTTAAATTCTGCCAGCAATTCTTCTAGCTCCTCATGGATGGACATATTTCCAACTATAGTCCTTACAGCACCAGCTCCAGCACCATACTTTTCAACAGCCTCTATAGCTGCTCTTTTTAATCTCGGATGGTTTGAAAAGCCAAGATAGTTATTGGAAGAAAGGTTTATTACCTTCTTTCCATCTAAAATTACCTCTGCTTCATTGGCACCTTCTAAAACTGGTAATTTTCTATATACTCCTGACTCTTTTAGTTCTTCTATTTTTTCCTTTAGATATTTTAATTCATGTACATTGGCCAAAGCATTTCCCTCCTAAGATAAGTTTTTATTTTTATCACAGATATAGTATAACACAAATTTTCCTTCGGTCGACATGTTTGTGAAAAAATTATTTAATCAATTTTTCTAGCTCCGATTTTACCCCTTCATCATTTTCTATTTTAATCCATTCTCCTACCACCACCCTTCCATAGTCATAGTCTAATTTTAACAAGGCCCAGGCTGCATATTCCCTTGTCATGGGGTTAGGATCCTTCAATAGGGGCTCTATTAATCTAATATTTTCCCTATCCTTCATATTGACCAAGGCAATTATCCCGTTTCTTTTTAATATATTTTTCCCCCTCCAACTTCCTGCCATCCTGCCATATTTATCCTTAAACTGGCGATTGGAGATGAAGAAAAGTTCTTCAATGTCCATATATCCCTTGGTAAGCTTTGGTATAAATTCTTGATGGTCGGATTTTTTTACCCCCTTATTCTTAGGGCACACCCTTTGACAGGTGTCGCAGCCATAAATTTTTACCCCCATCTTCTCCCTTAATTCATAGGGAATGCTGTCCTTGCTTTGAGTTAAATAGGATATGCATTTCTTAGGATTAACCCTATAGGGTCCTTCCAAAGCCTTAGTGGGACAGGCATCTATGCATAAGGTGCAGTCGCCACATTTACTTGCTGGCCTTTTGTCACCTATGTCTAACTCTAAATCCGTAAGCATATATCCTAAAAATATAAAGGAGCCATATTCATCATTTATTATGGAACAATTCTTGCCATAATAACCAATACCCGCCCTATTGGCTACTTCCCTATCCATTAGAGGGCCTGTATCCACAAAATATCTATAATTAAAGTCCTTTAACTTCTTAATCTCCTCTATTAATTTTTCCATCCTATCTCTTAGTACCCAATGGTAATCTAAGCCCCAGGACGATTTTGAAAGGATGCCTTTTAGCCTATAATCAGCTCTTTCATTAAAGTCCACATTATAAGATAGGCCTATTGCGATTATGGTCTTACATTCAGGAAGGGTTAAAACTGGATTGATTCTTTTATTCAAGTCCTTTTCCTCAAATTCCGTTTCCCTACCCTTTTCCCTTCTAATAACTAGATAGTCCTTCATATTGTAAAAGGGTTCACAAGTTGTAAATCCTATAATATCTATCTTAACTTCCTTCGCTTTATCTATTATAAGCTGTTTTAAATCCATAATTACACCTATTTCCCCTAATAATCTTTATCTAATTATATTATACCATTCCACTTTAAATAAAACTATACTTCCTAATCATACTTTCCTCCTAGTCCACCGCTTTTAACTGCTTTCTAAAATTTTTTATAATTCCTAGTAAATTACTAGGATTTTTTCAAAAATTGTGGTATACTATGATGAGAACGGGTATCATTTAATAATAATTATTAATGTAAAGGAGAGTACTGTATGAAAAAAACCCTACTTGAAATTAAGGATTTAAAAGTCAATGTAGAAGAAAAGGAAATAATAAAAGGCTTAAATCTCCAAATCCATGAAGGAGAGATCCATATTATTATGGGGCCTAATGGTAGTGGAAAATCCACCCTAGCCTACACTCTAATGGGTCATCCTAAATATGAGATTAGCGATGGAGAAATTATATTTGAAGATGAACTAATCAACGATCTTAGGGCTGATGAAAGGGCTAAGAAGGGAATTTTTCTATCCTTTCAGTATCCAGAAGAAATTCCAGGGGTAACTGTTGAGGAATTTTTAAGAACTGCTAAAACCTCGGTTACCGGCAAATACCAAGGAATAATGGCCTTTAAAAAGCTATTAAAAGAAAAGATGGAAGAATTAGAAATGGATGAAGAATATGCTACAAGATACTTAAACCAAGGTTTTTCTGGTGGAGAAAAGAAGAAAAATGAAATACTTCAAATGTCCATCCTGGACCCAAAACTAGCCATACTAGACGAAACGGATTCAGGTTTAGACGTAGACGCCATAAGAATAGTAGCAGAAGGCGTAAAAAGGGTTCATGATAAGGACAAATCCATCTTAGTAATAACCCACTACAATAAGCTACTAGATTACTTAAATCCTGATTATGTTCATATACTCCTAGACGGCAAGATAGTCAAAACTGGTGGAATGGAACTAGCTGAAGAAATCGACAAGCGGGGATATGAACATATAAGGGCAAAATATTCTGTTCATTAGAGGTGAAAGATATGGAAAGAAAAAAGACCTACATTGAAGACATAGATAGGGGTATTTACGATATTAAAAACGAGTTTACCTATAAATATAAATCGGATAAGGGATTAACACCAAAGATAATAATGGAAATTTCTAGGGAGAAAGATGAGCCAAAATGGATGACCGACTTTAGGCTCAAATCCCTGAAGATATATAACAGTAAGCCCCTTCCAACATGGGGTGCAGACTTATCAGGCCTTGACATAGATAATATAGTTACCTATGTAAGGCCAGATGCTAGTATGGCCAGCAGTTGGGATGAAGTTCCAGAAGATATTAAGAAGACCTTCGAGGCCTTGGGTATTCCTCAAGCGGAAAGGGAGGCCTTAGCAGGAGTAGGTGCCCAATACGATTCGGAAGTAGTCTATCACAATGTTAAAGAAGAACTAATAGAACAAGGGGTTATCTACACCGACATGGAAACTGCCCTTAAGGAATATGAGGATATAGTAAGGGAGCACTTTATGAAATTGATCCCTCCCCACGACCATAAATTTGCTGCACTTCATGGGGCCGTTTGGTCTGGTGGCTCTTTCGTCTATGTACCAGAAGGAGTGCAAGTAGATATTCCCCTCCAGTCCTACTTTAGATTAAATGCCCCAGGAGCAGGTCAGTTTGAACATACCCTGATAATCGTTGAGAAAGGAGCCAGCCTCCATTTCATAGAAGGTTGTTCAGCACCCTTATACAGGGTTACAAATCTTCATGCTGGCTGTGTGGAGCTGTATGTAAGGGAGGATGCTAAGTTAAGGTACAGTACCATAGAAAACTGGTCCAGAAATATGTATAACTTAAATACCAAGAGGGCTGTAGTCGATAAAAATGGAACTATCGAATGGGTTTCAGGTTCCTTTGGCTCTAAGGTGACCATGCTATATCCAATGAGCATATTAAGGGGAGAAGGAGCCAGATCGGAATTTACAGGAATTACCTTTGCCTCTTCTGGACAATATTTGGATACAGGCACCAAGGTACTCCATGCTGCTCCGAATACTACCTCCAGCATCAACTCAAAGTCCATCTCAAAAAATGGTGGATATGCCTTTTATAGAGGCCTGCTTAAAGTGGCTCCAAACGCTTACGGATGTAAGTCTACCGTATCCTGTGAATCCTTGATGCTGGATAATGAATCTGTATCGGATACGGTACCAGTAATAGAGTTACACAACGACGACATTGACATTGGCCATGAGGCTAAAATAGGAAGGATTAGCGATGAGGCTATATTCTACCTTATGAGTAGGGGAATAGATGAAGAGGAAGCAAAAGCCATGATAGTTAGAGGCTTTGTTGAGCCTATAACCAAAGAACTTCCATTAGAATATGCCGTTGAGTTGAATAACTTAATAAATATTGAGCTAGAGGGCTCTATTGGATAGGTGGGATAAGATGAAAATAATAGATAGTGAAATTTATTCATTGCCTAAAGACATAGATTATAAGAAGGAGTATCTAAAATTTGAGGCTGCCCTTCCTGAAGGAGTAATACTGGAAAAAATCAATAAGGATAAAAATGAAATAGCATTAGATTATCTAATAGCTAAAGAATTTGAGGAAGCTAAAGATCAACTTACTCCTCTTGTGGAAGAATCCTATAATACTGGGGTAGTGTTTTATCTTCCTAAGGATGTTAAAGTAGACCAACCTATTAAAATAGAATTCAATATGGATGATGATAACCCAGTGGTCATCAATCAAAATATCATAGTAGCTGATACTGCAAGTGAAGCAACTATTATCATAGACTATACTTCTAGTGAAGGAGTAGAAGCCTTCCATCAGGGAATTACTAAGATATTTGCCAAAGACAAGGCCAAAATAAATGTCATCAAAATACAAAGAATGGATAACAAAGCTAAAAGCTCTGATACAAATATTGGCTTTATAAAAGGCCAAGGCCAAATCAATTGGATATCCGTAGAATTAGGAAGTGCTATTACCGTTTCCCATTATTCAAATTATCTAGAAGGAGAAGCTAGTGGATCCAACCTTTCTTCCATCTATCTAGGAGATGGAAATAGAAAGATAGATTTAGAGTATTCTATGATCCATAAAGGTCCAAGGAGTATCAGCAATATCGAAACTAAAGGGGTTCTAATGGATGAGGCTGAAAAGATATTTAAGGGGAACTTAGACTTTAAAAAGGGAGCAAGGCGTTCTAAGGGAGTAGAGGAAGAATACGTAATACTATTAGACCCTACAGTAAAAGCCGACTCCATCCCTGCCCTACTTTGCCATGAAGACGATGTGGAAGGAGAGCACGCAGCCAGTGCAGGGCAGATTAACGAAAGTAAGCTCTTTTATCTTATGAGTAGGGGCTTAGATGAAAGGAAAGCCAAAAAATTGATAGTGGAAGCCTCCTTTAGACCAATAATCGACAAAATCCCCTTTGAAGACTACCGTCAAATAGTAATAGATGAAGTTGAGAGGAGATTTATGGATGACAAGAATTAACCCGGAAATAATCAAAAAGGATTTTCCCATATTCAACCAAGATATCCATGGAAGAAAATTGGTATATCTAGACAATGGGGCTACTACCCAAAAGCCCCTTCAAGTTATTGAAGCTATGGCTGGATACAATAAAATAGCCCATGGAAACCCCCACAGAGGGGCTCATAAACTGAGCGTAGAGGCAACAAAAGCCTATAATTCATCCAAGGAAACGGTTAGGAAATTCATCAATGCCAAGTCTACAGAGGAAATAATATTTACAAGGAATACTACCGAATCCCTAAATCTAATTGCCTACTCCTATGGGAGGGAATTTATAAATGAAGGAGATGAAATCCTATTAGCAATTTCAGAACACCATAGCAATATCCTTCCCTGGCAGAGGCTAGCAAAAGAAAGGAAAGCAATATTAAAGTACATGTACTTAAATGCTGAAGGTAGAATCCCCCTAGATGAGATTAAAAACAAGATTAGTGAGAAGACCAAGCTAGTAAGTGTAGGCCACATGTCCAATGTATTGGGTACCATCCATCCAGTTGAAGAGATTATCCACCATGCCCATAGGGTGGGTGCAGTGGTAGTAGTAGATGGAGCCCAAAGCGCTCCCCACATGAAGGTGGATGTGCAAGAGATGGATGCAGACTTTTTCGTTTTCTCTGGCCATAAGATGCTTGGCCCTATGGGAATTGGTGTACTGTATGGTAAGAAGGAAATACTAGAAAAGATGTCCCCCTTCCTATTGGGGGGAGACATGATAGAATATGTCTATGAACAGGAAGCCACCTTTGCTCCCCTACCTTATAGGTTGGAGGCAGGTACCCAAAATGTTGAGGGGGCTGTAGGAATCAAAGCGGCAATGGAATATCTAGAAAAAATTGGGCTAGATAAGATTGAAGAACATGAGAAGGAATTAACCCAATACGCCTTGGATAGAATGTTAAGCCTTCCCTATATAGATATAATTGGCCCCAAGGATTTAGAAATGAGAGGGGGGCTAATATCCTTCACCATAGATGGGATACACCCCCACGATATCGCAACTATATTAGACTCCTACGGGGTTGCCATAAGGGCAGGACATCACTGTACCCAACCCCTAATGAGATTTTTAGATCTTCATGCAACTTCTAGGATTAGCTTTTACCTATATAATACAAAGGACGATGTGGACCAATTTATTGAAGGAGTTAAAAATGTAAGGAAGTGGTTTGGATATGGATCTTAATTCAATATATTCTCAACTTATCATGGAGCACAATAGAAGCGGACACAATAAAAAACATTTACCCAATCCAGATATAACCGAAAAAGGCCATAACCCCAGCTGTGGAGACGATATCACTTTGGAGTTAAAACTTAATGGAGATACTATAGAGGATGCTGCCTTTACAGGGGTAGGCTGTGCCATATCCCAAGCATCTACCTCCATGATGATAGATTTAATAAAGGGCAATACCATAGAGGAGGCCTTAAAGTTAGTAGAAATATTCCTAGGAATGATCAAGAAGGAAGTTACGAATGAAGAAGAGCTGGAGAAATTGGAAGACGCCATAGTCCTTCAAAATATCTCCAATATGCCTGCCAGGGTAAAGTGTGCTGTGTTAGCATGGCATACTCTGAAGGAAGCTCTTTCGGATGTGTAGTAAAAAGGCTGTTCCCTTAATTTAATATGGGAATGGCCTTTTTTATTTTGTAAAGGATTTCTACTTTTGAAGTGGTAGTCTCCGGCATATTTATAAAGAACGGCATCTCCAGCCAAAGATTTGTCAAAGGTGGGACAGAGGGTCTGGTCCCTTGTCCCATTACATCTGCATTTCTTCCATATTTATTATAGCTGTAGTTATTGGCGGTACTACTTGCTTCTTCCTAGAAAGTACTCCTGCTGCATAGAAGGAATTATTTTCAATGGTCTTTCCAAAGGCATCGGCTATTAGTTCCTTATATTCTCCTACTACTACCATTTCTGAGGCCTCATTGAATATATCCGTTAACATTAATATAAATGTAGCATATCCCTGACTCTTTCGCCTTTCTTCCATAACCGATATTAAGTCTGGCTTTAAATCCTTTAGACTCTCTAGGTCCATAGTATATACTTGGGCAATACCCACCTTGTTTTCGTTTATATTGAACACCTTAAAATCTTGATTTAATAATTGTTCTGGAGTTTTATCTGCTAAGGATGTTCCAGCCTTAAACATCTCCATAGCAAATTCTTCTACATTCAGATCTGCAATTCTAGCCAATCTTTCTAGCATCATTTTATCCGTATTGGTGGATGTTGGCGACTTAAATAAGAGGGTATCGGATATTATAGCAGCTGCTAATATTCCAGCTATTTTCTTTGAAGGCCTCCTACCACTTTCAAACATTATAGATGCGATTATGGTGGAAGTACTACCTACTGGTTCGTTTCTAAAGTAAATGGGGTGTCCTGTATATACATCTGCAATCCTATGGTGGTCTATGATTTCTAATATCTCACATTCTTCAAGCCCATCTACAGATTGACTTCTTTCATTATGGTCTACTAAGATTACCTTCTTCTTCATGCTGGATATTAAGTGGTATCTAGAAATTAGCCCTACTACCCTATTGTTATTATTATCATCTATTACTGGATAAGATCTGTATCTAGTCTGGGACATCTTATCCTTGACGTTGTCCACTAAATCGTCAAGGGTAAAGGTTACTATATTCTCCTTAGTCATTACCTGGCTAATAGGTATAGATTGGGTTATTAGTCTAGATGCTGTAAAGGTATCATGTGGCGTTGATATAAGGGTAACCCCCTTTTCTTCAGCCAGCTTTATTATATCCTCATCTATTTTCACATTGCCCGTTACTATCATTAGGGAGATACTGTTTTTTATTGCAATTTCTTGAACATCTTTCCTATTACCGCATATGACTATGTCGTTTTCTTCCAAATATTCTATCATGGTTTTAGGGTCCATGGCTAAGACTAAAATTTTCCCACATAAAGGTTTCCTATTCTCTGGAATTACAATGGCCTCAGCTGATAATGTATCTATTATGTTATCTATGGTTGTACCAGATTTTCCTAAAATGCCGTTGTCCCAAACATCTATGTAGGAAGATATGATATCGGAAATAGTTACTATCCCACAAAGCTGCTCATTTTCATCTACAACTGGAAGGCTGTTTAAATTATTCCTCTTCATTATCTCCAAGGCCATCCTATGGGATATATCTGGACTAACTGGAGCAATTTTGTCAAAATCTAAATCCTCCACACTAAGCCTTACCGTTTCTAATAGCATGGGAGCTTCTACTCCAAAATAGTCTAAAATAAATTTGGTTTCCCTGTTTATAGGCCCTAATCTTA
This sequence comes from Tissierellia bacterium, assembly GCA_012728595.1. Taxonomy (GTDB): domain Bacteria; phylum Bacillota; class Clostridia; order Tissierellales; family Tepidimicrobiaceae; genus Tepidimicrobium. The sequence continues at coordinate 22,373 of JAAYEU010000031.1, forward strand.
CAGGAATTGCATTAACATCTCCATTACCATTTTTATATTCTGCATAGGCTATAGCAGAACATATAGAATCTGAATCTGGATTTTTATGCCCTATTATATACACCGTTTCTTTCATGATATCCCTCCAACAAAATATACTGTGCAAATTCCAATATCACTCTTGTTCAATTATTCTTAATCTTTCCTTTTCTAAATCTTCAATTGCCCTAATGGTATCTTCTAAGTCTGATTCTAATCTTCTCATTATGCTGTTAACCTTATCTATAGTACTCCTTACCCTACGCTTAGCATCATTAATCCTGGATTGAACTGTCAAATCGGCAAACAAGCCATCAAAGAAATAGTCTGCAAAGGTTAAGAATGACCCAATTTCTATGTCAATATCCACATGGCCTCCTACATCCTCTAGTTCCCTGTAAAATTTGGCAAGTAAGCTTTGAGCTCTTGGGATTTCAGATTTTGCTTTTTCCAATTTTGAATGCTTGGCCATAGTTACAAGCATGCCGCCGCCTAGCACATCCCATAATCCCCAGCTACTGGCAGAATCTAAGTTCCTATTAACCTGTCTAAGGGAATAAAGAAGGTTTTTTCCAGTTTCAATCGCCTCCTCTATCTCCTTCTTCCTATCTATATAATAGGCTTTCTTCTCCATAATCTCATCTAAATTCTTCATATAATCCTCCTTTCCCAATAACCCCTTAAATAGATTTATCCATAATAAGGGTTTACTGGTAAATGTCTTATTCCTGCTTTTTCCCACTCCTCTATCACTTGAGGCAAATATTTATCATCTTTAAAAATGGCAATTCCACAATCTCCTCCCCCTGCACCAGAGGATTTGGCATAGCCATCATATTTTAATGCTATATCATATAATCGGGTCAATAAAGGGGTTTCTATAGCTACACTTAAATCTTTTTCTAAATCGACTAAAAGCTTTCTATTTACATGGATTTGTTTTTGGATTTGCTCTATATCCTTTTTTTTAAAAGCTTCTGCCATCTTTTCTACACATCTTTTACTCCTATATAAAAATTTTTCATAAGCTATTCTATCTATGCTTTTTCTACCATCAACTTTAGCCACTAGCTTAGAAGTGCTTGCTGGCTTACCCGTCCAACCGACCATCAGTTTTAGCTCTTTGGGAGGTAGTAGGGCCCTAATTGAAAGATTAGGCCAGGGCGTATTCAACAATTGGGTAAGGCTTTTTCTCCTCACTTCTTCTAATACCCAGTCCCTGTCAAAAGAAGTATAATAAATCCATCCTCCATAGGCGCTTGCAGCAATATCGCCAGCTGAACCCCTTTTATTTATGGATAGATTGGCCAGAGCGGCTAGTTTAAATAGCTCCTTTTTAGATATTTCCAATCCATAATATTTACATAAAGCCTTTACTGTAGCCACCGTAACAGCTGCACTGGAACCAAGGCCATATTTTTCTCCTGCTTCCGATTCCAGCTGGCTAGTTACTCCCAAATGGTAATAGCCCAATTTTTTCCCCTGCTCTTTTGCATAAGCTTCGATAGTTTTCATGGCAGCTAATATATAGGAAAGTCTACTGTTATTTTCACTTAATACAATTTCACCATCTATCCTCGTCCAATGGACTTTGCTGCCAGCGGCAGTAATACTTCCCCCATCTAAAGCTTCCTTTAAAGTAATGGTAATGCCCCTATCAACAGCCACTAGAATTGCTGGATAACCTGCTTCCACAACAGCATATTCACCAGCTATATAAAGTTTACCGGGAGCAAAGCTTTCAATCATCTATTACATCTCCTTTAAAGAATGGTAATTCCCGGTCCTGGTTTAGCTATGATTATTTGATTAGGGTCAAAAACCTCAATAAGCCTATCCCTTATCTTATGGCTTTCCGATAGCCTACAGAGTATTTTGACATTTGGTCCTGCATCCATGGTAAAATAACAAGGAATACCTTCCCTTCTTAGTTGGTGTACCATCTGCATTACTACAAGGCTTTCTGGCTCCCAATAGGATAAGGGTGGGTTAGCCCCTAACATGCTTGCATGCATCTTAAGTCCATTTCTTTCTGCAATCAAGCCCATTCTTTCAAAATCCCTATTCTTAATGGCAATTTTTATTTCTTTTAAATCCTCTTCGGCACTTTCAACCCAAACCTTGTAGAAAGGTGAAGTTTCTACTGTTCTTTTCATGCCTGCCCGGCTGGAAACTTTCTTTTCCCTTTTGTTTATTACTACAATTACCATTCCTACATCCCAGCTAGCATCATCTATTGGAACTGCATAGGAGTCTTCATGAGAGGAGCCTTTCCTCCATTCCACAAAGCCTCCATAAATACTCCTTGTAGCACTTCCTGAGCCCTGCCTAGCATAGATGGATAATTCCCTCTTATCCAAATTAAGTCCACTGGCCACATTTGCAGCCGCTGCCAAGGCAGCAAAACCCGAGGCAGAGGAAGCTAAGCCCGCTGCAGTTGGTAGATAGTTTATGCTTTCTACCCGAGCTGGTAAGTCCAAATTTTTGGCTTTTCTAAAGAGATCTAAAAATTTACTTACCCTTTCGGTAGCATCTTTTTCTTGCAGCTTACCGTTAAGATAAAAATAATCTCTATCAAAATCACCACTAAAGACAACTTCCGTTTCACTATAAAAACAATCTATGGTTAAGGATAGACTACTATTCATAGGCAAAACCAAGCTTTCATCCCTTTTTCCCCAATACTTAATAAGCGCAATATTGGCATGGGCTCTTGCCTTTCCACTGCCTTTCATTTTCTATCAACTCCCATATTGGATATCCAAGTATTTTCTGCTCCACTTAATATCAATTTTTTGCATATGAATTCTGCCTCCTCTTTACTAGCAGCTAAAGCAATCATACAACCGCCTCGCCCACCGCCAGTTAATTTGGCTCCCAAGGCACCATTTTTTGTTGCTACTGAGACAAAATAATTAAGCTTTTCATTGCTTACCCCTAGCTCATCTAATATGGCATGGGCATTATTCATTATCATGCCAAGCCTTACAATATCCCCCTTTTCAATTGAATCCATTGCTGCCCTAGTTAAATTGCCCAATTGCCTAATCAAGGGTTTAACTTTATGAGGATTTGAATCTACCATTTTTTTAACCGCAGAAACGGCAGCCTGGGTCTCGCCTAACTCTCCAGTATCCGCCACTACCAAATAGGCATCTAGCTCAAATGGGAAAGGGATAAAGGGCTTTCCCTTAACATAGTAAAGGGGCTTCTCCCCTATTATGATTGCAGTATCGATACCACTTGGATTCCCATGAACTATCTTTTCCGACATATTGGACCATTTAAATAGGTCTTCCTCAGTTAAGGGGCGGTTGAAAAAATCGTATAGAGCCTTTACAGTGGCCACTGCTACCGCTGCACTAGAACCCATTCCACGCTCTGGTAAAATACTACTTTCAATGGTAATGTTGAAATCCTTCAATTTTTCATTGAAAGAAGAGACGATCTCCCTAACAATTGTAGTTAGGCCCAACAGCCTATCTGGTGCCTTAGAAAATAATCCCTTATAAAAATAACACTCTAAACTAACCGGCCCCTTCTCCCTATTTATTATAGTTTTAATCTTAGTCTCGGGAAAGGGTATTGCTAATGCTGGCTGGCCATAAACTACTGCATGTTCTCCAATTAATATTATCTTTCCAATAGCTGTAGCTATACTAGTTTCTTTTTTCATCCTATGCTCCCTCTTCTTATAAAATATGATTTAATCCCTTAGTTCTTTTAATAACTCTATCTCCTTTTTATACCCATCTAGTTGGTTTGGAGTTTCCAAATAGAAGGGTAAGTCCCTTAAGGCAGGATGATTTATTATGGCTTTAATAGCATTAAGTCCTATGGTTCCTTCCCCTAATTTAGCATGTCTGTCCTTCCTACTATTAAACTCCACCATACTATCGTTTAGATGGATGGCCTTAAGCCTTTCCAATCCTATTATGTCATCAAATTCTTCCAAAACCCCATCTAAATTTTCAACTATATCATAGCCCGCAGAATAAATATGACAAGTATCAAGGCAAACGCCAATCAAATCATCATACTTTACACCATCTATTATGGCCTTTAGCTCTTTGAAATTTCGGCCTATTTCCGTCCCCTTCCCAGCCATGGTCTCCAATAAAATCATGGTGGTTTCATTGCCAGTAATTATTTCATTTAAACCATCTATAATCCTTTGAATTCCATACTCACTTCCCTTACCAACATGGTTTCCTGGGTGAAAATTAAAGTAGGGTATAGAAATCTGGTTTAGCCTTTCGTAATCCTCCTTTAATATGCCTTTAGCCATCCCATAGATCCTATCCTTATGGGATGCCAAATTTATAATATATGGAGCATGGGCAAGCAAGGGCCCAAAGTTATTTTCCTTTAATATCTCCTTCATCCCCTCTACATCCTCTAAGTCCAATTCCTTATTGGATGAACCCCTTGGATTTCTACTGAAAAACTGAAAAACATTGGCTCCTACTTCTAAAGCCAATTCTGCAGCCCTTTTATAGCCCTTGGCAATAGTCAAATGGCAACCTATATACATTAAATCATCCTTTCTATGATAGCTAACTCACTCAATAATAAAACCACCTTGTAGGCAGCAAGAAGGTCCAGGGCATGGTAATAATTGCAATGGTCAAGGAAAGCTTAAACCTAAGGCTTAAATCTTCTACTAGCTCCCTAAAGCTAATCCTATAATTAAATAGGAATATAAAAAATCCCGATATTAATATGGCTATTAAAATTATGATAACTGCTAGGGGATTGCTAAAGGGGTCATAGTTTATTCCATTAATCAGTTCATAGGATAAACCAAAGGAATCCCCCAATATCCCCAACACAAACAATATTGTAGCACCTATAAAATCGGCCAAAAAACCGAAAAGCCAAACTTTAATTATGCTTTTCTTGTAGTAATACATTATAGGCTTTGGGTTTACCAATTTAAATTTCTTAAAACAGCCCAATATGACCAAGGAATCGATTATAAAATTGCCTGCTAGAGTTATGAATATAAGCGGAGGAAAAAAGAGTAAAAGCCATATGGGAAAGATAATATTTCTCAATTTAATCTCTTTCATCAATCCATCTCCTTAGCATTTTATATAAAATTAAAACATCCTAAGCTGCTCAAAATTCTCATTCTCACTTCTTTTAATCACAAGCTTACCATCCATTTCAGTTTTAAGTATCCTTTTTAAATCTTCTACTGGGGTGTTCCTCCTTAACCAAGTATCCACCATATCATCTTCTATTATAAGGGGCATCCTAGAATGAATGGATTTCATGGTCTCATTGGCTTCGGTAGTTATTATAGCAAATATTAACTGCTCATCCAAATTCTCATCTACACTCACCTTATAGATGCCTGCTAGGGATATTAAAGGGCTATCCTTTAAGCCTATCTCATATTTAATTTTTTTCCTTTTTCCCTCATCCTTCCACTCGTAGAAGAGATTAGCAGGAATAATACACCTATTGCTATAAAAGGAATCTTTAAACATGGGCTTTTCCATAATGGTTTCTGCCCTTGCATTTATTACCACCGCTTTTTTCTTCTTAATGGAAAAGCCCCATTTTGCAAGGCTAATAGCCCTGACACCATTTTCTAACACTATAGGGGCAGTATTGGTAGGATAGAAATCCCCCCTATCAAATTTATCTATTTTCTTATTATATATTCCATAAGTTCTAACTATATCCTCTATATGGGCATCGAGACAAAATCTTCCACACATATAAAAGCCTCCTAAAATCTTAAATTTCCCATTAATTTCTTTTATACTGCTACCTTTCATTATACCCTATATTAGAATCTTAAATGATGTCATTTTTATATATCTTCCATATAAAATATGATATAATTGATTTTAGCTATAAAAGCTATTATCCTAACTATTATATTACTAGCTTTAATTTACCTATTTTCCATAAAGAAGGAGTATCAACTATGTTCAACTTAAAGAGAAAGGCTTTTAAAAACTTCGATTTCATACTATTTATCACCGTTATTCTCCTATGTATTTTTGGAATGGTAATGATTAAATCGGCTACTTTAACCTTTGAAACAAATCGTTTTGTAAAAGTGCAAGCCCTTTCCACCATCTTAGGCTTTTTAGCCATAGTATTTTTAGTATTATTCGACTATCAAATATTGGGTAAATTCTATATTCCCATCTATATAGTTTCCGTTTTACTATTGGTAGCAGTTGTTTTTTTTGGAACTGGCGCGGAACAATGGGGGGCAAATTCTTGGTTATCCATAGGAGGCTTTACCTTCCAACCTGCAGAGATTTCAAAAATAGGACTTATAATCTTTCTAGCCAAATTTATTGAGAAAAATAAAGCGGAAATAAATAGACCCCTAACCCTATTAAAGATAATGGTGCTTGCAGGAATACCCATATTATTAATTGCAAAGCAACCCGACTTAGGAACTGCCATTGTATTCGTATTCTTTGTAGTGGTAATGCTGTTTGCAGCAGGTTTGGATTGGAAGTACATCGGTTATGCCACACTAGCAGGGGTATTGAGCCTACCCGTTCTATGGTTCTCCCTTGAAAATTATCAAAGGGATAGGATATTCAACTTCCTAGAACCAGAAAGGGATCCGTCTGGTACAGGCTATCAGGCGCTACAGGCAAGAATTGCAGTAGGGTCGGGAAAGGTATTTGGAAGAGGCTTGTTCCAAGGAACCCAGACCCAGTACAATTACCTACCTGAAAAACAGACGGACTTTATCTTTGCAGTAGTAGGTGAAGAGTTGGGTCTAATAGGAGGACTGGCCCTAATCCTTTTATATACAATACTGCTCTTTAGGCTGATTAAAATTGCAAAGAATAGTAAGGACACCTTCGGTTCCCTCATGATTACTGGCTTTGCTGCCATGTTCCTCTTCCATATATGGGAAAACATTGGAATGACCATAGGTCTTATGCCTATAACGGGAATTCCTCTACCCTTTTTAAGCTATGGGGGAACCTTCCAATTGATAAATTTAATATGTATTGGAATTGCCTTAAGCGTTTCAGTCCATAAAGAAGGCTTAAATTTTTAGCTGCAGCTTGCAGCTATTTTTTTTAGTACCTTGCAATAAAAGGTAGCATATTGTATAATATAGTTAATCTAAAATGAAAGGGAATGCCTATGAATATACAATTTAAAAAAGGAGTATTAGAACTATGCGTCTTATCATTACTAACCAAAAGGGATTTTTACGGTTATGAACTAGTAGAATATATATCAAAATATATCAATATCTCAGAAGGAACTATATATCCCCTATTAAGGCGGTTTAGAAAAGAGGGATATGTGACCAATTACCTGCAGGAATCCCAAGAAGGACCTCCAAGAAAGTACTATAAAATTACAGAGGAAGGATTAGCTGCTTTCCAAAAATTACAAAGTGAATGGGAAGATTTCACCGATGGGGTTAATAAGATTATAAGGGGTGATTTTGTTGAATAGGACTGAATTCATAAGCACACTGCGTAGCGGATTAAAGGGGTTACCAGAAAATGAAATTATGGATATACTATACGATTATGAGGAGCATTTTGAAATAGGCTTATCAAAAGGAAAATCAGAGGAGGAAATCGCAAGGGAATTGGGCGACCCTAGAAATATATCAAAAGCCTATAGGGTATCTTCCACCATTTCAGAAGCAGAAAACAATCCATCTGCCAAAAATTTATTAAAAGCCATATTATCCGCCATGGCCCTAGGAATTTTTAATGTCATAATTGTTCTAGGCCCATTTTTGCTAGTGGTAGGCTTATTATTTGGCCTCTATACCATTTCATTATCCTTCATTGTAGGAGGTATTAGTGCCTTCTTCGGTACAATAATAGCACCTTTTTTTCCCTATAGCATCCATATAGATGTGCATCCCATAACTGCCATATCCTTTGGGATCGGTTTAGTATCTTTAGGCTTATTAATAGGTATTGGGAGTTTTTATTTAACTAAGCTATTGTATCAAGGAGCTATCAAATATCTAAGATGGAATATAGATATTATAACTAAGTAAGGGGGTATTAGCATGAATGTTAAAAAAGTAGTGTCTATTTTAATTGGTGTAACATTGATATCATTTGGAGTAGGATTTTTGAGTTTGAGATTAAAAGAAAGCTACTCAGTAAATATAAATGAAGGTAAGAACTATTCGGTAAATATAAATAAACCCTGGCTCCATAATAGAAATGGTAAATATAAAAAAATAGATGAGAGAGATAGTATACCCTTAGATGGAATTGAGGAAATACACATTGATGTCGACATTGCTAACATTAATATTATATCTGAAGATAGAAAAGATTTATCCCTCCATTATTATGGTACAATATCAGAACACATAAAAACTGACCTAAATACAAGAGTAGCTGGAAAAAGTTTAATGGTTGAAGCTAAAACTAACGAAAGCAAAAACTTAAATAAATCTAACAAAACGGATTTACACCTGGATATAATTATACCAGCCTCCTATAAAGACAACTTAAGCCTAAAAGCCAATCTCGGTTCTACAAATATTGAAGGACTGGAATTGGATAAAATATACCTTAAAGGAGAATTGGGGGATATAAATGTTAAAAATTCAACATTCAAGGAATTAGATATTAAGTCCTCCTTAGGAAAGATAGATATAGATAATGTAATTTCAAAGGAAAATAAGTTAAATGCAGATTTGGGTTCAATAGAAGTCAAAAACCTTAAAGGCTTTTTAGATGCAAGGACCAATTTAGGGGGTATGGATTTAAGATACGATGAAATAGATTGGGATATAAAGGCAGAATCTAGCTCAGGTAGCATCAATATAGTACTACCCAAGAACTCTAATTTCACCCTCGATGCCACAACCAGCCTAGGAAGCATAAAGTCTAGTATACCATTGGAGAGTAAGGAGGAAAGTAAAACTAGATTATCTGGTAAAACTGGCAATGGTGAAAACTCCATAACTCTAATTGTGGGTTTAGGAAGCATCTCTATTGAAGGAAAATAAATACTAGGGGGTATAAAAATTGAAAAATAAAAGGATATTAAAGGGGTTAATCTTATTAATATTAATTGGACTTTTAGTTTCTTCTGTAGGATGTAATCAGCCTAAAAAAAGCCTTTCAAGCTTTGATACTCCCCTTACCCTGGAAGAAAAACTAGAGGATTTTGAATATGCCTATAATCTTATAAAGGAAAACTACCCTTTTTTAGAAGTAAATAAAAGACTACATGGCGTTGACTGGTTGGCAAATAAGGAGGAATATGTGGAAAGAATTAAAAACACCAGGACAGATGATGAGTTTATGATGGAATTATCCAATATAATGAGAGAACTTAATAATGGCCACACCCATGTGGTAGAAAAGGAACATTTTAAATGGTACCATAAAGCCTATTCACAGGATAGGATACTATTTGAAAATCCCTGGTCTAAGGTCTTTAATGAGGAAAAAGTTTTAGCCAGATACAATTATTCAAAGCAAGAGGATGATGAAGAAATTGGATATTTCGGTAATACTAATCCCGCATTTGAAACGGATATAATAGTGCCTAATAAGGTAGCCTACTTAAAAATCCATGTCATGGACGGTGGCCGGGTTGAAGAAGATGGAAAGGAAATAAGGAAGTTCTACGAAGAAATAAAGGATTATGAAAAACTTATAATAGATATCAGGGGAAATTCTGGCGGCAGTGACCATTATTGGCAAGCCAATGTTATTTCCCCCTTAGCTAAGGAGCCAATTTCCGTCAGCAATTATCTATTAGTCAGAGGAGATTACGGTAACCCCTTTTACAGATCACGGGGCATAAAGCTAAAACCCATATCCCATTTAGATCAGGATATTTTAAAAAAGATGCCAGAGGAAGTAGAAAGGAATTTCCAAAGATATTGGAAGGTTACCAAAACCATAAAACCTAAAGACCCTATAGATTTTAGGGGTAAAATATATCTGTTGGTTGATTATAGGGTTTATTCTTCCTCGGAAAGCTTTGCAGCCTTCTGCAAGGATAGCGGATTTGCTACCCTGGTAGGTGAAACCACTGGTGGGGATGGCATTGGTATTGACCCCTTATTCTTTTCACTACCAAATAGCGGAATAGTAATAAGGTTTAGTTCTATGATGGCTTTAAATGGGGATTTTACCATTAACGAAGAAGTTAAAACCACACCCCATGTAAAGGTAAGTGCTGCCCCAATTAAGGATTATAGGTATGATAAGGCTATTCAGTATGTATTAAATGAAAACTAAGTCGATATCGACTTAGTTTTCATTAATGGCTTTTAATTTTTCTAATATCTTCTTATA
>JAAYEU010000032.1 GCA_012728595.1 Tissierellia bacterium
CATTGTCCTCCTTATTTTAATCAACTCCTCTTAAATAATTTATCCATACATTTTAATTATACCTGAAATTAATATGCCCAAACTTCTACAACTTAATGATAATATTTCTTTCCTTTAGACAATGGAGGCTAGATGATATAAAATAGATAATATATATGTTTATAAAGGAAGGAAACGGGATTAATTTTACATGGAAAGGTATATGGATATGGCTGATAAGATGGAAAAGATTAGTGTTAATGGTATAGAAATAGAGCTAACAAGGAAGAATATAAAAAATCTTTACCTGAAGGTCCACCCTCCCAATGGAAGGGTAAAGGTTTCTGCTCCCAAATCTATGAATGAGGATTCCATTCGGGCATTTGTCGTATCTAAATTATCCTGGATTAAAAAACATCAGGAAAGATTAAAAAAGCAGAAAAGGATTGCTGAAAAGGAGTATGTGTCGGGAGAAAGCCATTATTTTTTAGGCCAGCCCTATCTATTAAATGTGGTATATACCAATAAAAGGCTGCAAGGGGTGGAAATCAGGGATAATAAATATCTAGACCTATTTGTCAGGAAAAATACCCCAAAAAATTTAAGGGAAAGGGTAATGATGGAATGGTACCGTAGCCAATTAAAGAAGTTAATCCCTCCCTTAATAGAAAAGTGGGAACCTATTATGGGAGTAGAGGTAAAGGAATTTGGAGTAAAAAGGATGAAAACCCGTTGGGGGACTTGTAACCCCGCTGCCAAGAGGATATGGATTAACTTAGAATTGGCTAAGAAAAACCCTATTTGCTTGGAATACATAGTAGTCCATGAAATGGTCCATCTATTGGAAGGGTCTCATAATGCAAGGTTTAAAGCATATATGGACAAATTTATGCCCAGTTGGAGGGTGGTAAAGGCGGAACTAAATGGATTTTTGTAGTAGAATATAAATTTAAAGCAGACTTAGTCTGCTTTTTCTTTTTACATAAGATTTTAAAAATTCTGACGACAACTAATTATTGCCTTCAATCTGATTCGTCAAGATTAATGACTCAGTGGAAATATATATTTACTGAAAATTCAATGAATAGAAAATAATACCATGATTCTTATCAATTGCCGTCGTAAAAAAAAACCAAACAGCTAACAAAAAATGACAAATATATGGAGGACATGTCTGTAGAATATAAAGAAAGCAATAGAACTAGTCCTAAAGCTTATGTAAGGATCAAAACTATAAGGAATGAAGGGGGGTATTTTTATCTATATCAAAAGAAAAAGTAGGTGGACTGTAATTTTTACTCTAGTCATCCTGTTGTTGCCTATATGTACTATCAAGGCCAAGGCAGCTGCTGATGACATATCTGGCCATTGGGCCGAAGGGGTAATCCAAGAGTGGTTGGATAAGAATTTAGCTAAGGGATATGCTGATGGCACCTTTAGGCCTAATAATCCAATAACACGGGCGGAGTTTATGAAGTTAGCCAACAGTGTATTTGGCTTTACTGCAGAAGTGGATATAGATTACATTGACGTAGAGGAAGGCCAATGGTTTTATGACACGGTAAGAAGGGCTACAGCTGCTGGATATATAGAGGGTTATGGGGATAAAAGCTTAAGGCCTAATAACCCAATAACAAGAGAAGAAGTTGCCACAATTATTGCCAAGATAATGAAACTAGAACTAGAGGAATCTAAGGTTGACCATTTCAAGGATGAAGAGGAGATTAAATGGAGCAGGGGATTTGTAGGAGCTGTAGTCAGCAAGGCTTATATGCAGGGCTATCCAAACGGAAGTTTCAAGCCTAAGAACAATATAACTCGAGCTGAGGCAGTTTATGCTCTAAATAATATATTGAAGGAGCAAGGAGGAATAAGAGTAATAGCTAAACAGGACTTCTTTGGCATTACCTATATACATGTGATAGTGGGTAATGATATTAAGCCTTTAGAGGTATTAGCAGATGGTATAGCATTAGAATATGACCGGGAGGATGGAAGGTGGAAAGGCACTAGGCTAGATTTAGAAATAGGGGATGTTATAGAGATTTTAATTAAGGAAGAAGCTGGTGAAGAAAGACTATCTGTAACCGTAAAGGCGATGGAGGATATTTAAAATTAAAATTTAAACTTAAATTAGAAAAGGGGGGCCTAATATGAAAAGGCTAGGCGTTAAGAGTTTACTATCCATTATGCTTGTTGTATCCTTACTAGTCCCAACAATAGTTGCTGCATCTAACAATTCTAATGTGTCCATTAAGTACGTCTATTTCGAAGATGCAAGTGGAAATATGGTATTCGTCGACTATGAGGATGCTATTAAGCAAGGAGTAGATGGTGACCTAATCCTTTACAATGCCATTAAGGAATATGTGGGAGATGCAGAAGAAAAGGGTAGAGCAATATTTATCGAAACCAGCAATGGCAAGATATTGGATTATAAAAAGGCTTTAATAGATAACCTATTCCAATTAAAAGATATTCTAGGAAAAGCAGAATATGAAATAGAAGGGCCAATAGAGTATAGCCATGTCCTTAAGGTAATAGATGGTGAGGCTAGAATAGTTCCAGTTGAAGAAGAGGATGAAGATGTGGTCTATATAGTTGAAATCTTCCCTGTAGAAGGAATTACTGTAGAAATAGGTACTCCAGAGAATGAGGCCATTTCAAAGCTACCAAAGACTACAAAGATAGTGGATAGTGAAGGAAGAAGACATATTGTATTCTTATCCTGGAGAATTGAAGAATATAATCCAGATGTGGAAGGGGATTATACTGCAATAGCTACCTTCCAACTACCAGAAGGTATTGAAAATAAGAACAAGCTAGAGCTAATAGTTACAACTACAGTTACAGTGGAAAAAGCTGAAGAAGAGGAAGAGGGATTCCCAGAAGAAGTTGACACGGTATTTGTGGGTGAAAGTGACATTACCAAAAAAACCTATGCAAATATCAATATGAAAGAAGAGTATGTTGATAGGGTTAAAGGGGTTTATGTAGATAACAAATTGGCCATGCAAATAGAAGATGCACCCTATCAATGGAGGATGGAGGTAGAAGAGGGAACAAGTGTAGAGGATTTAAAGGGCAGGATAAGGGTTGAGTTAGAAGGCGCTCCACCAGTAGATGATCCTGAGGATCCAGAAGAGCCAGAGGAAGAGCCGCATATAATAGCAAGCTATCATCCATCCATTATACCTAATTTTGGTTTTGTTACAGTGGAAGTTGAAAACCTAGAAGATGCAGCAATGTTTTCGGTAGTCTACCAGCTAGCTGATAACGAAGATGGTACTGCAAATATAAGGGAGACGGATAAAGCTAACATAGGTGAGCAAGTAGGGTTAATATTCTATAAACCCGATCTTTACGATACCATAGACATTAAAATATTTGATGCTGAAGAAAATCTAATCTATACCTTCCAGGATGTGCGGCCACAAATAATAAATTAATAGGCTTATGGACATAAATCCTATAGAGCCCAAGGGAAAGCCTCCTTTGGGCTGGTTTAAAAGAATAGCAAAAAGGGGGAGATGAATTGAAAAGAGTATCTAGGATTTTATGCATCCTTTTAATACTTAGTTTGCTATTGCCAGGCTTTAGTTTTGCTCGGGGGAATAGGGATATCCAACTAAGCGAAGAGCAAAAGAGAGTATATGAGGATGTTAAGGAAAGATTTAAGTCCGAATCCAAGGCAAATATCGATATTCCATCTGATACCCAGCTTTTCAAAGCTGAAGACCAGGTGAGGATAATAGTTGAATTAGAATCTGACCCTTCCTTGGTCCGGGCAACCCAAAGGGGATTAAGCTATGAAAAATTTAGCTCAGCCAAGAGCATAGAAGAGGATATAGAAGCAGAACAGGAGGCAGTAAAGAAGCAAATCCTAACCCAAAAAATAGACATGGAGTTTATCCATAGTTTTAAAACTGCCTTCAACGGTTTCAGCGGCAAGGTGAAATATGAGGATATTGAAGCTATAGAAAAACTCCCACAGGTTAAAAAGGTATATATAGCCAATGAATATGAAAAACCACAACCCCAAATGGGTACCTCTAACGACATGGTTGGGACCCAGCCTACTTGGGATATAGGTTATAAGGGGGAAGGCACTGTAGTAGCCATTATAGACAGCGGCATTGACCCCAGCCATAGGGATATGGTATTGAGTGAAGGGACTGTGCCTAAATTAACTAGGGAAAGAGTAGAAAAAATGATCGGTGAAAAGGGATTACTAGGCCGCTACTATACCCAAAAGGTTCCCTATGGATATAACTATTACGATTTGAACCATGATATTAAGGATACAGGTCCATCTCCATCCATGCATGGAATGCACGTAGCTGGAATTGCAGGAGCTAATGGGGATGTAGAAAAGGGAGGAGTAAAGGGAGTCGCTCCAGAAGCTCAATTATTGGCCATGAAGGTATTCTCAAACGATCCAAGCTACACTACAACCTTTACTGATATCTATCTACTAGCCATAGATGAGGCGGTAAAGTTGGGAGCCGATGTGCTTAATATGAGTTTGGGTTCTCCAGCAGGCTTTTACATTCCAGATTCTGCTGAAGATGTGGCCATAAGGAATGCTACCGATAATGGAATAGTTTGCTCTGTATCGGCAGGTAACTCAGGCCAGCTAACCCATGGATGGGCTGATACCTACTATGGATACCCGCTTAAGGAAAATCCCGATATCGGAGTAGTAGGAAGTCCAGGTCTGAATAAGGATACCATCCAAGTAGCCTCCATAGAAAATACCCACCAAAAGGTCAATACCTTAACTTATGAAGAAGATGGAGAAATCCATAAGGTGGCCATGATGGTGGCAGGGGATATAATGCCTTGGGAGGTATTAGAAGGACCTCAGGAGTTTGTCGATGGAGGATATGGCCACCCATCAGAGTTAAGCCAGGTAGAAGGAAAGGTAGCCCTAATAGTTCGTGGTGGAGATCCAGCTCCCTTCGTAGACAAGATTCAGAATGCTCAGGATGCAGGAGCCATTGCTGTAATAATTAGGAACCACGAAGCTGGCGGAGAAGAATTGGTCAACATGGCTACTCCAGATGATATGAGGATTCCTGCAGTTTTTATAGGCTACTCAGCTGGGGTAAAATTACTGGAATTAGAGAATAAAGAAATAAGCTTTACCGATGAATTGATGACTGTAGAGAATCCAACTGGTGGATTGATGTCCGACTTTACTTCTTGGGGAACTACAGCTTCCTTAGAATTGAAGCCAGAGATTACCGCTCCTGGCGGTATGATCTATTCCACCCTAAACGATGATAAATATGGAACCATGAGTGGAACCTCTATGGCTGCACCCCATGTAGCAGGTGGGTCTGCCTTGGTAATGGAATATATTAAGGAACATCATATATATAGGAATTTACCTTTGTCAGAACAGTCAAGGCGGGCTAAGGTACTTCTTATGAACACCTCAAATATTGTAC
>JAAYEU010000033.1 GCA_012728595.1 Tissierellia bacterium
TCATAACTATTTTATATAGTTATGATTATTTTTTTAGAATAGGGGGTATTTTATGGGAAAAAAAGGAAAAGGCTTAACAACTAAGATTTTTATAGGCCTGTTAGTAGGTCTAGTGGTTGGTATTCTAGTATATTATTTACCAGAGGGGACTTTAAGGGATGATATTTTAATCGATGGTATCTTTCAATTATTAGGGCAAGTCTTCCTAAGAGGAATTATGATGATGGTAGTTCCTTTAGTGTTCATTTCACTAGTTAATGGAACTGCTAGTATGGGGGATGTGAAAAAACTAGGGAGAGTAGGTGCTAGAACCATACTTTTTTATTTAGTAACTACAGCTTTTGCTGTTACACTGGCTTTAGCTTTAGGCTATTTATTAAAGCCAGGTATAGGTTTAGATTTAGGGGCTGTTGAACAAATAGAAACTACAATAAATGAAAAAACTCCATTGGTTCAAATATTGTATGAGATGGTACCAAGAAATCCAATATCAGCTATGGCAGAAGGGAATATGCTGCAAATCATAGTTTTTGCCATAATTACGGGTATAGGCTTATCAGTTTTAGGGGATAAGGTTAAATTAATCATCCAAATTTTTGAACAGCTAAACGAATTAGTGATGAAATTGGTTGGATTTGTCATGTTATTTGCCCCTTTAGGAGTATTTGGTTTAATTGCTAGAACCTTTGCCACAGTTGGATATGCTGCTTTAGTACCATTATTAAAATATATAATAGCTGTTTATATTGGTCTTATACTTCATGCTGGTTTAGTATACTCTGGTATGCTGAAGGGATTAACGGGATTGAGTCCAATAAAGTTTTATAAGAAGTTTTTCCCTGCTATGTCCGTAGCCTTTTCTACTGCTAGTAGTAATGCAACAATTCCTATCAATTTAGAGATAAATGAAAAACAATTAGGAGTGCCTAGAAATATAGCTGCTTTCACTATCCCTTTAGGCGCAACTATTAATATGGATGGTACTGCAATCATGCAAGGGGTAGCTACTTTCTTTATCGCTCAAGTATATAATATACCATTAAATATTGGTGCTATATTAACAGTAGTTCTAACCGCTACATTAGCTTCCATAGGTACAGCAGGAGTACCTGGTGCAGGAACTATTATGCTATCCATGGTATTACAATCAATAGGATTGCCCTTAGAAGGTATTGGCTTGATAATGGGCATAGATAGATTAGTAGATATGGGAAGAACTACCGTAAACATTACTGGAGATGCGGTCTGTACAGTAATAATAGCTAAAAGAGAGGGAGAGTTAAACGAGGAGGTGTTTAACTCTGAATTAAAAGCCTTATCGGAGTAGAAGGGATTATTTTTAGTCCCTTCTTTTTTTGCTTCCTTTTAGCTAAATTATCGGTATTATTTTAATTGATTACTTAGAGCATATTAAGCTAACAAAAGTGTACTTAAAGTGTACCAAAAGTGTGTGTATTTTGATAAAATATAACATACAGGTGTATTAGAATAATTTATAACATCAGGAGGTATCTTCAATGGAAATAGGGAAATTATCCAATCGGGCTTTAGGAGAAATTGTATTTAACAATATAAAATATAAGAGAAAGGAAGTCCTTCAAGGAGCAGCCATAGGCATGGATAATGCCATTATAGATTTTGGAGAAGAAGTTTGCATAATTTCTACCGACCCTATAACTGGGGCAACTAAGGATATAGGAAAGCTTGCCATCCACATATCCTGTAACGATGTAGCTAGTAGTGGTGCAGAACCTATTGGAGTCCTTTTAACCATCTTAGCTCCACCATCTACAACTATAGAGGATATCGATTTGATAATGAAGGAAGCAGGGGAAGCTGCAGAGGAATTAAAGGTTGAGATTATGGGAGGACATACGGAGATTACCGATGCAGTTAATAGGGTGGTAATATCTACTACCGTTTTAGGAAAACAATTAAGAAAAAACATGATAGATCCAAGCAGAGTTAAAGTAGGAGATAAGGTGTTGATTACCAAATATGCCGGGGTGGAAGGTACATCCATATTAGCTAAGGAAATGGAAGAATATCTAATGGAAAAGCTGGATAGGAAAAGGATAATAGAGGCACAAAAAATGGGGGATATGATTTCGGTGGTAAAGGAAGGGTTAATATGTGGTGAAATTGGGGTAAATTATATGCACGATATAACTGAAGGTGGAGTATTAGGGGCAGTATGGGAAGGTGCCATGGCTATTAATAAAGGAATAAAGATATATGAGGAATTAATCCCTATAATGGATGTAACTAGGGAAATTGCCTCCATATTGAAAATAGATCCTTATAAACTCATTTCAAGTGGAAGCATGTTAATAATAGCTGACGATGAAAAGGCAAGCATTATTGAAGAGAAGCTCAAAGGGGAAGGGATAAAGGTAAGCCAAATTGGTGAAGTAATAAAAGAGGGAATAATAATAAAGAGGAAAGATAAGGAAGAGAATATACCCCCTCCAGCTAGCGATGAATTATATAAGGCCCTTTCCATATTGGGGTAATGTTACATTATGATT
Source organism: Tissierellia bacterium (assembly GCA_012728595.1). Classification (GTDB taxonomy): domain Bacteria; phylum Bacillota; class Clostridia; order Tissierellales; family Tepidimicrobiaceae; genus Tepidimicrobium. The sequence continues at coordinate 2,529 of JAAYEU010000033.1, forward strand.
ACAAAATTCCCAATTCGTTGACATAATAACCAATCAAATGATATAAATAATTTAAACCATCTATTAACAGCAGAGGATGTGGAAAGGGGCAATCGATATGAGGACATGGAAACTAGTTTTATCCTTTTTATTGATCTTTATATTTTTAGTTACACCATCGTTAGCAGCAAAGAATGATAGTTTAATAGTTAAGATGGATGGGAAAGACTATTCTGTAAAGGAAATACCGGTGGTATTAGATGGACAAGCAATATACTCAGATATTCCTACCTTCATACATCCAGTAAATGATTATACCTTAGTTCCTATAAGATTTTTAGTAGAGCGTTATGGTGCAGAAGTCAACTGGGATCAAAAGGCTAAAACAGCAACTGTATTGCATGAAGGCAAGGAGATAAAGATAACCATTAATAGCGAGTACTTCTATATAGATGGAGAAAAAATAGCTATAGAAGGAGGAACTACACCAAAGCTTGTCACATTTTCAAATCAGGATTCTAGAACCATGGTGCCCTTAAGGTTAGTATCCGAGGCCTTAGGATTTGAAGTAGGATGGGATAATGTTAAGAGGTTACCCTACATAAACACTAAAGTAGACGAAGAAGAAAAGGGGAATGAAAATATCAACCAAAGGACTATAACCGATGTAATGGTAGAAAAGGGTAGTACAAATATTCCTAAAATAACGGTAAAGGGAAGTGAGGTTTTAAACTATTCTACTCTTAAGCTTGATAATCCAAGTAGGTTGATTATAGATATAGAAGATGCAGTTTTAGATCTAAAGGACAGCATCCCCTTTAAAGATGGGATAGGGACGATAGAAGTAAATATAAAACCAATAGAGAATATAAGCATATCCCAATATTCAACTTCACCAAATGTGGTCAGAATAGTTGTTAACATGACGGAGGAAAAGGATTTTGATATTATATCTGGAGAAGATAATAAATCCTTTACTCTAAACTTCGTAAACAGGGTTGGAAAAATTGAGAGAGAGATAATAAATGGTAAGGAAGCTTTAGTCATCCACAATACGGAAAAGACAGAAATAAAAAGCTTTACTTTATCCAATCCAACTAGGGTAGTAGTCGATCTCTTGGACTCTTCATTACAAGGAGGAAACTATTTTAACTATGATTATAATATTGGATTTATTAAAGGAATAAGGGTTTCTCAATTCATGCCAGATGATCTTTATAAAAAAGAGGATAGGATAGTTCGATTGGTATTGGACGTTATGGAAGGAGCTTTAGACCCGGAGATAAAAGTCCATTGGCAGGACAATAAACTAGTAATTGTCCCTCAAACTAGTTTAGGTGAAATATTAGACTATTCCATTTCAGGAAAGGAAAGGACTATCAGGATTAAAGCTAATGAGAAGACAAGCTATGATATAGAATATCAAAGGGACAAAAATGCCATGACCATAAGCTTGCCTTCAAAGGTATTGGATATAGAAGAAGGTTATATGAATATTAGAGATGGGCTAATCAATGATATAAGCGTAAGTAATACAGGCCTTCGTTCCGAGATAACTATCACCTTTAGAAGGGGCGTAGACTATAGGGTTTTATCTAGGAATAAGGATGAAGAGATTGTCATTAAAATTAAGAGGGATGAAAATGAAAAACCTTCAGACAGGCTAATAGTAATAGACCCAGGTCATGGTGGAAAAGATCCAGGTGCAGTCCATAATGGAATTAAAGAAAAGGACATCAACTTAAGGGTTTCAGTCAAACTAAACGATAGGTTACAGGAGTTGGGCTACACTACTATAATGACAAGGAATAGCGACGTTTTTATAGATCTGAAGGAAAGAGCATGGATTGCAAACTACCATCAGGCAGATTTATTTGTTAGTATACATTCTAATGCCCATGATGATCCTGGCATTGCCGGAATACAAGTATTATACCATGCCCATGATAAGGCCAATGTATCAAAGGAAGAAACCATAACTCTTGCAAGGATTATATTAGAGGAGATGGTTAAAGGAACTGGGGCAGCGGACAAAGGCCTTGTAGCAAGGGAAAGGACAGTGGTCATAAGGGATACAGAAATGCCTTCCGTACTAATTGAACTAGGCTTTCTAAGTAACCCAGCAGAAGCCCAATTATTAAACGATGATGAATATCAGAATATTTTAGTAGAATCCATTATAAATGGAATAGAAAGATACTTTGACCTACATTAAAATTAGCGGAGTGACCCTCCGCTTTTTTATTCTTAAAATATAAAAGGAAATAAATAATCATAGTCTACCTTATCCCCTAATATAATGTAATAAAACATGGAGGGGGGTAAGGGATGGAAAATAGAAGGATCATATTTATATTATTAATAATAGTACTAGCAGTGACTATAGTCAGCTGTAAGGGAAAAGGTGGTTTTAAGAAGCTTTTTTCAAAGGAAGATGAAATTGAAATAATAAGGTCCGATGAAGACTTTGAATTTGAAATAACTGAAGATGATGGCATGAGAAAGACCGTATTGTATTTTAAGGACAAACAAGGATTATTAGTGCCTCTAATGAGAAAGATTCCATGGGAAGAGGGTATTGGGAAGTTAGCATTAAAAAATATGGTGGATAGCCCAGAATTGAGGGAAAGCTTAAGGTCAACTGGACTTTTACCTATAATACCTACAGGAACCGAAATTAGAGGTATGACTATCGACAACGATACGGGCCTATGTAAAGTAGATTTTACTGAGGAAGTTTTAAATTATGAGACGGAAAAAGACGAAGAGAACTTGATAAAAGGAGTAGTATATACCTTAACGGAATTCCAAACCATTGATCAGGTACAATTTTTGGTAGAAGGAGAAATAGTTCCAACATTTAAATTCGGTTCTGATACATCCAAGCCTATTAGGAGGGAAAATATCAATTTAGTTGGAAATTTAGACGAACAGAGATCTAAAGTGGTAGTCTATTATAAGGGGAATAATTTCGAAGAAGATTTTGAATACTTCGTTCCAGTAACCATACCTACACTAGCACCAGTGCCCAATATATATACGGCCCTAGAAACCCTATTCGATGGTGCACCCGATGAGCTTGGACTCAGCTCTGGTATACCACAGGGAGCCAGTTTCCATGGTGTAGATATTAAAGATGGAGTTGCTTATGTGGATATTTCCTTCGATTATGGAGAACCACCAAATGATGGTCAGGTATTTAATAATATGGCTAAGAATATAGGCCTTACTCTAAGCGAGTTTGGTGATATAGAAAGGGTTGAACTCTTAATCGATGGAAAGACCCTAGAAGAAGCAGGTATTGACATATACATAGATTCTACTATACCCGCTTTTGCCAATGAATATTAAGCTGTCTAATAGGCAGCTTATTTATTTTTTGAATATATTAGGTGGAAAAAGGCATACAAATTTGCTAAAATATTAATAGCCTTTTTGGGTAATAAAGATATTATAAAGGAGATAAGGATGGATAAGAAAAGATTATTATTGGCTACAGGAAATATTAATAAGATTGAGGAGATAAAAGATATACTAAAAGATTTACCTTTAGAGATATTATCTGTAAAGGATTTAGGTTTAGAGCGAATTGAAGTAGAGGAAGATGGAGAAACTTTAGAGGAAAACGCAATAATAAAAGCCAAAAGCTTAGCAGATAAATTTGAGGGAATGGTGATTGCCGACGATAGCGGGCTTTTCGTTGAATATTTAAATGGTGAGCCTGGAATATATTCGGCAAGGTATGCTGGAATAGATGCAACAGATGAAAAAAACAATAATAAGCTATTAAATAAGCTTAAAGGGATTCCTTTAGATAAGAGAAAAGCTTATTTTAAGACAGTAATTGCCTTGATAATGGAGAATGGTGAGATAACCACACTTACAGGAATATGTGAGGGATATATTGGCTTTGAACCTAAAGGGAATAAAGGATTTGGATACGATCCTCTATTTATTGTAACGGGATATGATAAGACCTTTGCAGAATTAGGGGAGGAAGTAAAAAACAAAATTAGTCACAGGGCTAAAGCTTTAGAAAAACTAAAGATTAAAATGAAAAAGATATTAGAGGATGATGGGAATGAGAATAGCAGTAGTAAGTGATACTCACGGGAAAACTAAAAAGTTTATAGATACGGTTTTAAATTTAAAGGATATAGACTTAATAATCCATTTAGGTGATTATGTAGAAGATGGTTTGGAAATAGAAAAACGTACCGGAATTGAAACTAAAATAGTAAAGGGAAATGGTGACTTTTTCTATCCAGGATTTAAGGAAGATGAGATATTAGAAATTAAAGGAAAAAGAATCTTTTTAACCCATGGTCATAAATATAATGTTAGGTATGGAGTTGACAATCTATTATATAGAGGGGAAGAATTACAAGCCGATATAATACTTTTTGGTCATACCCACGTCTCGACTTTTGTGAAAGAATCTGGTATAATAGTAATGAACCCAGGTAGTCCTACAAACCCAAGGGATTTTAATAGAAGGAAAACTTTTGGCATAATGGAGCTGGGAGAAGAAGTAAGAATAAAATTTGTAGAAATCGATTAAAAACTATTGACAAACAACAAATAACCTGCTATAATTCTATATTGTCAGTCAAAGTTTTTAGACACTGTTTAAACAGAATTTAAGACTGTACGCACCTATAGCTCAGTTGGATAGAGCAACGGACTTCTAATCCGTGTGTCGGGGGTTCGAATCCTCCTAGGTGCACCAATAATGTGGTGGATATGGCCTAGCTGGTTAAGGCGCCAGATTGTGGCTCTGGAGATCGTGGGTTCGAATCCCATTATCCACCCCATTTTTATTGACCCATTAGCTCAGGCGGTAGAGCACCTGACTTTTAATCAGGGTGTCCGGCGTTCGAGTCGCCGATGGGTCACCAATATATGCGGGAGTGGCGGAAGTGGCAGACGCGCTAGACTTAGGATCTAGTGTCATTCGACGTGGGGGTTCAAGTCCTCTCTCCCGCACCATATTAAAAGAATTGGCTTAGGCCAATTTATTTTTTTTGGAGGTAAAAAATAGTGAAACTAATAGGCATATTAGGTTTACTTCTAATATTAGCTTCTATATATAACTACACTCAAATAAGTCAGTTTTCTACAAATAAACTGACCCTTCATTCAGAAAAACTGTCCTACCCTTTAAGGATAACCCAAATTTCCGATTATCATTCCAATGGTTTGATAAATAGAAAAAATCTTTTAGATGAAATATCCCATTTTAACCCTAATATTATAGTATTAACTGGGGATATTATAGATAGGAAAACTAACGATATTAATTCTGTCTTAAATTTAGTAAAAGAGTTGTTAGCTTTAAGTCCAAATGTTTTTTTCGTCATTGGGAATCATGAATTGAAAAATAAAAATGGGAATAAATTCATTGAAAAGATGAAAGAGCTAGGAGTTATAATATTAGACGATGATATTAAAACCATACAAGTAGGAGAAAATATTATAGATATTTGTGGCATAAGCTTTTTTGCCACCGAAGAAGACTATGAAGGTATTATTAAAGATATAAATCAAAACAATTTTATTATACTGCTTTCTCACTCCCCAAATAGAATCATACACTATTCTAAGGGTGTTGAGGACTTAATACTTACAGGCCATACCCATGGTGGACAAATAAGACTGCCTTTGCTTGGAAGTATAATTGCACCAGGACAAGGACTATTTCCCAAATATGATAAGGGGCTATTTCAACTAAAGGGTACCCCCTTATATATAGATAGTGGATTAGGAAATAGTACTATTCCAGTAAGATTGTTTAACCGGGTCCAAATTAGCAATATAACAATAAAACCCACCAGGGATAGATAAAAACATTTGACCTTATATTAAATTCCCTTTATAATAGTATTAGAAAATAAGCACCCGTAGCTCAGTTGGATAGAGTCGCTGACTTCGAATCAGTTGGTCGGGGGTTCGAGTCCCTCCGGGTGCGCCAGTTGAAACCTTGTAATCATGGTGATTATAAGGTTTTTATTTTTATTATCCCTAATTATGATAGAATGTAGGGGGAGGGATGGGTATGGAAGCTAGAATTATTGCCTCCATACGGAGAAAGATACGACTCAAATACAAATAGCTATATAGCACAGGCTATAGATTTAGCAGACGATATTTATATAGCCTGGGGCAGCAATAAGGGTAGAATGCAAAGAATTAGAGAGGTAATAAAATTAATAGAAAAAAATAAAAAAGAGAGGACAAGAATATTTATTCTGACTGACCAGAAAGGAAACAGTACCCATATAAGCAGATTAGGCAAAAAAATTGTTAGGAAAAATATAGGTGAAGCAGCAAATATCATAAAAATTTTTGATCAAATAGGAAATAAACGATGAGTTGAAATGTGAAATTGAAGATTAATATTTTGAAAAGTTTAAATAATTCTTATGAATATATAAAGAAAAATCCTTTACACTATATAATACAAACTTTAAACAGTGTAGAGGATGTAATAGATGAAGCAATTAATTAAGTATTCAATATTATTTATAATTGGAGGAACATTATATTATCATATTGAAATTTTATGGAGAGGATACTCCTATTTAACAATGTTTTTTATGGGTGGATTATGTTTTATATTGATAGGATTAATAAATGAACAATATTTTACCTTTAGAAAATCACTATTGTTACAGCAAGGGATAGCCTGTTTAATTATAACATCTTTAGAACTACTCTTTGGACTAGTGTTCAATGTAATGCTAGGATGGGGTATTTGGGACTATAGTAAAAATAAGTTTAACTTTATGGGGCAAATATGTTTAAAATATAGCATACTGTGGTTTTTTCTTTCCTTACCTGCAATAGTTCTATATGACTATTTAAAGTATTGGCTATTTGGAGAAGAAAAACCAAAATATAAAGTTTTTTAGGCTGGATAAAAAGTTACAGAAGGCATCAAACCTTCTGTAAAATAATGTATATTAATAACATTTAGTGAAAAAAACTACCAATAATAGAAAGAAGAATAATAAGGAATTGTCAGTTTTATGTTCATAATATTCTCTTCTGTGTTCACGTTCAAATTCTCTTTCTCTTTCACCGGATAAAAAATCGCTCACTCTAAACACCTCATTTCAACATATTTTTAGAGCTTTAACTCCTACTATAGAATATGAAATTTATGGGTAAGTGTTAATATAAAATACAGTTCTATAATAGCTAGTGAAGTCATGGGGAGATTCAGAAAAGGGCCTAATTGACAAAGAAAAAGAAAGATAGTAATATCGGGGTATAAAGTGAGATGACAAAATTTTAAAAGGCTAATTATTTAGTGAATTAGAATACATAATCTAAATCAATTATAAATTTTTAAGGGATGGTGTAAAATGACTGATATTTTGGAATTGGTGAAATCTCAAAAGCTCACCTATGAACAGAAAGTACTTTCTTTAGCCCATGCTGCAGAAGATACATTAGATGTACTCCATATACCAGAAAAAACCCAATATTATTTTGAACAAAAGGCGATAGACAACCTATTTGAAGGAAACGCCCCTTACAGACCCCGCTATATATTACCGGATTATGACAAATTCATTAAAGAAGGAAGTAACTTTTTACAGATAGATCCTCCCAAGGATTTAGATGAATTATTGTATGCACTAATGATTCTTTACCGACATGTTCCTTCCATAACAAGCTTCCCAGTTTATCTAGGAAACCTGGACAAGATGATAGACCCTTTTCTTGAAGGCTATAGCGATGAAGAGGTGAAGAAAAAATTAAAATTATTTTTAAATTATATAGACAGAACCATTACTGACAGCTTTTGCCACGCCAATTTAGGTCCGGAAGATACCAGGGCTGGAAGACTTATTCTAGGGGTTGAAAAAGAATTGCAAAATGCAGTACCTAATCTTACCTTTAAATACGATCCAGATATTACATCGGATGAGATAGCAGAATTAGCCCTTTATACCAGTTTATTCTGCGCTAATCCTGCCATATGTAACCACAAACTGAATATGGATACCTATTCTACCGATTATGGGATAGCAAGCTGTTACAATATATTGCCCATAGGTGGGGGAGCTTATACTCTTTCAAGATTAGTATTACCTAATATGGCTAAATTAGCCAAGAATATTGATCATTTCTTTGATACTATACTCCCAGAATGTCTGCAAGCCATGGGAGGTTATATGAATGAAAGGATACGTTTCTTAGTGGAGGAATCAGGTTTCTTTGAAAGCTCCTTTTTAGTTAAAGAAGGCCTCATCCATAAGGATAGATTTATTGGAATGTTTGGGATTGTAGGTTTGGCAGAATGCACTAATATACTGATGGAAGATGAGGGGAAACGCTATGGGCAGGATGAGGAAGCAAACGATTTGGCAGATAAAATAATGCATACTATAAACGATTATGTTAATACTTTCCCAGCAAAATATTCACCCATTTCCCATGGACGTTTTATGATTCATGCACAGGTAGGTATGGATTATGATAAGGGGATTACAGCAGGAGTAAGAATTCCTATTGGAGAGGAACCGGAGAATTTATCTGATCACCTTCGTCATAGTGCTAGATTCCACAAACTTATAACTACAGGATGCAGTGATATATTCCCCATGGAAATTACAGCTAGGAATAACACTTCCGCCATGTTGGATATAGTAAAAGGGGCCTTTACCTTGGGTGTTAAATACTTAAGCTTCTATGAGGAAAATGGTGACCTGGTTAGAATAACTGGGTATCTGGTAAAGAGAAGTGAAATGGAGAAGTATAAAAAAGGTGAGGTAGTTTTACAGAATACAACCCATTTAGGAACTTCTAATTATGAAAATAATAATTTAAAAGATAGAAAGGTTAGAAGAGTATGATAAAAGCTCCTGTTCGGAGAATAATCCCTCATAGCTTAGTAGATGGACCGGGGAATAGAACTGCAATATTTTTGCAAGGCTGTAATCTTAGATGTGCTTATTGCCATAACCCTGAAACGCAAAAAATATATACGGACAACTCTTCTTTAGAAATAGAATGGATGACAGCTAAAGAAGTGTTTGAAGAAGTAGAAAAGAACATTCCCTTTATCCGGGGAATTACCCTCTCTGGAGGGGAATGCACTCTATACCCTGAATTTTTAACGGAATTATTCACTTTAGTACAAAAGGCAGGGCTATCTTGCGTAATTGATACTAATGGAAGCATAGATTTATCTAAATATCCAGAACTTATGGAAGTATGCACAGGTGTCATGTTAGATGTAAAGGCTTGGGATGAAAAAAAGTTCAAAAGATTAACTGGGGGAAGTAATGAAGTTGTAAAAAAGAATTTAAAGTATTTAGCAGATGTTAATAAATTAGAAGAAATAAGAATTGTATGTATTGAAGATGAAGTCGATACTGAAGATATATTAAAAGGAATTAAAACTGCCATTGGATATAAAATTAAAACTACCAAGCTAAGGTTAATCAAATTTAGAAACCATGGCGTCATAGGAAGGCTGAAAGATGCTAACAGCCCATCTGACGAATACATGAACGGCTTAAAAGAAATGGCCTTAAAAATTGGTTTTGAAAAAATTATAATAAGCTAAATAAGAAGATGGTAGAATAATGGACACTTTTAAAGCTAGTTATATTAAGTTATATGAAGAGGGGACTTTGCTTAAAAGGGTAAAGGAAGCTAAAAAACATTTAACTGAATGTTATCTCTGCCCCCATGAATGTGGAGTAGATAGGAGTAGGGGAGTAGGATTTTGTAAGGCTAAAGATGAGGCGATTGTGTCTACTTATGGTCCCCATTTTGGTGAAGAAGATGTTTTGGTTGGATATAGGGGTTCTGGTACCATATTTTTTGGATATTGTAATATGAGATGCGTTTTCTGTCAGAATTATGAATTAAGCTTTGGAGGAGAAGGAAGGACTGTATCCAATGAAGAATTAGCAAATATAATGCTTTTTATACAGAATCACTATAGATGTCATAATATAAATCTAGTTTCTCCCACCCATTTTATTCCTAATATAATAGAAGCCATTTATATAGCCGTCGGAAAAGGTCTTTATTTGCCCATAGTATATAATACGGGAGGATATGAGAGGGTTGAAGTCTTAAGGAGTTTAGAAGGGATAGTAGATATCTATATGCCAGATTTTAAATATAGTAGTTCTGAATTAGCAGCAAAATACTCTAAAGCTCCAGATTATCCCAATAAAGCAAAACTAGCCCTAAAAGAGATGGATAGTCAAGTAGGTGGATTGAAAGTAGACGACAAGGGTATTGCTTATAAGGGATTACTAATAAGACACTTAATGCTTCCTGGAAATGTTGAGGATACTAAGGAGGTCTTAAAATTTATAAAAGGGGAATTATCCTCAGATTGTTTGGTGAACCTAATGAATCAGTATTACCCAACCCACAGAGCCTTTGAATATTATGAGTTAAGTAGAAGATTGGGCTTCAATGAATACAAAGAGGCCTACACTTTTGGAGAAAGATTAGGTTTAAGGTTGGATTAAAAAAGCTGTCAAAGTTTTGAAGAGTAGTTCGAAAAAAGCCATTAGCTCACCTCCTATATATAAACTCTAATGAGTTACACTGGTAGAGATGAGTTAAGGAAATAAGAATGGGATTCAAATTATAAAAATATGATAAAATTTGATGAAATATTGGTTTTGTACTATTTTATGAGCTTGTATACTCAAATATTCTTAAAAGTTGGAAAGAATTGCCAATATTGCTGGCCTTTCTATTTTTAAGAAGTTATTTTAGAAAAAACCATTAAACTATTTCCTTCCATCTGAATATAGTAGATGGAGGGGGTATTTTAGTGGCAAGGATTAGGAATTTCTTTAGTATAGGAATAATGGTTATTCTTATAATATTATTTACTGGGATAAGTTATGGAGAAACAGCGGATAACGGTAGCCTGTTAAGAGAATATGTAAGTAGTGGATATAGGGAGGATATATTAGAACAAAGGAATACCCTATTAAGATTTCAGGCGGAGAATAATTTAACCGTAGACGGAATCATTGGAGATATGACTAAAAAAGCCCTGATTGAAGAGAATAAAAAGATTGTAGATATAGTTCCTGAGGAGATAAAGGAAAAGGAATGGTTTATAGTTATCAATAAAACCAAGAAGATATTAACAGTGTATAACTACGGTCAAGTATACAAAAAATATCCAGTAGCTTTAGGAAAGGATTCTACACCTACACCAGATTATAAGTTTACCATAATTAATAAGTTAATAAATCCCTACTGGGGCGGAATGGGTGGAAAGTATAAACCAGTAAAAGGTGGGGACCCAAATAATCCCTTGGGAAAAAGGTGGTTGGGACTATCAACAGAGCGATATAGAGGTTATGGAATTCACGGCAACTCCAATCCCTTTTCCATAGGCAAATATATTTCTGCAGGCTGTATTAGGATGATTAACGAGGATGTGGAGGAATTATTTGAATATATACCAATTAAGACAGATGTGTGGATTGGGGCGGAAGAAATATTAGAGGAATGGGGGATTAAACAATATATTGAATACGAAGAAAAATTAGAGCTATGCTTTTTAAGGTTACAAGATATAAGTAGGGCCATGATATGATTTAGAAAATAATAAAATTCATCTCCAAAAGGTTAAGACTTACTAACTTTTGGAGATGAATTTTTTGTAAAAGGACCAAAAAATATTGTTTTCGATAGTAATAATTCCATATAAAATCCATTTAATAATTGAAAGATGAAATAGTCGACTAGAGTAATCTTAAAAAGTAGGAGGTGTGTATAATGACGAAAGTATTTTTGGATGCTGGTCATGGGGGCAAAGACCCAGGTGCCTTGGGTAATGGCTTAAGAGAAAAAGACATTAATTTATCCGTTGCGCTTAAAATAGGAAATATTTTAAAGAATCACGGTGTAAATGTAGGTTATTCCAGAACAACAGATGTATTTGTAGAGTTACAGGATAGGGCAACAATGGCTAATAATTTTGGTGCAGATGTGTTTGTATCAATTCATTGTAATGCTTTTCATGATTCATCAGCCCAAGGAGTTGAAACCTACAGCTACCCAGGAAGTATGTCAGGTAGGAATTTAGCAAAAGCAATTCAGGACAGCATAATTGCAAGTGGTGTATATACAAAGGACAGAGGAATAAAGACTGCAAATTATGCAGTATTAAGACTAACCAATATGCCAGCAGCTTTAGTTGAGTTAGCTTTTATAACCAATCCTCAGGATGCTGATATATTGAGAAATAGGCAAGATGATTTGGCTTTGGCAGTAGCAAAGGGGATATTAAATAATCTAGGAATACCCTATAACGGTGGAGGAACTGCACTTTATAAGGTGCAGGTTGGAGCTTTTTCTATAAGAGAGAATGCAGAAAATCTTGTAAACCAGCTAAAGGCTGATGGTTATAATGCCATTATAGTTGTATCTGGGGGACTCTATAAAGTGCAAGTAGGTGCCTTTAGAATTAGGGAAAACGCAGAGGCTCTAGTAAATGAATTAAAGTCTAAAGGCTATGACGCAATAATAGTTATAGGTTAAAAGGCTAGGTATTTACCTAGCCTTTTAATTATGCTATAGCATCATTTGACATAAAAGTAAAATACGGTAATATCAACCTATGGAATTTTTGTTAAGAACTTATAATTTTTATTAATTTTTCTCCTATACCATGGATAAATGATAAAAACTATTATATACTTAATAGAGGGAGGGATAATATGGAAAAGATAAAATTTAAATCGATACTCTTAGTGATAGTATTTGTATTACTAATGGCACTTATACCGTCTGTTGGATTTGCTGGAAAGGATGTTATAAGTGAAAATATTCAAAGGATTAAGGACCTATTAGGAATAGGTGATCATTATGAACTCATACACCAATATGAAAATTTCGACCATTATGGAGAGAAGACTATTAGTCTAAATTGGCATGGAAATGATGAAAGAGTTGGTGTGGAAATTGATGAAGAGGGAAATGTAAAATCTTATTGGAAGGATAAAGTTAGTTACGATAAAGGGCCTGTAATTTATAAATTCCCTACAATAACTAGGGAAGAAGGAGAAAAGATCGCCAAAGATTTCATCAATAAACTATACCCGGATATAATGGACAAGATAAAGTATACCGATGATAATCTCCATTTTACATATAGATTGCTAGGTTTAGCAGGCTATAGTTATCATTTTATTAGGGAAGAAAATGGAATAGAATTTGCTGAAAATAATGTATATATTAGCGTAGATACTCAAACTGGTGAGGTATCTAGTTTTTATATCAATTGGGATGAGGAAGTAGAATTTCCAGATTTAGAGGGGATTATATCAAAGGCCGAAGCCAAGGAAATATATAGAGACAATATAGACTTAGAATTATTTTACAAATTAAAGGATGAAGATAATGAGGCATATCTAGGATATAACATTTTGAATACCGATAAGACGGTGGATGCTAAAAGCAAGGAGATGGTAAGCACTTCATACAGACCTATTTTTACAGTTTACAACACTGCGTTATACGAAGGTATGGAAAACATAGCCTTTGAAGAGGAAGATAGGTTAGTGAATTCCAATAAGATAATAAGCAGGGAAGAGGTAAATGAAAGGCTAGTGACTACATTTAACTTAGGAGAAAACTATGAATTAGAGAGACATGAATTACAGGGCAATAGGGAAAAGGATATTTATATATGGGAAGTATTGGTAATGAAATATGTAGGGAACTCTGGAAGTGGAATAAGTGCGAGAGTTAACGCTAAAACAGGAGAGATTTTAGACTATTCCGACCCTGGATTTGGGCCAGAAGGGGTAGGGGTAGCTGAATATAACAAGGAAGAACTCCTTAACATAGCAAAAGAAACTATAAAGAATATTAGCCCTGAAAAATATAAGGAAGTAGAATATGTAGAATATGAAGGTGGTAATTCAGTCTATGTAAATAGAAATATATCGGAATTTTTGTTTGCTAGGAAAATGAATGGTATTAGAGTGGAAAATGAAGGGTTTTATATATTATTAGACAATGTTACAGGTAATGTTCTATCCTATCATCATAGCTGGAGCGATATTGAATTCATATCACCGGATAATATAATAGGAGAGGATAAGGCTAAAGAAGTATTATTAGAAGGCAGGGATTTGAATTTAGAATATCAAAGGAAGAGAGATGGAGAAGAGGAGAAAGATATCAGGCTAGTTTATAATTTTAAAGACAAGCACCTGATAGTGGATGCTAAAAAGGCAGAGCTAGTGGATAATAGATGGGGATTAATAGAAAACGAGGTCATTAAAGGATATAAGGACATTGAGGAAAGCTTTGCTAAGGAACAGATTGAAAAAATGCAAAAGCACATTATATTATTTGAGGGGGAGGAGTTTAAACCAAAAGAAGAGATAAGCCAGAAGGAGTTTTTCCAACTATTAATTCAAACTAAGGATATGTATTCTATATATGAAGACACAACCTACCTTTATGAAAGGCTTATTTCTGACGGCATCTTAAAGGAAGAGGAAAAGGATATGGATGGCAAGGTAACGAGAGAGGAAGCCATAAAGTATATAATTAGGGCTTTTGGATTAGAGCCATTATACGACCTAGGGGATATCTATAAGCTAGAGTTTGAAGATGCCCATGAGATATCTACAAACTTAAGAGGGCATGTAGCAAAGGCAAGAGGTCTAGGAATTATAAGTGGAGCAAGATATTTTAGGCCAAAGGACAATCTAACTAGAGAAGAAGCAGCCGTATTAATCTATAATATATTAAATAGGGATATATAGTTTTAAACAAAGATATTTAAAAGCACTTATCTAAAAGGATAGGTGCTTTTTTCATGAAAAGTAATATCAATTCCATTTTTGGTTATACTAAGGATGACAAAGGATAATGATTGGAGGGATTAGATGGCTGTTGTAAAAGTTATAGAGCTACTTGCTGAATCAAAAAATGGATGGGAAGCTGCAGTTCAAGAGGCAGTTACGGAAGCTGCAAAGACAATTAAAAATATTAAGAGCGTATATATAAGCAATATGCAGGCTATTGTTGAAAATGATAAAGTAGTAAACTACCGATTAAATGTCAAGATCTCCTTTGTGGTGGATTCAGAATAGTAATTAGAATATGCTATTGGACTTAGATAAGGAGTAATGAATATCGGATATAAGTAATTGATACTTAAATCCGATATTTTTATTTGATTTAATAAATATACCATGCTCCTATCCATATTGTTACACTTCATTACGTCAATTTATTGAATGTGGGTGTTTGAAGGGTCCAATAATGAATGAAGATGCTATTCTTTCCAAATCTGTAGTGACCGCCGGCAAATGATAACATTCCCCTTACATTTATCTGTATCAAAGCCATAGTAATATTTTTCAAGTGAAAGGATACTACTTTATACAAGCTATTTTTATATATAAAAAAGAGGGTATTAAGTATTTAAGTCGAAATATATTAAAGAGGAATTGTTATTTTATTTTGAATCAAATAGGAGGAAATAGGTATGATGGATATATTAAAAGCACTGCCTAAAATAGAACTTCACTGCCATCTAGATGGAAGTGTTAGACCAAAGACTTTGTACGAACTGCTATTAAAAGAGGGGTTTAGGGAATTTAGGGATTATAAAGAATTTGAGGAAGCGGTAATGGTAAGGGATGATTGTAAGTCTTTAAAGGAATATCTAAAAAAGTTTGAATATCCATTAAGAGTTATGCAGAAAAGAGAAAATATAGAAAGGATAACCTACGAATTATTGGAGGATTTAGATAAGCAGAAGGTAAAATATGTAGAAATAAGATTTGCTCCCTACCTTCACATGGAAGAAGGCCTTTTGTTCGAAGAGGTTGTTGAATCGACGCTAATGGGAATGGAAAGGGCTAAGAAGGACTTTGGAATATGGTCTAATCTTATTTTAATTTGTATGAGACATGAAGGGGTGGAAAAGAGCATAGAAGTAATACAAAATGCTGCTAAATATATTGGCAAGGGAGTAGTGGCGGTAGATTTGGCTGGAAATGAACAGGATTTTCCTCCTGAAATCCATGAGAAGGCTTTTAAATTAGCCTGTGAAAAGGGATATAATATTACAATCCATGCTGGAGAAACGGGGATAGCGGAAAATATTCCAAAATCAATTCAACTACTCCATGCTAAAAGGATTGGCCATGGCATCGCTGCAGCAAAGGACCCTAAGATAATGGACCTCTTAAAGGAGAAAAATATATTTTTAGAGATGTGTCCAATAAGCAATCTACAGACTAAATCGGTAGGATCTATAGAAGAATATCCCATAAGGAAATTCTTTGAAAAAGGCTTGAAGGTAACAGTCAATACGGATAATCTCACCGTTTCAAATACTTCCTTAGAAAGGGAATACAAACTATTAATTGAAAAGTTAGGCTTTAGCCTTGATGAAATACTAAGGATAATACAAAATTCTATAGATGCAGCTTTTATTACCCATGATGAGAGGGAAATTTTAAGAAAATCAGTAGATGAGGAATTAAGAAAGCTGGAGCTGATATAGATGAGAACTATTGATTTACATTGTGACACAGTTCTAAGATTGATGAAGGATAAAGAGAACTTAGGCCTATATGAAAACAATTTTGGAGTAGATATTAAAAAGTTGAAAAAAGCTAATTCATTGATACAATTCTTTGCCTTATGGATAGATTTAAATAGCCAAAGAGACCCGGTGGATATTTGCTTGGAAATGATGGATAAATTCCATTTAGAACTTGATAAAAATTCTCAATATATTAAGTTAGCTACAAGGTATGAAGACATTATTAACAATGATAAGGAAGGCAAGATTTCTGCTATTTTATCCATTGAAGAAGGAGGAGCCTTAAAGGGGAAATTATATAATCTGAGAAATTATTATAGACTGGGTGTAAGGTCTATAACACTAACTTGGAATAATGTAAACCATATAGGATACCCAAACACTAAGGAAGAATATAGGAATAAGGGGTTAACAGATTTCGGTCGACAAGTGGTCTATGAGATGAATAGATTAGGGATGCTAATAGACGTTTCCCATCTTTCAGACCAGGGTTTTTACGATGTGGCAAACATAAGCAAAAAACCCTTTATAGCATCTCATTCCAATTCTAGACATATTAAGAATCATTTTAGGAACCTTACAGATGACATGATAAGGGTTCTTTCAGAAGCTGGAGGGGTAATGGGCATATGTTTTGAAAGAAATTTTTTGGGCGATTCAGAAAAGGCCAGAATAGAGGATATGGTAAATCATATTAAGCATATCAAAAATGTCGGAGGAATCGATGTTTTAGCTATAGGCTCAGATTTCGATGGCTGTAATCCTAATGGGGAGATAGGAAATATTGGTGAGATAGAAAAGCTAATATATGCATTAAAGGATAATGGATTTGCGGAGGATGAAATAGATAAGATATTCTATAAAAATGCCTTGAGGGTAATAAGGGATGTATTTTAGTATGTGGTTAAGGCCTACTACAGGCCCTAACCCTTTTAAATATAAAAAACTGGAATTATAAGCTAATATTTAAGTTTAAATCCAGATACACATGTTTGGCCAACATTGAAATAGAATAAAGGCTTATTATTAGAAATATTGCCTTTTCAATCCTACCATTAGTCTTTATAGTGATAGGGGCTGAAACGTTTATTCCAAAAGGATAAAACAATTTTATTCCCCTTGGGGTAAAAAAGTCGGCTATTAAGTGGGCTAGATAACCTACAATAAAACCTGAATATAAGGGTGGAAGTCCGTATTTTATAGCCCCTGATTTTACCAAAGACCCAGCTATTAAAAATCCCAATATACTGTGGGTAAAACCCCTATGGCTGGATATTCCAATTAGGAAGGCCATGGTGCCTAATAGTAAGAAGGCTTTTTCACCTTTAATTGAATATAGGTAGTAAAGAAAAAATCCCAAGGATATATAAAAAAGGGTCCTATAGAATCCGTTATTTACCAACAATATTTTTTGATTTAATTTACCCTTAGGGTGGTCTAAATCAGGAGTTAAGGAACCTATCGTTGAACCCAATATCATAATCAATTTATTTTCTATAGGCTGATCCATGGATAAGGTTAAGGCTGTTGCTATTCCAATTGCTACATGGGTTTGCCCTGTCATACAAGCTCCTCTCTTATGTCGAAATTTATAAGGTGACTTATTATATTATAACGGTTTTCGAACATATATTCAAGTTTAGAGTAATATAATTAATATATAGCTATATTTGTGAACTAAAAGGACTGAGTTTTAAATGTAAACTCAGTCCCTGATGTTTTCCATAACTATTAATTATTCAATTTTACAGCAGGTATTTCCTGGCCACTTTGATATAGTATTAAATGGGTTACTAGCCCTTCTTCATCCCTTTGGAAGTGAATCTTAGCTTCCACTACCTTGTAGAAGAACTCGTCTTCAGAGGATGGGAATATTTCAAATTTGTCCTGACCTGTAAGCTGAGCAAAGAGCTTATCATCTTCTGCGGTAATAGTCATGATGAAGCCTGGGGCTAATTCATATTCTCCAACATAATCCTTATATAGGTCAGAATCTAATTCTATCTCTTCTTTTTCCTGTACATCTTCCATCTTATTTGCATTAAGTATAATACCCAGTTGCTCAAGCACTAACTTTTCAACCTTTCCTGTCTTATCTTTTACAAAATCTATTCTAACATTTGCTTCCTTTGCAAAAAATCTGCTTTCTGATAATGGCAATAATTCGAAGGCGGGTTGACCTGTTATTTGGGCAAATAGCCTATTATCGATCCTGCTTATATTTATAAATGTTGTTTCGCCTAATTCGGATAATTCGTATCTTCCTGCGTATTTATCGTATATGCTATAGTCTTCTAACTCTATTTCTTCTAAAAGCTCTGGCATATTATATTCCTTGCCTAGGACTATGGAGCTTAAATCCTCAGTTAATGTTACTAAATCATAAGCCCCTACATTACTTAAGGCTATGATAGTTAAATCTGATTCTGGATATTTGACTATATTGGCTGTAAATCCGAAGGTGTTTCCTCCATGGTGAATCCTATTTTCTGAATGGTCCTCTGTAATCATCCAGCCATAACCATAATGGTTTGTTTCATCTGTAGTTATATATTTTTCAAATATTTTATCCAGAGTTTCCTTATTGACCAACTTTTCCGTATTTAAGGCCCTATCCCATCGGTATAGATCCTCCACCGTGGAATACATATTGCCTGCACCATAAGCTTGAGTCAATACTAGTTCATCATCTACAGGGATTAGTTTTAAGAATCCAACATGGGGAGTTGTATCGGGAATTTGATAATTTTCTATAGAATACATGCCTGTATTCTCCATCTTGAGTGGTTTGAAAATATTTTTTTCTAAGAATTTTTCCAAGGGCATATTAGAAAGTTTTTCCACAATCATTCCTAATAGTACATAATTGGTATTGGAGTATTCAAACCTTTCTCCAGGCTGAAAGTTTAAGGGTAAGTCCTTAATCAAATGGATTACTGTTTCAGGCTTTCTATTGTTAATATCCATTCCAAGGAATTCATCTAAGTTGGTATAATTGAAAAGGCCTGATGTGTGGGTTAATAGATTATGGATAGTTATTAGATCTCCATTTGGAAAGTCTGGGAAGTATTTTGAAAGTTTGTCTTCTACATTTAATAGCCCTTTTTCAGCTAGCTGCATAATAGCCATGGCTGTAAACTGCTTGGTTACAGAACCTATGGCGAAGGTAGTTTGGGGTGTATTCTCAATGTTTTGATCTATATCTGCTAATCCATAAGCTTTATTAAGAAGGATTTTCCCATCCTTGGCTACCAGTATACTACCATTGAAGTTGTGGTATTTCTGAAGGAATTCCATATATTTTGTTAATTCCTCTTGCTTTTCTTTATTTCCTTCATCTATGGCAAAGAAATCTTCTTCATTATCTTTCAATTGCCTTAGCATAAGGATATTATGCTTTCCATTCCAGCCGGCTACCAAATTTAGTCCTTTGTTTAACAGTTCTGCAGTCACATAGCTTTTAGATTCCTTTAATACAGGCGGAGTTTCTAGATAGAATTCTTCTCCATTGGTTAAAAACTTGGATTCTCCAATTTTCAAATGAACTGTGTCATTATCTTTAGATAGAGTTATGCTCCGATCTTCCTCCCATATGACTTCATAACCAAGTTCTTCTCCTATCTTGCGCAGTGGTATCATTAGCTGGTTTTTATCGTTTAGAAAGGCTTTATCTTCTAAACTTATTTTCCTACCATTCAATAATAGAACTATGTCTGATTGAGCACTTGCCAATGTATTAATAGATAAACCCAAAACTAATACAAGGACAAGCAGTCCTGATAATAATCTCTTTAAATTTCTCATATCATCCCTCCATTTCATTTAAATAAACAAAACTTCACATGTATAATATATTATAGCACAAATATAACAGATGTCATAGAAAAAATTAGAAAAAACCCCAGAATTTCTGGGGTTAAATTTTTGCTCTATTGTAAGCGCCATGCCACTTTATATCGACATTAAGCTCTTTTGCAGCATGCAAAGGCCAATAGGGATTTCTTAATAGTTCTCTACCTAAATATACTAAGTCGGCTCTGTTATTCTTAAGGATTTCTTCTGCCATATTTGGCTCAGATATAAGACCTCCAGCTATGACTGGCAATCCAGTACCCTTCTTAATGGTTTCAGCATAGGGAATCTGATATCCTGGATAAGAATCAATCTTAGCGGGAACTACTCCTCCTGAACTTACATTTATTATATCTATGCCCTCATCTTTTACCAGATTTATTATTTCTACTAGGTCTTCTGGGTGGTTTCCTTCCTCCATATAGTCCTCAGCAGAAACCCTTAGTATAATAGGTTTGTTTTCAGGCCATACCTTTTTAACTTCAACTATTATCTCTCTTAAGAACCTAGTCCTATTTTCCAAACTTCCACCATATTCGTCTGTTCTTTTATTAGTAAGGGGTGATAGGAATTCATTTATTAAATATCCATGAGCCCCATGGATTTCGATTACATCGAATCCAGCTTCATTAGCCCTTCTGGCACCTTCTTTAAAGGCTTTTATTACCGTCTTTATGTCGTCTTTAGTCATCTCCTTTGGGGTAGGATAGGTATTGTCAAAGGCATAAGGAGATGCACCTATTATTTGCTCTGAATCTACTCTACACTTCCTGCCAGCATGGGCTAGCTGGATTCCCATCTTAGCTCCCAATTCCTTAGAATATTTTACTATCTTTTCCAATCCCTTAATGTGGGAATCATCCCAAATGCCTAAGTCCCTATCTTTAATTCGTCCTCTACTTTCTACTGCGGTGGCTTCTAGTATTATAAGGCCAGTTCCCCCAATGGCTCGACTGGCATAATGAATTACATGCCAATCTTTAGCATATCCGTCGTTGTCAGCTTCCACCATACACATGGGGGCCATGACGATTCTATTTTTTAATTCTAAATCCTTGATTTTTATAGCGGTAAAAAGTTTAGCCATATTGACACTCCTTTCCCTAATCTATATACCCTATAAATTTTATTAACAATAAATTATTTTGTAGTTTCCAGTTGATTTAAAAAATCATTTAAAAAAGATAAGTCCATATTTTCATCAAGGTATTGGACTACAATAGAAGGGTTGGTCTTTAGCTCCCTATTTATTATGGTCTTAAAATCCAACTTGCTCTTTTCATTATAGATATAGTCATTTAGATGCTTATCCCTTTTAACATTGACAATAAAGTCTTTTATATTATCTTCATCAATATCATTAAACTTCTTCTTGTAGATTAAATTGCCATCTACAATGTAGAACAATTTATAACCATCATCCAACTTCTCTCCTGCTAGAATCTCTTTTCCCTTAGTAACATCCCCTCTGTTGGAATTAAATAGATAATTAAAATGGGATAAGAGATCCCTATAATAAGATGCCCTTTCGAATTGCAATTGTAAAGAGGCTTCTTCCATTTTATTATTGATTAAGCTAATAAAAATCTCCATAGCTTTTTCATGGGACAATATTTCTATTAAGGATTTTCTATTTTCTTTAAACTCACCTTCGTCCATTTTGGCTGGTAGTGGATGGTAATTAAAGTCATATAAATCTTTATCTTTCCTGATAGGGTATAGATTTTTAAGGAGGTTGACCAATTCCATCAGGGAATTTTTACTCCTATAAGGTCCAAAACTAAAATTACTTTCCCTTTCAAGGGTAATTGCTAAAGGATTATATCTATTATTTTCTTCAACTGTTAAGTATATATACTTCTTATCATTTTTAAATTGGCTATTATAGATAGGCTTATATTTCTTTATTAAACTACATTCTAATATCTGTGCCTCCAAATGGGTATCTGTTATTATTGTCTCAATATCATGGATATTGAAGACCAGCTGTTTTATTTTATTAAAATCAATATTCCTCTGAAAATAAGACCTTACCCTTTTATTCAATGATTTACTTTTACCGATATAAATTATATTTCCCAATGAATCCTTCATGATATATACTCCAGGTCTGTTAGGGATGGATTTAATTTTTTCCATTAGTTTATTTGATATAGACAATTGAATCACCACTTATATTATAATACTTTTATGGACTTGGTATATATAATTTGATTACTAATGTAATATTAGGGAAATTAAAATACTATAAAGTTAAATAGGAGGGAGTATATGGGAATAGGAAAAGTAGTTGGGATTGGTAATACTGCAACTGTATACCAATGGGAGGAGGATAAAGTCCTTAAACTTTTTCATAAAGGTTTTCCAAAGGAGTCGGTAGAAAAGGAATTCAAAAATGCAAGTCTAATATGGAATATGGATTTTTTAAAACCTAAGGCCTATGAACTTATTACTTATGAGGGGCAATTAGGTATAATCTATGATAGATTAGAAGGAGAATCTTTACTGGATTGGTTTATGAGGACTAGGGATATAGAAAAATGTGCTGTGTATATGTCAAAATTGCATAAAAGGATTATAAGGAATAGGATTGAAGATGTGCCAAGCTATAAGGATTTCTTAAGGAATAATGTAAAAAGAGTAGATTTAAAAGGAGAAGAAGTTACAAATTTAATAGACAGGCTTCCAGATGGAGGGAATCTTTGTCATGGTGATTTCCACCCAGGCAATATATTTATTCATGATGGAAATACAGCCATTATAGATTTCATGAACATTTGCCATGGGCCCTATCTTTATGATATAGCAAGAACCGTATTCTTACTCGAATACTCACCCTTACCCATGGAAGTAAAGAATGGAGAAAAACTTTTAAAGCTTAGAAAAACATTATCAGATTTGTATCTTAAGAAGATGGATGTAAGTAGGGAAATGATAGAAGATTTTCTGTCCGTGATTATTTCAGCTAGGATAGGTGAAGAGGTCCAAAATTATCATTATGATAAAAGGCTTTCTCATAATGATAAA
>JAAYEU010000161.1 GCA_012728595.1 Tissierellia bacterium
TATACAAGGAATAATGGTTAGGAGTGATAACATGGTATTAGAAGTATATCCAGATATTTACCTATTAGAGATACCACTACCCAACAATCCTTTAAGGGCCTTAAATAGTTACATAATCAAATCGGATAATGAAAGTTTAATTATCGATACAGGATTTAATATGAAAGAATGTAAAGATGCCCTGATGGAAGGGTTAGAGGAGTTAAATATCGATCTTAACAATTGCAAATTATTAATTAGCCATCTCCATTCAGACCACTCAGGACTAGCGGCCAGCCTAAACCAAGAAGGGGTTAAGGTATATGCTGGGGAGATAGATGGCAATATGATTAATGACATGACGACCGAAGAGTATTGGAAGCAATTTGATGATTATAAAATATTGTTCGATTTAGAAAGGGACAATATATCCATAGATGACCATCCCGGTTACAAATACTGTCCAAAGGAGACTGTGGAATTTATTCCATTGAAGGAAGGCCAAATATTAACCATAGGGGATTATCAGTTGGAAGTCATAGATATTCCTGGCCATACTCCAGGTCATATTGGCCTATATGAAAGGAGACATAAACTATTCTTTGGAGGAGATCATGTTCTTAACAGGATAACGCCTAATATTAGCTTTTGGGGATTTGATCAAGATATATTAGCCACATATTTTGAGAGCTTAAAAAAGGTCTATGACTATCCTATAGATTATTTATTTTCATCCCATCGAAGCATTGTAAGAGATCATAGAAAGAGGATTGAAGAATTACTAAAACATCATCAGGAGCGCTTAGATGAAATAAGGGAGATTATAAGGGATGAAAAGATGACTGTTAGGGATGTGGCAGCTAAAATGAATTGGGATTTAAGGTATGATAATTGGGAAGACTTCCCAAGTCCTCAAAAGTGGTTCGCATCTGGGGAAACCATGAGCCATTTAGAACATTTAGTCCATATTGGGGAGGCTGAAAAGACTAAGGAAAATGGAATACTCTATTATAAATTAATAGGATGAAATTCATAAAAATGGAAGTAGGCGTTTTATTTTAGGATATATATGATATCCTATAAAAGTAAACACCAAAATAGAAAGGAAGTTGGTATGGTTAAAAAAGCTAGAATTACCATATTGTTTATAGTAATGCTATCAGTTTTCTTTCTAAATGGATGCAAAAATGAAGGTGATACCCAAAAACCGGGAAAAGGAGGCGCTAATGTGGCATTAGAGCAGTTAGAATTACCCCATAAGGGTGAAGAAATGGTAATAATGGAAACCAATTATGGAGCCATTAAAATAAGGCTATTCCCAGAAATAGCACCTAAGGCAGTGGAAAACTTTAAAACCCATGCTGAGAATGGATATTACGATGGATTGACCTTCCATAGAGTAATATATGGTTTCATGATTCAAGGGGGAGACCCAAATGGAAATGGAACTGGTGGACAAAGCATATGGGGTCAGCCTTTTGAGGATGAGTTTGATATTAATTATCGTAATTTTAGGGGGGCTTTATCCATGGCCAACGCTGGTCCAAATACTAATGGGAGCCAA
>JAAYEU010000162.1 GCA_012728595.1 Tissierellia bacterium
CCTATGTCGTCATCCCGAAGGAATCTGTCATAGGCGCTTCGCTCGACTTGCATGTGTTAGGCACGCCGCCAGCGTTCGTCCTGAGCCAGGATCAAACTCTCATTTAAAAGTTTGTCTGACTTCTTACTCAAAGTACTTCACGCTATTTAATTCTATAAGGTTCAATCAGTCAGCTTTTATACTATAACAGAAATTTTAACTTCTGTCAATAGCTTTTTTCGAAATTTATTATCATTTCGATGAATCTAATCATACAGCCGACAGGTATATATATTATACCCTTTTTGATATAATGTCAACCCTTTTTTATAATTTTTTTCAGTTCTTTTTTTAATATCGCTAAATCCTCCATATATATGTCCTTTAATCTTCTATTGTATATAACGGCGGCAGGATGATATAGTGGAAATATATTATAAACCGTATCCCTTATTTTTTTCTCCATTAGTTGCCCGTGGACTTTTCCAATCTTAATATCGTCGTTAAAGATTAACTTCAAAGGTATATTGCCTAAGGTGGCTATTAACTTTGGTCTGATAATACTTATCTCCTCATAAACATAAGCTCTAAAGGCATCTATTTCTTTGGATGTGGGAGTCCTATTGGATAATCTATTAGTTTTAGGATTTGTTTTTGTAGGCCTATATTTAACCGAATTAGTTATATATACATCTTCCCTTTTCAAATTTAAGAAGCTTAAAAACTCTTCAAAATATTTTCCAGCCTGCCCTACGAAAGGCTCTCCCAATTCTATTTCCTTTGCACCTGGAGCTTCTCCAAGAAGCATTAAATCACAGTTTAAATTGCCATAGCCAATGATGATCTTTTCTTCCGGGTAATTTTTTTTGATTTCTTCATTTAAAGCTGCAATCCTTTCTTCCTTCACCTTTTTACCTCCCTATCCATATCTATATTTCATTATATTTTCCTCTAATTTTCCTAAAATCCTCCCAAGCCTCTTTCTTTTTCCTCTCATCCCTTAATAGGGCAGCAGGATGATAAGTAGTTATAATATGAAACTTTCCTCTATTAATCCAAACACCTCTCTCTTTTGTTATCCTAAAATTTGGATCTATAATATTCCGTGCTGCCACCGCTCCTAAACAAACTATAATAGCAGGGTCTATTATTTTTACCTGCCATCTTAAAAACTCTATACATGTATTGCATTCATTAGGCAAAGGGTCCCTATTATTTGGTGGCCTACATTTTACAATATTGGTTATATAAACTTCTTCTCTTTTAATTCCAATGGCTTCAAGCATCCTATCCAAGAGTTGACCTGCCCTTCCAACGAAAGGTCTTCCAAGCCTATCCTCATTAAAACCAGGCCCTTCTCCTACAAACATCAACCTTGCCCTTCTATTCCCTTCCCCAAAGACTACATGTGTCCTACTTTTAGATAGGGGACACCTATGACATCTTTTTACTATGTATTGGAGCTCATCTAAGGTATACATAGATAATACCCTCCCACACTTAAGTTTATACTCCAAAAACCATTGATGAGTCAAAGGTTACCTTTGACTCATCAACTACTCATCTTGGTCTATTGGTTTCATAGTTGGGAATAATATTACATCCCTTATAGTTGGCTGGTTAGTTAATATAATTATTAGCCTATCTACGCCTATCCCCAATCCTCCAGTCGGGGGAAGGCCTACTTCTAAAGCATTTATAAAGTCTAAGTCCATCATATGGGCTTCATCGTCTCCGGCTTCCCTTTGTTTTACTTGCTCTAAAAATCTTTCTTTTTGATCTATTGGGTCATTTAGCTCACTGAAGGCATTGGCTATTTCCCATGTGTTAATGAAGGCTTCAAATCTATTGGTTAATCTCGGATCATCAGGATTTCTCTTAGCTAATGGGGATACTTCTACTGGATGATGGGTTATAAAGGTAGGCTGAACTAGATGCTGCTCACAGAATTCTTCGAAGAATTCATTAATTATATGGCCTCTCTTCATGCCAGCTTCAACTTCTATACCCTTTGCTTTAGCTATCTCTATTGCTTCCTCATCTGTCTGTATATCGTTAAAGTCTACTCCTGTATATTCCTTTATAGCATCTATCATGCTAAGCCTTCTCCAAGGTGGAGTTAAATCTATTTCCTTTCCTTGATAGTTAATTTTCATTGTGCCTAATGCTTTTTCCGCTACATAGGATACTAACTCTTCTGTAAGCTTCATCATGTCTTCATAATCGGCATAGGCTTGGTATAACTCGATGCTAGTAAACTCTGGATTATGCTTATAGCTCATACCTTCATTTCTAAACATTCTACCCATCTCGTATACCTTTTCAAATCCTCCAACTATTAGCCTCTTTAAATAGAGTTCATTTGCTATCCTTAAGTACATATCTATATCCAGTGTATTGTGATGGGTGATGAAGGGTCTTGCATTTGCTCCACCGGCAATGGTGTTTAAGATAGGTGTTTCTACCTCTAAGAAATCTCTTTCATCTAAGTATTCCCTTATGGCTTTAATTATCTTAGACCTAATAATAAAGGTTTCCTTAACTTCTGGATTTACAATTAAATCTACATACCTTTGCCTGTATCTTAAATCCTGATCCTTTAAACCATGGAATTTTTCAGGCAGTATCTGTAAGGACTTAGTTAATAAGGTTAACTCTCTAGCCCTTACCGAAATTTCTCCTGTCTTAGTCTTAAATACTTCTCCTTTAACTCCAATAATATCTCCAATATCTAAAAGATTTAATTTGTTGTAGTTTTCTTCTCCTAATATGTCCATCTTAATAAAAATTTGAATTCTACCCTTGCTATCCTGTATATCCATAAAACTGACCTTACCATGCCCCCTGCGGGACATGATTCTACCTGCTACTGAGACCGTTTCCTCTTCCAATTCTTCAAAGTTTTCCTTTATAGTCGTACTATGATGGGTATAATCATATTTTTCTATAAGAAAGGGATTTTCTCCCACCTCTATTAATTTCTTTAACTTTTCCCTTCTTATCTTAAGCATTTCATTAATATTTTCTTCTGTCCCTGCCATATATGATTAACCTCCTTCTATCTGGTAATGCTAATAATTTGATATTTAATAAGTCCATCGGGCACATGTACTTCTACTATATCATCTTTTTTCTTCCCAAGTAAAGCCTTTCCAACGGGAGATTCATTCGATATCTTTCCTTGATAGGGGTCCGCCTCTGCTGAGCCTACTATAGTATACTCCATTTCTTCATCATATTCCAAATCTTTAACTACAACCTTTGAACCAATGCTTACCACATCTGTAGAAATATCTTCATCATCGATAAGCCTTGCATTTCTAAGTATCATTTCCAACTTTGCTATTCTTTCTTCCAACTGGGCCTGTTCATTTTTTGCTTGATCGTACTCTGAATTTTCGCTAATATCTCCAAAGGTCAAAGCTTGCTTTATTCTATCTGCAATTTCTCTTCTTTTTACCGTTTTTAATTGTTCCAATTCCTTCTCAAGTTTTTTTAATCCTTCGTAGGTTAAAAATACATCCCTTTCAGCCATATAACTCTCTCCTTTTATCAACTATTAATAAAATTTTTGGCCTGTATGCCCTTTGAAACGGATTCAAGCAACTATGCATATATCCAGACTATTATAATCAAGGAAAAAACTGTTGTCAAGTCCTAAAGCTTCACCTTCCTCCTTACCTGACCTTCTATGAAACTATCGATATTATACATCTTATCCCCAATGGATAATCCTACAATTTTATTATGATCTGATGGCACTAAATTAAATTGCTCATAAACATAGGAAGGTACAGGGGATTTTATGAACCTATTTTCCTTAATATTTAAGTGTTCTACGTTAAACATAAAGTCATCTATACAGATTGGTAAATCAAGTCCAGCTAACTGCCTCTTTATAGGCTTTTCTATGCTAAGGTCAAATATTAAAGCCTTTTTCCTTACCTTATCTAAATTCAGCTGGTAATAGTCTTTAAGGTTAATAATTATTGAGTAATTAGGCAATAGTCTGTCTATTTTTTTGGAATAGAAGATGGATAAGCCAGTCTTATTCAATATATAGCTAGATATATCTTCAATGGTAGTTTCATATTTACCAGCTAGGGTTATAAAGCCTACATACTCATAAAGGGATTCTATCATCTTCTTAGTTAAATTCTCTTCATCCCCTATTATTAAAATCTCCTTTTCTTTTAGATCCTCCCCTAAACCTTCATAGATTCTTTTTAAAAGTGGGGGTAAAAAAAACATCTTTACCCTCATGCCATTCCTAATTCTTAAATGAGTATTATCCTCAATTGATTGTATATCCTTTAGGTTAAACGCATTTAAATCTTCCAAAATTATATCCCTGTCATTTTGATCCCTAACTTTTTCTATTGCCTTAATTAATTCTGCCAATAACTTTTCCCGCTCCATATTGGCTGTATTAAGAAAAACTCCACAAACCTTACCAATTATTCTATCGTTATCATCTTTAATATATTCTAAAGTTTTTACTTTCTTAGAGGGAATATACTTCTTTGGAATATATTTAATCAATCCCCTGCTAATGTGATTATAATAGGTATCCTCTCCTAATACATAGATAAATTGGATATAGACACCTCCTTCTTATAATATTGTAATGTATTATATGAACATTGTATAAGAAGTATAACTAGTTGTGAGTAAAGGTATCTATCTCCAATAAGTAATTTAACAGTATCTCTTCCATCCTAGTTTTATAAACTACTGTATTTACCTCTTTCTTTATCCTGTTGGAATTTTTTAATCCCTTTAAATACCAGGCAATATGTTTTCTCATCTCCTTTACTCCAACCTCTTCCCCTTTTATATCACACAATAGATTTAGATGTCTTATAGCCATATGGATTATTTCCTCATTGGTAGGCTTTACATCTTCTTTGCCTTCCATTAGTAGTTTTATCCTTTTAAATATCCAGGGATTGCCCAGAGCACCCCTACCAATGGCCACCCCATCGCATCCGGTGTATTCCATCATCCTTATAGCATCCTCAGGTTGAAAGATATCTCCATTGCCTATAAGAGGGATGCTTAGATTCTCTTTCATTTTCCGTATAAAATTCCAATCGGCCTCTCCTGAATAAAACATGTCCCTGGTTCTAGCATGGATGGTTATAGCCGAAACCCCTTCTTCTTCGGCTATCTTGCCAATTTCAATGGCGTTTATACTATCTTTATCCCAACCCATTCTCATTTTTAATGTGACGGGTTTATTTGAAATCTTTACTAGCTTTCTTAATATTTGTCTGACCAACGGAGGGTCCTGAAGTAGTTTTGCCCCATCCCCACTTTTTACTATCTTAGGAGCAGGACAGCCCATATTGATATCCAATATATCTATATCTTCCCTAGGGTTGATATGCTTTTCAACTACTTCTGCCATTATATCGGGATCAGAACCAAATATTTGTAGAGCAATAGGTCTTTCCTTTGGGTCTATTTGGGTGAAATTCTCCGTTTTCTTATCCCCATAGTATAATCCCTTACTGCTTACCATTTCTGAAACCACTAACCCTACTCCCATCTCCTTACAAATAACTCTAAAGGCCTTATCGGTTATTCCTGCCATGGGTGCTAAAACTATATTGTTTTCCAATTCTATATTCCCTATTTTCATCCTATCACCTTTTTAGAGCATGATATTAGAAAAAGTAGCCAAAAGGCTACTTATTCCTTTCATATATTATACGAAGTCCTTCTAAGGTTAACAGCTTATCGATTTTGTTGATATACTTGCTTTCACTAGAGATTAATGGAGATAAACCTCCTGTACCTACTACGGTTTTAACCTCTCCTTCATCTTTAAGTTCTTCCATCATTCTCTCTATAATGTAGTCTACCAATCCTATATAGCCATAGACTAGACCTGACTGGATGCTGTTTATTGTATTCTTCGCAATTACCGATTTAGGCTTGGTAAGCTCAACCTTTGGAAGTTTAGAAGTTCTTGAAAATAGAGCTTCGCTAGATATTTTTATCCCTGGGGTTATTGCTCCACCTAAATATTCTCCATCCCTTGAGATGGCACAGAAGGTTATGGCCGTACCAAAATCCACTATTATCAATGGCCCGCCATACTTTTCGTAACCAGCTACTGCATTTACAATTCTATCTGCTCCTACTTCCCTTGGGTTGTCATACTTTATATTCATGTCTGTCTTAGTACCAGGCCCTACTATTATTGGTTCGCTCTTGCAATATTTTTTACTCATTTCAGATAAAGTATGCATCAGTGTAGGAACTACTGAAGAAATAATTACATCTTCTACATCCTTTAAACAAAGACCATGATATTTAAATATTTGTTCCAATAGTAGTCCATACTCATCGGAAGTCTTATCCTTATAGGTTGCAATTCTCCAATCATATAGCAATTTCGTTCCCTTGTATACTCCAAGTACTATATTAGTATTACCCACATCTATTACCAATAACATACTTCCACATCCAATCTATCTTCTTCTATTTAATGCAGCTATAACATTAGTAACCACTATTATAGCAATAATAATCTCTGGAATCCCGTTGGCTATTCCTATCCCCACAATTACCTTCCTTGCCATTTGGATATCCTGGCCTAATTTTTCAACAAATTGCTCTCCATAAAGATAGTATATGGCTGAAAGCACTCCTACTGTATTAGTGAGGGTCCCTAAGGCTGTGGATAGTATTATATCTATAGCTTTATCCTTTAGATTTTTGTGGGAATAGATGCCTATTACCAAGGTTAAGGCCATCAATAATATATTTATCAATATCGACCATATGCTTGTAAATTCTACAATACTAATATATAGACCATAGCTTAAATAAGCAAATAAGAATAGCCAAATTATATTTAATAGCCACAAAGATTTCTTCCCACCTATTTCCTTAGAAAACTTGTAAACATAATAAGCTACTAACCCAATTAAAATTCTGGGAACAACTGAAACTATTGGGTTTAAAAATACAAAGGATACAGGTGTTGGGTTGGATATAGCTTGAAAAATACTAAAAACCCCAAAGATAAGGCCTATTAGCCCACCGACTAAAGGCCCCTCCATTATAGCCCCAATAATTACAGGTATATGCATTATTGTGGCCCTTGTAGGCCCTACCGGAATAAAACCTAGGCCGGGTACAATTCCCAATACTATGGAAATGCTCGCTAATAGGCCTACAACCATCATCTTTCTTGCAGTTAATCCTTTAACAGTTTTCATACATATCCCTCCGATCTAGTTCCAATCCTGGATACCAGTCGTATTTTATATTTTACCTAATCTTTAAAGTCCAGCTCTACTAGATGCTGGCTAGGTACACATTAATTATAATTTTAATCACCTATATTTTCAACCTTTTTATCATTATACCCTGTACATGTAAGGTTAAAAACCAATTTGTCTATCTTTAACCCCCAAATAGATTCAAGAGTAATCCTGCTGCTACTGCAGAACCTATTACTCCTGCTACGTTTGGTCCCATGGCATGCATCAGTAGGAAGTTTCTTGGGTTGGCTTCTTGTCCTACCTTTTGAGATACTC